>JASJDR010000119.1 GCA_030065615.1 Xenococcus sp. MO_188.B8 | reverse complement strand
TAGAGCGAGCGATTTTCGGCAAAATTTGGGTGCAGGGAGACATCCATTAAGCCTCCTTGACCGACAGCGAAAACTTCGGGAACTCCTGCGATTGGTTGCAGTTCTAAGACCCCATTACGAGCGATTCGCAACCTACCTGCTCGTTCGGTAATTAACATTGCTCCATCAGGTAGCCATGCCATACTCCAAGGACGGTCTAAACCCTTTAATATTGTTGTAGTTCGAAAATTCTCCGCAACAGTAACATTATTTTGTGACATCAGAGGACTATTTGATGATGATTCCTCCGGGCTGGGGTCTGAGGTAGTATTTCCCAGGAAAGAACAACTCACAAGAAGTAACAGAAAGCTAGCACTTAGTGCCATTGTTATTGGGCGATTGATTATAGTTTTAATTATTTCGGGTCGGAGTAATTTTTATCTTAATTAAGTTAAGAGAATCTCTTTTGTTTTGGAGGACTTGGCGATCGCGCAGCGCCAGCCTTCGGCTGATCTCGCAAAGCGAGGCACTGCGTGATCGCACCTTGGGCGCTAAAATGAGAACTATGAGCATTATCAAAATCCTTAGTATTGGAAAGTTTATCTTAGCTGTCTGCTACACCCTGATTGACGGACAAAACTGGAAACAAGAGAGACAAAACCCTTGTGTTAAGGGAGCTTCAGATCTTAGCGTATTAGTCACAACAGAAACAGGTAAACGATGAAAATCAACTCTCCTCTCTATGATCCATTGTTCAACCTTCTGGGTCAATCAAAAGCCTGGGCAGATCTGCGTCATTGTCAATAAAAACTGATTCTCAATTTATCAACCTTAGAAATCGCTAAAATAGCTACAAAAACAGACTCAACAAGAACAATGCAGCACTAGCTGCTACACCCGATGGTGGTTACGATTTGCTATATCGAGAAGCAATAGACAAATCTTGGGAAACTTTACGTCATTGGAGTCCAGATGAACAGGGTAGGCGCTATGGTTTTTCCAAGGATGGTCAAATTTTATATCTAGGTGCTTCTCATGATGCCAATACTGTGCGTTTACTCGCTTTAGATTTGGCAACTAAGCAAGAAACGGTAATAGCCGAAGATAGTCAATACGACGTTTCTAGCACGATCATTCATCCTACCGAAAGACATATTCAAGCGGTTGCTTTTTATAAAGAACAACTGGAGTGGCAAGTAATCGATCCAAGTATAGCCGCAGATGTAGAAGCGATCGCGTCTGTACGTTCTGGTGAAGTTCATCCAGTCAGTCGCGACTTGGCAGCTCGCAAATGGTTAATTGCTTACGTAACAGATGATGGTCCAGTTGGGTGAGCGAAAAAAGGTGTGGGGGGTGTGGGAGGTGTGGGAAGTGTGGGGGGTGATTTTTGGGATACTTAGCTAGAAATCCCACGCAAAATTTCGTTCACCCGTCCCCATCGCTGCCAATTCTCCTTATTAAAAGGGCTTTGCCATCTATTAATCTCCAACTTCAATCGGCTTTGGCGATTTAAACTCGTAAATGGAAAATCACCATTACCATAACAGAATTGATAATGGCTACTGTTGCACAGGCGATCGCTAATTACATGGACAATATCAAAAAATGTCGATTACTGGTAATAATAAGCTAAAAAGATATGGTATCCTAACATCACAAAAAAGATACTAACTAAGATGATGTGAGTTCCTAACC
This sequence comes from Xenococcus sp. MO_188.B8, assembly GCA_030065615.1. Classification (GTDB taxonomy): domain Bacteria; phylum Cyanobacteriota; class Cyanobacteriia; order Cyanobacteriales; family Xenococcaceae; genus Xenococcus. Next base: position 19,200 of record JASJDR010000119.1, on the reverse strand, counting down.
AAACACCCCTTAAGTTACGCACCAAAATACTCTTGGAAATCCCTAAAGTTTTTTCCCCATTCGGTTTTCTATTGGATAGCCAAACTAAGAATCTTCTTCTCGGAGATTCGACAATGCCAGTTTCTGCGACTACCCCCATCAATGCCGAAAGGCAAACACCAAAAAATATCCACAAAAAAATTGCATTAAAATTCAATCCATGCATGCCAATTGTATGAATTAAAATAATGCTCAATAAGCCAACTCCTAGAAAAATATGTAGTCTGCGCCACATTAATATTGAACCAGGAACTTTGATGGAGACAAACCATCCTCTGCCTCTTTTTCTCGCTGCCAGAAGAAATTCAAAGACAACAAATGCTAAGGCAATATAACCAGTAGTTTGTTTATAAAGTTCGCCTTGAACAAATAGTAAAAGGTCGAAGGATTGTTCTCTAATAATTGGGATATAAATTTGACTCAGGGCGAAAGGAGTCAAAATTGCAGCAGCTATAAATATTAGTATTATCAGAGTAGAAAATTTCGGTTTCATATTTATCTATGAGCTGGCTTTGTCCTTAAGAAAGGCTTACCAAGAAGGAGAACAGAAAGAATGAGCGAGGACAGAAGGAATAAGATTAGTTAATGGTTAAAATCTCCTTCTGTCTTAGTTTAATTAGGTTTTGTCCACAGGTAAGTTAATGATAATACCGCCCATCACTTCCCCTAATTCAAATTTCTTGTCAGGATAACGTTCTAAATGAATAGGATGAGTATTGTGACAAGACACACAAGCTTCTGCTACTGCTTTATCGGGATAGAGAGCTGAGTAATAAGTTTGTCCAGCAATTTCTTGATAATCCTTATAGGGTTCACCTGTTTTGTTCACTTCTTCCATAGCAGTTTTTTCAAACTCAGACTTAGGATTATGGTTATCGTTAATGTACCAAGTCGAAATCAAGTTATAGGTAAATTCAGTAGTATTTTCTAAAGCTACTTCTGAACCTAAACGGAACATTTGAGCGGGAAGAGGTACCCCATCAGTATCTTGCCAAGTTTCTGTTGCTTCGGCATTGATTACGCCATCAGGCTTATCTTTCCCTTCTAATTTTTTGAGGCGATTCACAACATGCTTAGTATAGGCAGTCCGATCTGCGAGTAATACAGTATGGATGTAATCAACAACTTTTTCGGGAGGAATACCCACTTCTGTACTACTTTGAGTCGTGCCACCACCGCCACAGGCGATCGCAGTAAAAGTCACCATAATGGCGATCGTGATTAAGCCAATAGTTCGAGTTTTGATTGTCCGAATAAGATTATTCATTGTTAGGATAGTTTTGGTTCTATAAGGTTGAGTAAAGTTAAGTAAATTTAATAATCACTAGTGGCAACTAGTGTTATTTAGCTTTGCTTGACCGTTTCTTCTCTAAATCCCTCACTAATTGGAAGGTTTGCATTTTTTGAGTTGGCGGTTGAGCAAAATTTGATTCGACTAATTGATCGTCGAAAATACTGTTATAGGCATGTTCTACCCCATGACAATTCTTGCAGACATCCTTAACCATGCGATCGCGTGGTTTGAGAACATAGGTATTATTGTGATTAACTAATATTGAGCTACCGACCTTTTCCCTAGGTAAATGGCAAGTTGCACAAGTAACTGCTTCTTGGTTAGGGCGTGGTAAGCCACTCATATCGATAATTTGGGCATGGGGAGAACTTTTATAGTTGAGAGAATGGGTATCATTGTGACACATCAAACAAGAATCCACCGCCGCTTGGGAAGTATTAACCGAATGTACATCATGGCAGGTATTGCAACTCATTTGTAAATCCATTGCCGACTCTTTCATTGGCAGATGTGCCATAGCAGGAGTCAAAGAAGATAAACCCTCTAGGGTCCGAATTCCATGTTTACCCAGTAAAAAAGTATCCACGGCATATTCATGACAACTGCGACAACTTTCTTGGGTTGGTTTAACTACTAGCTGTTTAGTCTCGGGATCTTGATGGCAACTCGAACAATTGACTTCCGTTAGCGCATGGGCACTAGTTTGCCAAAGTTGATTAATTTCGTCTAACTGAGTCTCAGGGATATTAGCTGCTGCAGTAGCCGGTGCAATAAGGCAAAAATAAACCATAAAACATAGCAAAACAATCAATCTATAACCCCTAGTTCTCATATCTCCCCCCTCAAAAACTCCTGAATTAAATCAGCTTTAGGAGGAGTTGACAACTTGATTTCCACTATCCTTTCTGGTTCCGTGGGCTCGGGCAACATCCAAGGTTGATCGAGATTTTTCCGCAGAAAACCTGTAGAAATTCCCCGATGATCGTGAAAATTATGACAACCTCCTGTCCAACAACCATCCGGTGTAAATCCGTCATGACTGGTTAGTTCTCCATTGATCACTCCTTCATGACAAGCCATACAAAGATCGGGCTGCAGATGTACCCCCCGACCGAACATATGTACATGTTCGGCATGGCAGGCAGTACAGGTTAAGACGTCAAGATTTGCCAATAACTCTGCCCAACGGGGATCACGAAACTTCTTCGGACCATGCATATCTTTAGCCAATTCAGCTTCATGACAACGGGTACAAGTCTCGTTAGTTACTGGTTTAAATCCTTCATGACAAGAACTACAAGAAGCCTCAAACAAAATGTGACCATTAGAAGTTGTCCCAGGAAGAAAAATACTACGTTGATCTAAAACAAAAGCAGCAGTAAACCAACCTACTAACAAAACCATCACTCCAATAATGACAAACTTTGACTGTAATAACCTGCCTAATTGGAAATTTTTACCTAAATTACCTGCCATATTCTCCTATTACAAAATTACCAGAAGAAGAATAGCTATTAACCCCATAATTCCACCTCCTACAAAGGTAAATAACCCTGCTTTGTTGTTGCTTTCTGCAGTTGGAGTGACAGCAGTTTCTGGTAAGGTTTGTGTGGCAGAAGCTGAATCTAGCGCAATTTCCTGCTGGCTATAGTCAGCCCCATCAAGCATAATTTCACTAATTGCTCCATAGGCATCGACCCAAGCCTGTTTAACTTCTGGAGTCCACTTATCATCCAAATACTGTTCAAAAGTAGTCAACAAAGCACTTCCTACCAAAGGATAATGTTCTGGTAAGGCTCCATATTTAACATGACGAGCACCTAATCCTCTGAGGGCACTATCTAAGGCTTCAGGATTCCGTAAGTTTTCGACTACCAACACCAAAGAATTAAGTAATTTTTTCTTTTGCTCTGCCATATTCGTCCCAGCAAACAAAGGCTTAGCTTCAGGGTTAGCGGTAAACAGATTGTCATAAAAACTATTCACAAACTCGTCAGCCTGGGGTTTAATGGTCTCAAAACTTTTCTCTAATAGTTCGACCGGTAAACCTCCCTCTTCGATTTCTGCTTCTGGTTCAGGAGTTGCTAGAGCGATTTCGGATTCTGAGTAGTCAGCACCATCGAGCATAATTTCACTAATTGCTCCATAGGCATCTACCCAAGCTTGTTTAACTTCTGGGGTCCATTCTTCTTTAAGATACTGTTCAAAAGTAGTCAACAAAGCACTTCCCACCAAGGGATAATGTTCTGGTAAGGCTCCATATTTAACATGACGAGCACCTAATCCTCTGAGGGCACTATCTAAGGCTTCAGGATTCCGTAAGTTTTCGACTACCAACACCAAAGAATTGAGTAATTTTTTCTTTTGCTCTGCCATGTTCGTCCCGGCAAACAGAGGCTTAGCTTCAGGGTTAGCGGTAAACAGATTGTCATAAAAACTATTCACAAACTCGTCAGCCTGGGGTTTAATAGCCTCAAAACTTTTCTCTAATAGTTCGACCGGTAAACCTCCCTCTTCGATTTCTGCTTCTGGTTCAGGAGTTGCTAGAGCGATTTCGGATTCTGAGTAGTCAGCACCATCGAGCATAATTTCACTAATCGCACCATAAGCATCGACCCAAGCCTGTTTAACTTCTGGAGTCCACTTATCACCCAAATACTGTTCAAAAGTAGTCAACAAAGTATTTCCCACCAAAGGATAATGTTCTGGTAAGGCTCCATATTTAACATGACGAGCACCTAATCCTCTGAGTGCTTGATCTAGTACTTCAGGCTTCCTTAGGTTAACTACTATCAATACCAAATAATTTAGTAGTCTTTTATTTTGCTCCTCCATGTTCGTCCCGGCAAACAGAGGCTTAGCTTCAGGGTTAGCGGTAAACAGATTGTCATAAAAACTATTCACAAACTTGTCAGCTTGTGGCTTAATGGCCTCAAAACTTTTCTCTAATAGTTCGACCGGTAAACCTCCCTCTTCGATTTCTGCTTCTGGTTCAGGAGTTGTTAGAGCGATTTCGGATTCTGAGTAGTCAGCCCCATCGAGCATAATTTCACTAATCGCACCATAAGCCTCGACCCAAGCCTGTTTAACTTCTGGAGTCCACTTATCACCCAAATACTGTTCAAAAGTAGTTAATAAAGCAATTCCCACCAAGGGATAATGTTCTGGTAAGGCTCCATATTTAACATGGCGAGCACCTAACCCCCTCAAAGCTTGATCTAGTATCTCAGGCATCCGGAGGTTTTCGACTACCAAAACCAAAGAATCAAGCAATTTTTTCTTTTGCTCTGCCATGTTAGTCCCAGCAAACAAAGGCTTAGCATCAGGATTAGCTGTAAACAGATTGTCATAAAAACTATTTACAAACTCGTCTGCTTGCGGTTTGATGGCCTCAAAACTTTTCTCTAATAGTTCTACCTGTAAAGACATTAAACTAATTAATTTCTCCTAAATCTTAATTTATGAATTTCATTTAAAGCAAACAGCTTTAATTTTCAGTTTTGATGACAGTTTTTATTTGACAACAATCGATTAAATAATCAATCATTACTAAATACTTTGTTTAGAAAAACAAACATTTGTAAAAGTTAATATCATCTGGGTTTTTATCCATGTCTATGGTTTTATAAGATAATTTTTTGCTGCATTTTGTAACCATATATACTATGAGAGGAAAAAAATATAATTTTCGAATAACTTTAATGCTATTTTTACATTTGAAAACTTTTAGTATGATCTAGTTGAATCTAGTTTTTTGGAGCGAACTTCAAATTTTAATCTGGTTCAAAACCCATAATTTTTATAGTTTTTTGTGGCAAGCAGGGAAATTAGAAAAAGCATAACCTATCCAATTACTCTCGTAACTGACTTAGAGTATTTCGGCAGGAGTAATAGGAGTAGGGAGAGAGAGAGGTGCATTGAAAGATTTACTTTGCTATGGATCTAATTCATGTATTAGACCCAGAGATAGCTAACTCAAATCATTAAATCATTATTTGACATACTCCTCGACCTAAAGGTACAAGGATTCTGCAATACTGGCGTAGCTTGCGGTCTAAGACCGTCTTACGGCTACTCTCACACTAGACAATGCCCTGCCTAGTTGGAATAATCCAAACAACCAGGATTGGTTTTCTTTCTTTAGATCTCCTAGAACTTAATTGAATCCTGCATTTTACCGCTAGCGATTCGTATTGATCCCAATCAAACTAAAAAGACTACATCCTTACGGTGCGTTTAAGGTTTTACCCAGAACACGAAGCTGGGCAAGCCGATTTAACTTCTGAATCGAACCCTATACCTTAAGTATGTTGAAAGACTTCTTGATATCTTACAATAGTTATGATCTTTATTCCATTAAGATTTTGTATCCAAATTTTAAATCTATTACGTCGTAAGTACCTAAGCATAATTAATTACCTAATCTTATCTTCTGTAATCACTACAGAATAGGGAATCTTATTTTAAAAATGTGTAATTAATTTTGTGTGACTACTTAACCCTCTTCTGTCAGACTCCGAATACTTCTGTGATTTTTGATTTATGGAACCCTTATACATAAAGCAATTGCCAAGTTATTTACTAATACAAATTCAAGCAAGTCACTAAATCGGCAAAATTGTTCCAAGTGCGAAATATCACACTTGGAACCGCTTGCTATCTATAGCTTTGGAGAAATCAGTATTTGCTTTTAATATTAGTAAATCCCGGAAAGTGACAGAAGAGGGTTAAACGGCGGGACTTTAAACCCACGATCACAAGGGTAAAAAAATGCAGTGTTAGCAAGATGCTAAAACTGCAATCTACCTATTTTCATAATTTACACGGGATTACTATCTAAAAAGCAGAAATTACAATTTACTTATACTTAATGAGTTGATTTTATACTTCTATCGCTTCTAATTCCTCCCAAAGTTCAGCTAAAAACTTATCTGGATCTTTAATATCCATATTGCCTAATGCTTGCCATTGTTCTGTTTTAAATTCACCATCTGCACCCATAATTTCTTGCGCCCAATAAGCAATTTTAGTAGGGTCTTCAATGAATTCCATGGCCATCGCTAAGGGGGTTTTGCCAGAGACACTTTTAAGTACCTGAGCTTCCAAACAAAAATCAAGAAATTTCCCTAATGTAGTTTCAGGAGTCACTGAAGTTAGAATAGCAATTGTTTTAGCTAATGCTTCTTTCTTTGCATCCATTAGATTTGAAGTATGATTGTTGATTTTTTGATTTTACTATAGGTTTTGATTCATCGAACAATTGGCACGTATTCTCTGACCACGACTCTATCCCAGTGTGCGTTGAACAACGACTACTGTTTGGGTTGTGTGGCTTAGTCTCGATGATAGCGAATCAGGAAATTGTGGCACCGTCACGATCGCGATTACGAATGACTAGTTTTTGAAATGTCAAGTTAATTTTTTACTTCAGGCGATCGCTAGGGGAAATTTCTCCTCCAAACAAAATAGACGCTTCTACCTCTAAAATCAGGAATTGTAGTAGTGATAGAATATGTAAGATGGGCTTTTGAGGAAACGGTTTATAGATTGATACCCGGCTTCCACCTATTTAAAAATTCAATAAAATACTATTTTCTGATATTTTTTTAGGCATCACTATTGCTATGGAATTACCCACTGATATTGTTACCTACTCTATATGGTCAGGATACGCCACGATCGCGTTACTGATCATAACTATTATTGCTTGGATTGCTGGTTGGGGCTTTCGGTTTCGCCTGATTGGAGTGACTAGTTTTATGGGAGTTATAACCGCTAGTATTTTTGCCCTCAGCTTAGGTTTATTTACTCATACTACAATCCCAGGAGCAGCTAGATATTCTGTGGTTTATGATAATGGAGCTAATAAAGTTGTGATTGTAGTCTCACCAGAGATCGAAAAGTCGGCGATTGAACCTACTTTACGTCAAGCAGCAGCGGATTTATTTACCTATGGTAGAACAGGAGCTGGTGGTAATGACCAGTTTACCATTGCAATCAGAACAGTTTTACATCCTCAGGAGCATATTTCCCAACCTCTATATTTGGGGCAAGCTCAACAATCTTTTACGAAGGGAGATGATGAGGAGATCGCGATTCAAGTTTTTGAAAACAACGCAAATCAGTTAACAGTTAATAGTTAACAGTAATCGTTTATTCCCAACTAGTAACCAGTCAGAATTTTTACTTTCAATGAATAATTCACCATCAACTGTTAGTAAGGAAAAATCAACCTCACATAGCTATGTACCATTGTTAATCTCTCCTGGGAAGGTTTTGCGGGGAGAAAATATTTTAAGTCAATCGGGAGAAGCGATCGCATTTTTCGGAAAATCACCTTTAATAGTAGGTGGCGATCGCAGTTTAGCCAAAGTTAAATCCTATCTTGAGCCAATTATTGAACAGCAGCAGCTGATAGCAACTGAAGCGAGTTATCTTCCTGACTGTGCAGAATCTTCTCTCGCAAAGTTAAACCAAGCAGTAGCTAAACATCAAGCAGATTTTATTATTGGTGTTGGTGGAGGAAAAGCCTTAGATACAGCGAAATTATTGGCTCATCAATGTCGCTTACCAGTTGTGACTATTCCCACTTCAGGGGCGACTTGTGCTGCTTGGACAGCCTTGTCTAATATTTACTCCGAAGCAGGAGGGTTTTTGTATGATGTGAGCCTAGATCGTTGTCCTGATTTATTGATTCTCGATTACAGTTTAGTCAGAACTGCTCCTCGACGAACTTTGGTGGCAGGAATTGGAGATGCGATCGCAAAATGGTATGAAGCCTCGGTTAGTAGTGGCAATTCTACAGCGACCTTAACTATTGCTGCGGTACAACAAGCTAGAGTATTGCGAGATATTTTGTTGCAAAAATCTCTCGCAGCTTTAGAAGATCCTCAGGGAGAAGCCTGGCGGGAAGTAGTTGATGCCACAGTCTTATTAGCAGGAGTAATTGGGGGAATTGGTGGTGCGAATTGTCGTACTGTGGCAGCTCATGCGGTGCATAATGGATTGACCCATCTTACCGAAGCCCATGATATTTTACATGGAGAGAAAGTTGCCTATGGAATCTTGGTGCAACTGCGGTTGGAAGAGATGATACAGGGCAATAAGTTAGCTATTGCTGCTCGCCAACAATTGTTGAAATTTTATGGTGAAATTGGTTTACCGAGGACTCTAGAAGATCTAGGATTGGCAGATGTAAGTATCGCTAAATTACGTCATGCTGCGGATGTAGCTTGTAATGAAAAGTCAGATATTCATCGCTTACCGTTTACGGTTTCTAGTGAACAGCTAACCGCAGCTATGATTTCTACTACTGTAACCCAAAAAGAAACCACAATGTAGGGTGGGCAATGCTCACCCTACTACTACTCCAGAAAAAACTGCATCAAAGACGTGTTCCGCCCAAGGAATTTCCAACCAAACAGCTGAAAATAAGAGCAAACAACCAACTATTGTGAACTAAAACTGTAAGCAGAAGCGCGATCGCATTAACAAATACTAGCTAGGGGCTAACTTCTGACGCACCCACTCCCAGAGACCGAGCAAGAGTCCGGCTAAACTGAGGAACATACTAATTACGACCGAGACTACTACAACAAGTTGCTAACAAATCCCCTAAACCTGCAAGACCCCAAAAAGTTTCCGTTTTGCATCCTAAATGAGTTCCCACAGCGATAATTTCCTTAGAATGGTTTGCCAATTTTGTTATTGATACTCTTCATCAAGCGTGTTTACCAAGGGATTTGACTTTAAAAGACTATTCATAAAACAAATATTAAAGGGACGCGATCGCCCCCACCACCCATCCCTGCTCAAGTTAATATTTTTCAAGTTGAACTAGAGCTCGTACAGCTCGGCGTAAGTAAGATACCTATAATTGTGGGAGACGTTTACTAAGATCTTAACTATTGTGCCAACTGACTCAATTCAGACCAATGCATTTTAAGTAAATTACCAATTTCTTGACTATGGGTTTGGACAAAGTCATGGTCCGCATCAGGAATAATAGATAGTCTAGCTTGAGGAATTTTGTCACCATAAACTTCACAATGCCAACGAGGAATCTGGGAATCGCACTCGCCAGCAATAACAAGAGTAGGAACTTCAATCTGGTGAATATCGTTTTCTACCGTATCAACTGCATCTTCAGGCTTTAACCTATCTTTGAGAAAAGAAGCTGCTATTGGTTGAGTTAGCATTGCCTTACGGGCTTCACAAATTGTTTGATAAGATTTTTTTTGTCCTCTGAGGATAAAGATAGGAGCAATCAGAGCCAGAGCCAGATCGACTAACTTAGTTTTCCACAACAAAGGTTTGAGATGATTATAGCGACCGACAAAACTATCATCCCTAATTCCTGCTGGTGCAATTAGAGACATTCCTTTTAATGAGGCTGACCATTGCTGTTGTGCTGAATTAATAGCGTAGGCTGCTGCAACCCATCCACCATAGGAATAACCAACTAAAAAGAATTCTTGAATTTTTTTAGCACTAATGAAATTTTGTAAAAATTCTACTTGATGATCCACAAGATAACGAATCTGAGGTTTAGAAGAATCCCCAAAACCTAGCATTTCTAGATTAATACAAGAGTAATGAGGCTGAAGCTCTTTAACCAAGGTATTTAAGGTCCAGGCATTGCCGAAAAAACCATGTAAAAAAATTATTGGTGTCCCTTCCCCAACTTCGGTGTAAGCAGCCGTATATTTTCCTACATTAATATATTGTTTTTCCATGGTGTTATCTTTTGACTCCGAAGATGTCGGATAGTTGAATCTTTTTTTAAGGTAGTTCACTTTATTGTGATGCTTATAATAACCCGCAACTTGGGTTAATAGCCTGTTCAATAATGGTAATAGCCCGCTCTATTCCACCTGACTGCTCAATAGCTTGCTGCAATTTTCGAGCATTTTGATGATAACGTTCTTCCCCTAGAATGCGCTTAACCATTGGGCGTAAATTCTCCGAGTTCAACTTACCTAAACCGATCATCTCTCCCACTCCTGTCCAAACAATCCTTGCTGCGATACCTGGTTGATCGTTGGTCACGGGAATAGCTATCATTGGGACACCATAGGTTAAGGACTCTAAAGTTGTATTCATCCCAGCGTGGGTAATAGTTAGGGCAGCTTTTTGCAAAAGTTCCAACTGAGGAGCATATTTGACGACAAGAGGATTTCCTGGAAGATTGGGTAAAGAATCCGGTTCTGAACCTCCCCCTAGAGAAATAACCAATTGAGCATCTAATCCTTGACACGCCCCGGCGATCACCTCAAAAACATAACTTAAACAATTCTGCACAGTTCCCATCGAAGCATAAATTAGGGGTTCTCCTGTGAGTTTATGCCAAGGAAAATCGACTGCAATACGACTATAACTCGTGTGATAAGGACCTGTGTAGTGAAAATGAGGTGGGAGGGTTTGACGGGGAAAATCAAAGGCAGCAGGTTGGTGACAGAGAATGGCTAGGGGAGAATCTGTGTAGGTTTCCGCTCCTAATTGCCACTTTTGACGATATTTAAGTCTCAGTTTTTTTCCGGCTTGTCCAAAAGGGTTGGTAACTTGGTAGGTTAGCCAATTTCTGAGATTAGCCCACCATAAGGGACGGTAAAGCCAAGGGGTAAATACAGGGGGTATTCCAGGTTCTTGATTAAAAGGTAGGGCACTACAAACAGTTATAAAAGGGATATCCAATAATTGAGCAACTGTGCCTCCCTCTGGATTAATTTGATCGACAAGTAAAGCTTCTACTCCAGTTTTTTGAAGGGCATTTACTCCTTCTTCGAGGAAAATCTGAGCAGATTGATAAAACCAGTTGATAGTGAATTGTAAGGCGGGAATGCCTTTGAGTTGACTGAGTTTTTTAAACAAAGCTGCTGTTGAACCTGGAGGAAAAATATCTGCACCAATGGGGTAAAAATCAAGGTTAGCTGCTTTTATTTTGGCTTCTGCATCGGGAACGCCAAAAAAAGTGATCTGGTAGCCTTTTTCTTGTAATGCTAGTCCTAGGGGAAGCATGGTGTGGAGATGACCCGTTTCAGCGGGGCAATATAAACCTATATGTGTCATGGTTGCTCGGGAAATTTTTGCCAGGTGTAAATTATCCGTTGAGGCGTAAGGCTAAGCAAGCTGTCACCTAGTGCCAAATAGCCTGAAACTATTGCTATCTTCGATCCACAGCAGATTTTTAGCATTGCGAGTGGGAAGCCCCGCTTTCTGCCGAAGGCGAAAGTCGGGATGGAAACAAGCGCAGAGTTTGTATCTTCAACATAAATCTTCATACAACAAAGGTCTTGCTCATTGTATGATAGCTGCAATCAGAAAGAAGGATAATAGCCTCAACTGATATTTGTACCTCGATAACTAAAGATATAGGGTTTTACAGGGTAGTGCAACTGTTTCAAGTTACTGCCTCCTGTAAGTAAAATCTTTAAGGAACATAGGTTCTAGGTTTTTGATGGGTGCTAAACCTCGTCACACCTCGTCAGGCTGGACTTGCTCCTGACGTTAAACTGCCGTAGTGGGAAAGCGCACCGCCCCGCTTGAGGTTTCCTCAAGCATAGGGACGGAGCAAGAAGATTCGAGTACCACGAAGGAAGATCTCTTCGCTCTTTGGAGCTTGGGGAAGCCAACATTGTATGCGAAGCATCAATGCCTGGAGAAGTCACAAGAAGAGGTGAAGTCTATGCCACATCAATTCCAACGATTAAATAAAGAATATTTGATTCAAGAGGCTGAGAGGCGATCGCAGATTTCAGCCCCAAGAAACAGAAAAATCGAAGAACCATTAGAAGTATTAATCGATTCAATAGCACAAGCACGGTAAACATGAATATAGTGCTCAGCAATTCGGATTAGAAGTTGAAACCATTCGCCAGGAGTTTGCTTTCTATACAAATTATTTTAAGATCCTGATTTAGAGTAATAGTTAATTTATTGATAAAAAGCTCCCATACCTGAAGGAGAAGAAAACTCCATCAGGCTTACTCAAACATTACTTCTTGGGTTTGTAGGTAGATTTTACTTGTAACTCTTGTAGTTGTTTATTATCTACTCTTGCTGGCGCTTCTGTTAAGAGACAACTTGCTTGTTGGGTTTTGGGGAAAGCAATCACATCGCGGATTGACTCTTCTTGCGCCAATAGCATGACAAGACGATCTAAACCATAAGCAATTCCCCCATGGGGAGGTGTGCCATATTCAAAGGCTTCTAAGAGGAAACCAAATTTCTCTTTAGCTTCTTCTTCAGATAAACCGATGGTGGCAAAAACTCTTTCTTGGATATCTTGCTGATAAATCCGTAAACTGCCGCCGCCAATTTCAACACCGTTGTAAACTAGGTCATAAGCTTGGGCTCTAGCAGTTGCTAAATCGTCAAGATCTTCAGGATAAGGCGCAGTAAAGGGGTGGTGGAGTGCTTCTAAACGTTTCTCATCAGCATTCCATTCAAACATGGGAAATTCGGTAATCCAGATTAAGTTTAATTGATTATTGTCGATTAAGCCTAATTCTTTGCCCATAAACAAACGTACCCGATCTAAGGTTTTATTGACCGTATTCGTATCTCCTGCCCCAAATAATAGTAAATGTCCTGGTTTGGCTCCGGTTTTCTCTAATAATTCCTGCTTTTGCGCTTCAGAAAGATTATCTTTAATAGCCCCAATGGTATCAATTTCGTTATTCTCTCTGACTCTAATATAAGCAATCCCCTTAGCTCCTGCGGCGATCGCTTCATTGAAAATATCGCCTTTGGGTTTGATTCTCACATTAGAAATAGTCTCATTGCCCCCAGGAATCGGTAGTACTTTAACTGTGCCACCACTGGCAACTGCCCCAGAAAATACTTTAAAACCACTATCTTTAACAATTTCGCTAACATCAACCAATTCTAAGCCAAAACGAGTGTCAGGGCGATCGCTGCCGTAACGAGCCATGGCTTCGGCATAGGTTAAACGAGGGAAAGGGCGAGGCAAATCAATACCTTTAACAGTTTTCAGGATCTGACAAATTAAAGCTTCATTGAGTTCGATAATCTCTTCTACCGACATGAAACTCATTTCCATATCTAATTGGGTAAATTCTGGCTGTCTGTCAGCGCGTAAATCTTCATCGCGGAAACAACGAGCGATTTGGTAATAGCGATCGCATCCCGAGATCATTAGTAATTGCTTAAATAGCTGAGGAGATTGGGGTAAGGCATACCAATCACCAGGATTTACCCGAGAAGGCACTAAATAATCTCTAGCTCCCTCAGGAGTCGAGCGAGTCAAGATAGGAGTTTCAATTTCTAGGAAATTCTCTTCATCCTCCAGGAAACGGCGCATTGCTTTGACTACTTGATGGCGCAGTTGCAGATTTTGAGCCATGCGATCGCTTCTTAAGTCGAGATAGCGATATTTAAGCCGTAGATCTTCCCGTACTGATTCATATTCTGAGGTACAAACCTGAAAAGGCAATTGCTTACTCACATTATTTAATAATTCTATCGAATCAGCATAAATTTCTACTTCTCCTGTCGGAAGTTTGGGGTTGAGGGATTCTTCGGGACGCTGGGAAACTTTACCGATAATTTTAACTACATATTCACTACGGAGAGCCTCGGCATCATTATAGGAATCGGGGGTACGTTGGGGATCGCTAACTATTTGAACTGTGCCAGTGCGATCGCGTAAATCAATAAAAATCACACCACCATGATCGCGACGACGATCTACCCAGCCAAATAGAGTTACCGTCTTATCTATATGTTCCGCCCTTAGATCGCCGCAATAGTTAGTTCTCATAATCGGTTCTTATCAAATAAAATTTAAAATAATACAGCGTTCTTTAGATTAACAGAAAATCTGTGATGCAGCGAAATTGAAAGCAGGGAAAGTTGTTCTTAATTAACCACCTTAGTTACCTTTGAGGCACTATTGCAGCGATCGCAGATTATGGGATCGTCAACAGAATTACCAACACTTAAAGAATAATTCCCATATGATTTGCTTTCAACTTGAGATTAGAGAAGATTAATAAACTCATCTACAGTTAAATCAGCTTTGCTGATCAAGCTTCTAAGAAGTCCTGGGGCAAGAGTTTTTTTGTTAGGAATAGATAGTGAATAAATAGAACCATCCTTAGTCATTACGATATGACTTCCTCTTTGTCGAGAAATTTCCCATCCCAATTTTTTAAATGCTCTGACCGCATCTTTTCCTGAGATTCTAGGTAATTTAGCCATTGACAGGAACTTCTACTTCAAAATATTCGGTTGTCAAAGGTAATCCTTTTTCTTTACGCACTTCTAGACATAATTGAATCGCTTCTTGAATATTCAACAAAGCTTCTTCTTGAGTTTCTCCTTGACTTAAACAGCCTGGAATTGTGGGACATTCAACAACATACCAACCTTCCTCATCTTGATAAAGTGTTACTGGAAATTTCATAGTAAAAAATACTCCTAAAGCTAATGATTCTAACTATATAGAAAACTAAAAATTTTGAATTTATTTCTTGAATTAGTTAGGGATAATAAACCAATTATCCCTATTATTAATCAGAATTAAAATTCACCTTTCAACGCACTATTACAGCGATCGCAGATTGTCGGATCATCTTTAAATTCACCCACAGTAGTAGAATAATTCCAACATCTTTCACATTTTTCACCATCAGCTTTCACAATAGCGATAGAAACATTATCGGATTGACTCTTATATTCTGCTTTTTCAATCGCATCGATATTATCTACCAAATCTACTTGAGAAGCTAGGAAGAAATAACGCAACTCATCGACAGATTTGGCATTTAAAGAATTACTTGGATTTAGAGAAGCCAGTTTATCTTTTAGTTCTGTGTCTCCAAGATAAAGTAACACTTTAGCATCTAAAGAAGAACCGATCGCTTTATCTTTTCTCGCCTCTTCCATCACCTTGTTAACCTCATCCCGCAGGTTACGAATAGTATCCCACAATTGTAGGGGCGAATGGCCATTCGCCCCTACGCGCCATTGCTCTTGAATTTCTACCCAACCAGATTGGAAAACAGATTTATAACCAGTGTCATAGGGTAAAGATTGCCAGATATCTTCTGCCATATGGCATAATACAGGGGCAATAGCTTTAGCTAAATTCTCTACTGCTATAGCTAAAACTGTTTGACAGCTACGACGACGAAAAGAATCCAAAGCACTAATATACAATCTATCTTTAGCAATATCGAGATAGAAATTAGATAAATCTACGACACAGAAATTTTGGACAGTTTGGAAGAAACGATAAAACTGATAACTTTCGTAAGCATCGGTGATCTCAGCAAATACTTCAGTGATCCGATGCAACATATACTTATCTAATTCGGGTAAATCGGCATAAGCAACAGCATCCTTTTTGGGATCGAAATCGTGTAGGTTACCCAATAAGAAACGGGAGGTATTACGAATCTTGCGGTAGATATCTCCTAATTGTTTAACAATGCTATTACCGATGCGCACATCAGAAGAATAATCTACCGAAGACACCCATAATCTAAGAACATCAGCACCATAGGGAGGTTCTTGTTTTTTATTCTTACCACCTTCGATAATTACTTGAGGATCGACCCCATTACCCAAAGACTTACTCATCTTGCGCCCATTAGAATCCACTACATAACCATGAGTAAGTACAGTTTTATAGGGTGCAGTGTTATTAACTGCCACACTAGTAAGCAAGCTAGACTGAAACCAACCCCGATGTTGATCGCTGCCTTCGAGGTACATATCCACTGGATATTTTAATCCTCTAGCTTTGGCGACAGAAGCCCAGGATGAACCAGAATCAAACCAAACATCCATCGTATCGGTACCTTTGCGATAGGTTTTACCGTTATTACGATATTTTTCGGGTAATAATTCTTCTACGGATAATTCCCACCAAGCATCACTACCTTTTTCGGCAATGATATTTTGTACATGTTTGATCGTTTCTTCGGTTAATAAAGCCTCGTTTGTCTCCTCATCATAGAATACGGGAATTGGCACACCCCAACTACGCTGACGAGAGATACACCAATCCGATCTGTCCCCTACCATAGGAGTAATGCGATTTTCTCCTGCTGCGGGTATCCAAGTCACAGATCTAATTGCTTCCAAAGCGGCATCGCGAAATCCTTCTACAGAAGCAAACCATTGTTCGGTAGCGCGGAAAATAGTCGGTTTTTTCGTACGCCAATCATAGGGATATTTATGTTCATATGCTTCGTGTTTTAAGAGTGAACCTGCTTCTTGTAGCGCATCGATGATTGCCTGATTACCTACGCTAACTTTTTCATTACCCTTGGCGACTACTTGTAAGCCAGCAAACTGACCAGCTTCTTCGGTAAACTTACCACTATCATCTACAGGAGAAAGAATCGGTAAACCATATTTCTGTCCTGTGATATAGTCTTCTTGACCATGTCCTGGTGCAGTATGAACTAAACCCGTACCAGATTCGGTAGTAATATAATCACCACCAATTACGACTTTACTATCGCGATCAAATAACGGATGATGATAGGTAATCCCCTCTAAGGTTTTTCCTGGAACAGTAGTTTTGATCTTTAAATCTGTTTCAAAGGTGGCGGACAATTGTTCAACCAGATCTTTCGCTACGATAACGTATTTTCCCGATGCATCAACAACGGCATATTCTAAATCACCATTAACGGCAACTGCTAAATTACCAGGAATCGTCCAAGGTGTAGTAGTCCAAATTGCTACAGCCAAATTAGGTAAATATGGTTCTAGTTCCTGTGCTTTCTCAGTCAAGCTACTCACAGGGAAAGCGGCATAGATACTAGGGGAAGTATGACCTTCAGGATATTCCAATTCTGCTTCTGCTAAAGCTGTACGAGAACTAGGACTCCAATGCACGGGTTTCATGCCGCGATAAATATAGCCCTTGAGTGCCATCTCGCCAAACACGGCAATCTGGGCTGCTTCATATTCAGGAGTGAGAGTAAGATAGGGATGTTCCCAGTCTCCCCACACACCATAACGTTTAAAGCCTTCGCATTGTTCTTGCTTGGCATCTAGGGCGAATTGTTTTGCTTTTTGTCGCAGTTTGAGAGGTGTTAATCCTTGTCTCTCTTTGGACTTCATTTTCTGCAATACTTTTAGTTCAATGGGCAGTCCGTGACAATCCCAACCAGGAATATAATCTGTTTTATGTCCCTGGAGCAGTTTATATTTGTTGATAATATCCTTAAGAATTTTATTCAATGCATGACCCATGTGTAGCGAGCCATTGGCATAGGGTGGGCCATCATGGAGAATAAAGGGCTCTTTGGGGTTATTCTGTGACAGTTGTTCGTATATCTGATTTTCTGCCCAATAGTTCTGTAATTCTGGCTCGCGCTTCACGGCATTGGCGCGCATGTTAAAGTCAGTCTGGGGAAGATTTACGGTTTCTTTGTAGCTTTTTGCTTCTGTCACAGTTTCAACGATCTAGCTAAGGGTTTTTGTACATGATATACGTAACTTGGTAACCCCGTTGCTTTAGCTCGGGGCGAAAAAGTCGTGGAACGGCTTTAGCCGTGAGTGAGATAAAAAATAATATCATTATTTCATGAGTAAAATTTTTGCAGCACAAATCAATAAATTGCCTGATGACAAAGATTTATCGGCGGTTTTAGAATATCTATGCTCTGAGTCAAACAAGCTATATAACTGTGCTACCTATTTAGCAAGGCAGGTTTACTTTAAAACTGGCAGATATGTTAATAAATTTTGGTTGGCAACTCAGTTAAAGACTAATCCTCACATGAAGGCTCTTTATACTTCTGCGGCACAGCAGACCTGTATGGCAGTGGGTGAAGCAATAAATGGCTACAAAAAACTACTGAAATTATGGAAGCAGGGAGAACTAGCTAACAAGCCAAAATTCCCTAGCTATCGAAAGCGAGGATTGTTTCAAATTAGCTACCCTAAGCGATGGTTAAAGCTAACAGATAAGGTTGTTAGAGTTCCACTCGGTAAAAGCTGTAAAGTATGGTTTGATATTGCCGAGATATATTTACCTTTTCCCTCAAATCTTGATTGGAACATCATCAAGGAATTACAGATTGTCCCTCGTGCTGGATATTTCGATGCGGTTTGGGTAACTAAATCTGAAATTTCAACAAGCAATGTAGATCAAAGTAATGTACTATCAATTGACCACGGGATAGATAATTGGCTTACTTGCATCAGCAATGTAAACACTAGCTTTATTGTTGATGGAAAGCATGTTAAAGCCTTAAATCAGTGGTACAACAAGCGAGTTGCAAATATTAAAGAAGACAAACCTCAAGGTTTTTGGTGCAAGTTGCTAGATAAGACCACGACAAAGCGTAACCGACAGATGCGTGATGCTGTTAATAAAGCTGCCCGTATTGTGATTAACCATTGTCTAGATCATAATATTGGCACTATTGTTATGGGATGGAACAAAGGGCAAAAGCAGAATTCTAGTATGGGAAAGAAGAACAACCAAAAATTTGTTCAAGTCCCTACAGCAAAGCTCAAAGAAAGACTCAAACAGCTATCAGAGCAATACGGTATTCGATTTATAGAAACAGAAGAAAGTTATACTTCTCAAGCGTCCAGTCTAGACCTTGATGATATTCCCGTATACGGTGAAAAACCCGAAGGATGGAAAGCATCAGGTAGAAGAGTAAAGCGAGGTTTGTATCGTTCTGCTAAAGGAATCGAATTCAATGCTGATATTAATGGTGCTATCGGGATAGCACGAAAAGTCGCGGGGCAATACGGGTTTCAGTTTGATGCTCGCAGTTTCGTCAGAGGTGTTTTGACAATGCCTAAGCGTGTTAAATTTTGGAACTCTCGAATTTCCGCAGTTTAACAAGTGCTGAAAAGAATCTCATATG
>JASJDR010000118.1 GCA_030065615.1 Xenococcus sp. MO_188.B8 | reverse complement strand
CAAGAAGTTTGGGACCTTGGCAGTTCCACCACTGCCACCAGATAGATTAGCTTCTTCACTAGGGATGATTTCGGTAAATAATTGTTCGTTGTTAGACATAATTGTTGTATTTTTGAGTTGAGTTAGTTAGTAAAACCTGAAGCAGGTTATTATTTTGCGGCTTGCTTTAGTCAAACTAAGGATTGATTAGAAATGCTCTAGGATAATAGTGCGTCTTCCGCTTAATCTTTGCTTGACTGCTGACATTTTTTGGATATGTTGGTTCCAAATTTTTTATGCAAATTATCCCTAATCTTTTTTTCTTTAAGGTACGAAACTCTTTATTGCTGGGATTTTTCAAATATCGATACACAAGTAGTGCGCATTTTCTAGCTAGCTACTTGAATCTGTATTGAGCGGATACCTTTTTTGAATATATGCGTGACCGTATTACTCAACTGGGAATATTCCTTCTTTGGCAACTCTGATTCGCGAACAATCTTCTCTTTATTCTTTTGATGGTTCTTAGATACCAGAATAACTATCTAATATTTAATTTTTTAAGGGCATACTACTGAGCTTAGTACAATATCAGAAAATATTCTGAATTTAACACTTACATATCTTTATTATTGGTATCAAACAATCATATTTTATTTTTTATAGGCGCAATACTATGATAGATTATTTTGAATCAAGCTAAAAGATAAAATAATCAAATATCTATGAACGAAACTTTTAGTCAGACTATCTGGATAGTTCCCTTATATGCTTTGATTGGGGCAATACTGGCTATTCCTTGGTCACCAGGAATTATTCGTCAAACAGGGCCAAGACCATCGGGTTATCTCAATACCTTGATGACTATTATAGCCTTAGTTCACAGTATCTTAGCTCTGAGAGAAATTTGGCAGCAACCAGCTAAATACCTATCTTTTCAATGGCTTCAGGCTGCTAATTTGAATATTACTTTCGATATCGAAATTTCCTCAATTACGATTGGGGCACTAGTTCTGATTGCTGGGTTGAATCTAGCTGCCCAAATTTACGCTATTGGCTATATGGAAATGGATTGGGGTTGGGCACGTTTCTACTCCTTAATCGCTTTGTTTGAAGCAGGGATGTCCACTTTAGTGTTATGCAATTCCCTCTTCTTTAGCTATGTCGTGTTAGAAATTCTCACTTTAGGAACGTACTTACTAATTGGCTTGTGGTTTAACCAATCTCTGGTGGTAACTGGTGCGAGAGATGCTTTCTTAACCAAACGGGTTGGAGATTTGATTCTGTTAATGGGAGTAGTAGCTTTGTTACCCCTAGCAGGAACCTGGAATTATACCGAGTTAGCTGAATGGGCAAGTACGACCAATATTGATCCTACTGTCGCGACCTTACTTTGTTTAGCATTAATCGCTGGCCCTTTGGGTAAATGTGCTCAATTTCCACTGCATCTTTGGTTAGATGAGGCAATGGAAGGACCAATGCCAGCGACAATTCTGCGGAATACAATTGTGGTTTCGACCGGTGCTTGGGTACTGATTAAGTTAAAGCCTGTTTTAGCCTTATCACCTTTTGCTGCCAACTTTATGATCGCGGTGGGTGCCACAACAGCTATCGGAGCTGGTTTAATCGCGATCGCACAGATTGATATCAAACGTTCTCTGTCCTATTCTGTCAGTGCTTATATGGGTTTAGTGTTTATCGCCGTAGCGACCCAACAAGACATCACTGCTTTAAAGCTTTTATTTACCTATGCGATTGCCATGTCTTTACTAGTCATGAGTATCGGTGGGATAGTTTTAAACACTATTACCCAAGATTTGACCCAATATGGTGGTTTATGGTCCCGGCGTCCCATTTGTGGAATCAGTTATTTGGTTGGCGCAGCTTCGCTAGTCGCTTTTCCCCCTTTGGGTTGTTTTTGGACGCTTACCGAAATGGCAGATAATTTAGCGCAAACTCGTCCTTGGTTAGTCGGCGTATTAGTTATTGTTAGTGCCTTGACTGCTTTTAGTCTGACCCGTGAATTCAGTTCGGTTTTTGGTGGTCAACCGAAACCAATGACTGTGCGTTCTCCCGAAGGTTCTTGGGCGATGGTGTTACCGATGACCATTGGCATGGGATTTGCTCTACATGTGCCGATTTTATTACAGAGATGGAATTTATTGCCTGCATGGTCCGAGTTAAATCTAAATGTGGCGATTCCTTTAATTATTGCCACTTTAGTTGGTGCAGGTGCGGCAGCTTTAATTTATCTCAATGACAAGATTGCCAAACCCATTGTCTTGAAACCGAAAGCGGTACAAGATTTCTTTGCCTACGACCTTTATACAGCAGAACTTTATCGTCTAACTATTGTTTTTGTAGTGGGTTTAGTTTCTAAACTGGTTTACTGGTGCGATCGCTATTTAGTTGATGGAGTGATTAATTTTGTCGGTTTGGCAACTATCTTCAGCGGCGAAAGCTTAAAGTATAACGTTTCTGGACAAAGTCAATTTTATTTCCTCTCAATTTTATTAGGAGTAATTTTATTTATTGGTGTACTTTGTTTCCCGTTAATCTCTCAATTATCTTTTTAATAAATAATAAATATTTAATTATAGATGCTCAATGATAAATGAAAATGCTTAGTTTTTTACTTTGGCTACCTGTAATTGGGGCAAGTATCATCGGGTTGTTGCCAGGAAAAATTTCCTCAGC
This sequence comes from Xenococcus sp. MO_188.B8, assembly GCA_030065615.1. Taxonomy (GTDB): domain Bacteria; phylum Cyanobacteriota; class Cyanobacteriia; order Cyanobacteriales; family Xenococcaceae; genus Xenococcus. The sequence goes on along the minus strand of JASJDR010000118.1, from coordinate 18,069 downwards.
TCGTCTCAGACAAATTACAACAATTTTTGCTCTAATAGTTTTTGCTTGGTCAATCTGGTTATTAACGCAGTTTGATATCAGTAATAGTGGTTGGCAATTTTCTGAATATTTGCCTTGGATTGAACCCATTGGTTTAAGTTATAGTTTAGCAATCGACGGTTTATCCTTACCTTTAGTAATTTTAAATGGCTTACTCACCATTATTGCTATTTATAGTATTGGCGAAAATGTCGAACGTCCTCGGTTTTATTATGCTCTAATTCTGTTAATTAATGCCGGGATTACAGGAGCCTTAACCGCCCAAAATTTATTACTCTTTGTAATTTTCTACGAACTAGAACTAATCCCTTTCTATCTGATGATTGCGATCTGGGGAGGAGAAAAACGAGGTTATGCGGCGACGAAATTCTTACTCTATACTGCGGTATCAGGATTATTAGTTTTAGCAGCCTTTTTAGGAATTGGTTTTCTCAATGGGGGTACAAGTTTTGATTACGATACCCTCACCACCCAAGGATTATCCCTAACTACACAACTAATTTTATTAACGGTCTTACTGGTGGGCTTTGGCATTAAAATTCCCTTAGTTCCCTTACATACTTGGTTACCCGATGCCTATACTGAAGCTTCTCCTGCGGTTACCATTCTTTTGGGAGGAATTTTAGCTAAATTAGGGACTTACGGCTTGATTCGCTTTGGTTTACAATTATTTCCTGAAACCTGGTCGCTAGTTGCCCCTGGATTAGCAATTATCGGTACAGTGAGTGTACTTTATGGAGCCTTAAGCGCGATCGCGCAAAAAGATATTAAACGCATGGTGGCTTATAGTTCCATTGGTCATATGGGTTATATCTTAGTGGCTACAGCTGCTGGTACAGAATTAAGTATTCTGGGTGCTGTGGCGCAAATGATCGGTCATGGTTTAATTCTGGCTTTACTGTTCCATTTAGTGGGCATTGTCGAACGCAAAGTGGGAACTCGCGACTTAGATGTTCTCAATGGTTTAATGAATCCGATTCGTGGTTTACCGCTGACTAGTAGTCTACTAATTCTCGCAGGTATGGCAAGTGCAGGAATTCCTGGATTAGTGGGTTTTGTTGCTGAATTTATTATTTTCCAGGGTAGTTTTAGCACTTTCCCAATTGCTACTTTACTTTGCATTATTGCCTCTGGTTTAACTGCTGTTTACTTTGTAATTTTGCTCAACCGTACTTGTTTCGGGAAACTGGATAATAAATTAGCCTATTATCCACGAGTATTGCGATCTGAGACTATTCCTGCTTTTGTCTTGACAGCAATTATTCTCGTCTTGGGAGTTCAACCAAATTGGTTATTGCGTTGGAGCGAGGGGTTCAGTTATCAGTCATCAGTTAGCAGTTATCAGTTAGCAGTAGAGTCGAATAGCGATTTGCCCACACAACAATTATCCGTCGTCAGTCAACAGTTATCAGTTAATAATTAAGCTATGGTACAAACACCTATAAAACCTACAAGTAAAATTCCTCCTTCTACCCACGAATTTGCTGAAGTGATCCATCGTTTGGAGGCTGGTGGTTCCATGTTACCTGATACGCCAGAAAACCTGATGCAGATTATTGGGATCTATAAAGCCTATGCTGTACCAATGGATTTCTATTGGCGAGACTTACTCTATATTGCCGAACAAGTATTTTTAGAACCCCTGCCTTTTTTTAAATATTTTTTACCCCAGGAATATTTAGATTTACCTAACCATTACGCTGGCGAAGATGCTGACTTGAGAATTTGGCGTGGCGCAGCAACAGCTCATCCTGAATTACTGGAATTTATCGAGAAAGGGACAACCCGCAAAATGTCCAAGTTGTTCCATCATCTCTGGCACGATCGCATTAATATGGAGTTTGCTGAAGCTTGTATGCGAGCTATGCTCTGGCATGGTAGAGATATGGGCTTAGGTAAATTTGATGCTTATCTTGATACGGAAGAATACAAAGCTAATGCAGATAAAGCAATTAAAGCTTATTTCCAGAAAAATCCTGTGATGTTGGGACTGTATAAAATCTTTCCCGATATGTTTCTCGAACAGGTCAAGCAACTTTCTTATTATTCCAACCTGGGTTTGTTTTGGGAAGTAATGGCACCAGTGTTCTTTGAAATGTCGGATATTTACGATGAGGGCGGATTTAAAGGAGTTCCCGATGCGATGAACTTCTTGGTAAATGGTATTTTTGCCGTTGCGGGGCGTCCAATTTACCATCATGTTTATATTGACGGGGAATGTTACGAAATTATTCCCAAATCAAAGGGCTTCACCTGGCTCTATGAGGCAGCATTACCCTACGTTGAAGCCATATTTTATCGAACCTCTCCTTTCCGTGGTACCAAATCTTATAACGCCCAAGCCAAAGAGGTTCCCGATGAGCAAAAAGATTTTCATTACGGCATTTTATATGCTGATGTCTTTCCTGTGGGTACCGCGGGGATTCCTCCCACATTATTAATGGATGATATGTCTCATTTTCTGCCTGATTATTTGCAGGAATATTATCAAAAACATTGTCGAGGACAAGATGATACCTTGATTCAATTAGGAATTACTTTCCAGCGATCGATGTATAACGTCACTTCTGCTGTGATTCAAGCATTGCGTCAAGCTCTACTCTATCCTCTTGATGATGAAAACCCCAAACATTTACTCAAAAATCGTGCCTTTTTCGAATCTCAAATGGATCGTTTTATCCGTCCTGAAGCCCGTTTAAGAGATATTCAATCCCAGTCTTATCGTTGATTTAAACTTTTATCTTACGTTTTAGTAATCATTTTACAGCGACTAAAGGATAGTTATGAATGATCAAAAAGAATCTTTCGAGATCATGTTAATTTCTGTGATCGCTTTTGGTTTATCTTTAGTGATTGTTTCGTTCTCTTGGCTATGAATAAATAGGGGCGTGGGTTTATACGCCCTTAATTTATTGTGCCAAAATCAATTTTCTAGAAGCGATTAGCAGACTGGGTTATTAGGGGATTAGGGAATATTTATCCCATTAAAATGACGTTATCAATAACGTGAATAACTCCGTTTTCTGCTTCAATATCTGCTGCAATGACAGTGGCATTTTTGACTTCAAAATTATCATCACAATCAATAGTAATCGGCGAACCTTCTACGGAAATAACAGAATCAACTTTGGCTAAATCTGCCTTCATTAATTTTCCTGAAACTACATGATAGGTAAGAATTCTTGCTAATTGAGGAACATTTTGTACTAAAGTTTGAATGGTTCCTGGGGGAAGTTTGGCGAAAGCAGCATCATTGGGAGCAAAGACGGTAAAAGGGCCAGAACTTTTTAAAGTGTCAACTAAATTAGCAGCTTTCACCGCTGTAACTAATGTGCTAAAACCTTCTGTATTTACTGCAATATCAACAATATCAGCCATATTTCTGATGTTAATTTTAATTTGAAATTAATTGATCTATTCTCGATTAATTATAAATTACATTATTACAGTAATTAAAGCAATAATTACAATTTTTACTAATTATTCAATCCCAAATATTAAACATTAAACATTAAATTTTAAGTGCCAGTTATTTATTTTTGTCAGCCCAAATAGTAATGTTTATAATTCAAGATACAAAAATATAATACAATAAAAAAAGATTGCTCTATAGATGTTTTTATGCGAGGGTTTGCTCGCTCCTGCTGCTCAACCTCAGACCATATAGCAAGCGCTCCTTCTTGATCAAAAAATTCAAAATAATGTTAGAATTAGGGCTGAGAAATTAAAGATTAACGATTAAGTTTGTATTCAGTAACGAAGGTTTTCCCGTAAAGTATTGAGCTATTTCTTTTCCAATAATCTTGTCTCTCTAAACCCAACATTGATTGAGGAGACAATCAAAATATGTCTATTTATGTAGGTAATTTAGCTTACGAAATTAACCAAGAAGACTTAAATGAAGTCTTTACCGAATATGGAACTGTTAAAAGAGTTCATATTCCCACTGATCGCGAAACAGGTCGCGTTCGGGGATTTGCTTTTGTGGAAATGGAATCTGAAGCAGATGAAGATAAAGCTATTCAAGCTTTAGATGGAGCAGAATGGATGGATCGTAGTCTCAAGGTCAACAAAGCTAGACCTCGCGAAAACAGAAGCTCATTTGGTGGTGGTCGTCGAAACAACCGCTTCTAAACTCCAAAATCAAATCAGAAAATCAACGCTTCTGGGAATCAAGTAGATTCTTTCTACATCACTTTCCTAGAGGCGTTTTTTCTTCTTGATGGCCAGCCAGTACATAGATAATGAGATTAATTTACTAATTAAACCTTCTCTTTTGCCAATACAACCTTCTTGGCTAACCCCAACATTTGCAGTATTTGAATTGCCCACCAAGTCACATCAATCTCCCACCATCTTTGTCCCGCTTTCGCCACACGAGGATGAGCGTGATGATTGTTATGCCATCCTTCTCCATAGGTCAATATCCTTTAGAAAATCGTCTAGCATTAGGACAGGGAGTGACTCAGGCTAACAATCATGTTGCCAAACATTTAGCTGAAGTAATAGCAAATGAAGAATGGCAAAGTCGTTTTCCCCCAAAAAAATTAGCCAGTTTATTGAATAGTCTTTTGTTGGGTTATTTTATTATTAAATCAACCAGTGAAGGTGATCGACTTTGGGAAGGACGAGATGATTTTTTAGAGAGCTTGGTGGAGCTATTTTTGCAGGGGGCTATTGCACCGCCAATAGATACTAATGCTACTAATAGCAAGAAAATTGTTTCAACCAAAGTTAATCGAGTTGTCGATCTCCCAGCTAGTTTAGTACGTGCTATTCTCCAAAGAGCAAAAAAACTAGGGCGACAAGATTATGCTGTGGCTTATCTTTTGTTTGGCGCAGGTTTGTCCGCAAAAGAAATCGTCAATTTAGAGCGATCGCATTTAATCGCTGAAAACAATCAACATCTTTTGCAAATCGATTCAGGTGCTAAAAGGCAGGTGCCTCTCAATAGATGGATTATGGGATTTCGTTATGGCTCTACTACTAATAATCCTGTAACTCAGTGGCTGAAAAGCCGTAAAGATGACCGGTCAGCAATGTTCATCACTCAGGAGGAAAACTCTCTGTCAGAGCAGGAATTACTTGCTTTGTGGCAGGTTTTAACCGAAGGGTTGCTTACTCCTACTGGTCAACCTCCGACCATAGAACAAGCTCGACAGACTTGGTGTGTGGAAATGCTGATGAAGGGAATTAAGTTAGAGAATTTGAGTATGTTGAGCGGGATAGAAGTTGCGGAATTGGAACCATATGCGCAAAGAGCCAGAGAAAAAGTAGCAATAGAGCAAGCACTTCTTCTTGACCAAAAAACTTAATTAATTATTTTATGGATCAATTCCCAATAAAAATGTTACTATTCAGGCTGAGAATCAAAAGATTAACGATAAGTTTTTATTCAGTATCGAAGGTTTTTTCCGTAAAGTATTGAGCTATTTCTTTTCCAATAATCTTGTCTCTCTAAACACAACACTCATTGAGAAGACAATTTAAACTATGTCAATTTATATAGGTAATTTATCTTACGAAGTTAATCAAGAAGACTTAACCGAAGTCTTTACCGAGTATGGAACTGTTAAACGGGTTCATATTCCTACAGATCGTGAAACAGGTCGCGTTCGGGGATTTGCTTTTGTAGAAATGGAATCCGAAGCAGATGAAGATAAAGCTATCCAAGCTTTAGACGGAGCAGAATGGATGGATCGCGAGCTAAAAGTTAATAAAGCTAAACCTCGTGAAGATAGAAGTTCATTTGGTGGCGGTCGTCGAAACAAACGCTTCTAAGCTTCTAAGTTAAATTAGAAAATCAACGCTTCTAGGAATCAAGTAGATTAATTCTGAACCACTTTTCTAGAGGCGTTTTTTATTCTTATGAACAACAGTTTTCTTTATCTGTTGACTTGGCTAACTTAGAGTTCTCACTAAAGTGCTGAGTCTGGAGACTTATCAGGAAGAAATATCGGATGCAGTAAATTAATTTAAGAGGATATTAAAATGCCACAAGTAGCTCTTGGGGAAAATGAACATATAGAATCAGCTCTCCGTCGGTTTAAAAGAAAAGTTAATCAAGCCGGTATATTTACCGATATGAAAAAAAATCGACATTTTGAAACTCCAGCCCAAAAACGTAAGCGTAAGGAACGAGCTAAACACAAGCAACGTCGTAGGCATCAATACCAGAGAAGTTATAGAGCTTCTAATGCTTCTAATTATTAAAACTCTACTCTGCTCCTTGAAGCTCCAAATCTTCTAGATAAGCTCCCTTCAGATAAGCTCCCTCTAAATTGGTCTCTTTCAAGTTAACTCCCGTCAGGTCAGCTCCTCGTAGGTTAGCTCCCCGGAGATTAGTTCCCTGGAGGTTAGCCCCTCGGAGGTTAGCTCCCCGAAGATTAGCTCCCCGAAGATTAGCCCCACTGAGGTCGGAGTCAATCATTTCAGCATTAATTAGGCAGACTTGAATCATTGTCGTATCAGCTAGATTGGATTGATTCAGTCTGGCTTGATTCAAATGAGCTTTAGTCAGATTTGTACTTTGTAGGTTAGCTCCCATCAAGTTAGCTCCAATCAGGTTGGCTCCAATCAGATTAGCGTTAGTCAAACATACTTGAATTAGGCATACCCGACTAAAATTTCGTTGTCCAGCTGCGTATCGTTTTAAAATTTCTTGAGCATCCATGTCGTTTATCTTCTGAATAAATATTGGAAAAATAAATTGAGTTATTGTTTATAAAACTGGCATTTCTTGGCAACAGTGGCTACAACGCCAGAAAATACCTCCCCGATCTATATGACGGAGCAAGGTGTATGAACAGCAAGGGCAAGTATGTCTACTCATAATGGGAATTGAGTTATCTATATTGCTGTAAACTTTCACCTTTTTGGATCGAGTCAGGACGAGAAGAAACTTTAATAAAGTGGGCATTGTTTTCTCTCATTTTTGTTAGAATCCGACTTAGGTTTTAGAGAAGGCAGCCAATTGCAGTTGAATCCACAATTCTTTTTTCCATTTAAGGTTTAAAATTTATGAATTTTTAACCCCCAACGCTTTGAGGCATTTAACTATGTCTTTTTTAGTCAGTGATTGTAGGGGCAATTCTGAAGCCACAAAACGAGCAAAGCTAGGCGAGACAATAGATAGATTGCTGAGATAAATTGACGAGTAACCCCGCGCCGAACCTCTCTAAATCTCTCCTGAAAGGAGAGACTATATCGTTCCCCTTCCTGTAGGAAGGGGATAGGGGTAGGTGGCGCAAACGCCAGTTCCTTCAAGTCGGGGGGAACCCGCCCAACGGACTGGCTTGGGAACGCGCGAGTTTGACATAGAACATCTTCTCAATCTAAAGTTTGCAGAGATTTAGGTTCGGAGAAAAGTCTAGGTCGCTAGTCAAATACCCGAAAGTATTTCTCGTTAACCCTATCCTAACGAATCAATCTATACTTTTTTGATAAAAACACAACTCTTATTAATTTTAAAAGAACCACTGCTTAAGAATTTTGGTCGATTTTTTTGTCTATTATTAATCCCTTCAAGATTTTAGAGTAATGAAATACTAAACTGTTTCACTTAATATTTTCTCTTGAGCTTTAGCATATTTACCCCACTCAAATTCTAAATCATTAGAAATCTCTAGAGGCATAAATCCTACTTCAGCTATTGCTTTCGCTGTAATAACTCTATTAGTTCTAATTAATTCAAATAAAGAATAATAAAGATGGTAACTTTTGTCTCTTCTAAATAAAGATTTTAATTCTATTAATAAATCTTCTTTTGATGATATTTTTTGGGCAATCATATATATAATAGTGAAAATTAAGAGTATTTCTCACTCATCGGGGATATTCTCAAAGTAATTCTTTGTTTTTGTTCTATTATCAATCACTTCAATATTTTAAGCCTAGATACGTAAATTTGATCTCACTAGCTCGACTAATTTAGCATTAGAAATTTTAGTTAACTAAATCGACTAAATCTTCGGATTTAAACTGAATTATCCCTGAGTTTGTATAACGATAACGTTCACCATGAAATACTGTTAGTCTAATGTTGGGTTGATCGGCATGAGAGACGTATTTTACTTTGCATACTTGCATTTTATTATTGAAGTAGGCAAAAATGCGATCGCCAACCTGAATATTTGAAGCTTGAATTTTCATACTTATCACCTAATTTTCACTTTAACGCTTCAAAATATCAATTAATCCTCTTGTTATTGCTCTAGGTCGGAAACTGAGATCTTGATAATGTCTTCTATTTTTATCTTATGTCACTTAGATGCGTTTAAGCTTGGCTCTTTTCCTTCCATTAATAATACCTTGGGAATTTGGGAGCCGCCTTCTCTCCAGGCTTGAATCGCCTCTTTTTGCAACACGAGCTGACCACCTTGGGCTTTGAGGGTTTCGGCTAGCAACCTTTGAGCCTCTGCTTTACCCTTAGCACGGTTGATATCAGCTTGTGCCTGCTGTTCTGCTTCTTGAGCCACATAAATAGCTCTTTTGGCTCTCTGTTCGGCGATTTGTTTCTCCTCTACTGCCTTGGCAAACTCTGGGGAAAAGTCTAAATCGACTACACTGGTATCAAGTACGATAATTCCGTACTTTTCTAGCCTATCGCTTAAAGCATCATCAAAATCTTGCTTGAGTTCATTTCTTTTGGTGATCGCTTCTTCTACTGTTCTCCTCGCAGCAGCAATCTTAAACGATTCCTGAGTTTGGGGGGCAATAATTTTAGAGACAATATTTGCTAATGTTCCTTGTTTTCTGCGGATATCCACCACTAAAAAGGGATCAAGGCGAAAGTTAATCGCAAAACGAGCTGATAAATCCTGAAGATCTTTAGTGGAACTTTGTGCTGGCACCTCAAATTTTTGCACAGTCAGATCGTAGATGTCTACGGCGGAAACTAAAGGTGGTTTAAAATGAATTCCCTCTAGCAAGACTCCATCTCTAGCTTTTCCTAAAATACTGAGTACTCCTGCCTGACCAGGATTGAGAATGACAAAGCTATTAATAATTAAGATTATTAATAATAGCATTATGGCAGGTGCTAACAGCTTATAACTTAAAGAAAATTGTTTTTTCATGTTTTACTTTCCAAAGTGTTAATTAATATCAAGCAATGACTAATTAAAGATCTGAACACAATGAAATTTCGTTTCCTAGAGTTTCTAACCGAGCTAGGTAAGCAATGTTTAAAACTAGCACTTGCTTATGCTTAAGTTTAGCTAAGATGCTAATTCACCTTTTGAACACTAGATTGAGTTGTTATTTACCAAAAGCCTAAGCGTTTAAAAGCATTAGTTTCTGCGACGACCACGATTAGAGTTTCTTTTAGATTGCTCATCGGCTTTATTGACTTTGAGGGAGCGACCCATCCATTCGGCTCCATTTAGGGCAGCAATCGCCGCCTCTTCTTGAGTTAGGGTATCTAATCGCACAAAACCAAAGCCGCGCATCCGTCCAGTATCACGGTCGGTAATCAGCTTGACTTCGCGCACTGAACCATATTCAGCAAAAACTTCTTTGAGGTCTTGTTCACTAACTTCATTAGATAAATTACCTACAAAAATTGACATAGTTTTGAGTATCTCCTTAATCAAAAGTGTGTAGAGATCAGATTGCGGAGAAAAGCTTCTCAATGTCAGCAAAAAACTAATATTGAATTTTTAACTTAAGTCGGCGTTCTTCATTCCTGAGCATCATCATAACGCAATTCATATAAAGTTGATACGAAATTTATTTCTTCAGCATAAATTTAAGGGTTTTACCAGGTCAATAGCTTAAAAGTAATGGTGTTTATAGATACAGGATTCTTAATATTTTTTCTATTTTGTCAAATACTATTAACAAAATTTAAATAAATTAGTAGAAATACTGATGGAGATACCTTCTTAGAAGAATAGAATTAGCGCGTCAATACCTAATTAAATTCCTCACTAAGTCAATGATTGCCCTCAAAGAGAGACCAGTTCAATCGATTCTGATTGTGGATGATTCTACTAGTAATTGGGACTTGATGTGTAAAATTCTAGAAAGTCAAGATTATCAAGTTGAACTGGCAGATAGCGGTAAATCTGCTTTGCATCAAGTCACCAAAGCACCCCCTGACTTAATAGTGTTAAATCTAATGATGCCAACTTTAGGAGGTTCTGAGGTAATAAGTTGTTTGCGAAAAGAAGCCAATTTGGCCCACATTCCTATCTTGCTTTTTAAGGGAAATATTGGTCTGGATCACGAACAAATTGAGGATCTAGGGGGAAATACTGTAATTCATAAACCTTTTGACATTGATATCTTATTTTTGGGCATCAATAGTCTGCTTCAAGTCAAAAATTATCAATACAATAATAATAATTCGCAACAGGTAGAAAATATTCACTTGTTACAGGAAAGAATGATTTTTCTAGACCTCAACAAAGATGATCCACTTTGCCAAGAACAACAAGAATTAGAAGCAATTCAAAACAATTATTCTGAAGCTATCTTTTGGCAAGAATTATCAATACGAGGATATGAAATTGTAGATGGCTTTGTCTCTTAGCAGCAGACAAACTTGAATAAAGATCAATAGTTTCCTAAGTCTAGACGCACCTATGTTTCATATTCTCTATTGCCTATGGTCTTTTCGAGAATCTGACAACTCAGTTTAAAGAGATCTAAGCTTATATCGAAGGAGAAGCCAACAGTAGAATACGATTCAGTAGCCAAGGAAAGAGACGTTGACACCAGACAGCAAGATAACTTTGCCAGCCAACTAAAATTTCTGACGAGCCACTATTAAGTCCGACAATCATAGCCTCGGCTACTTTTTCAGGAGTCATAGGCATCACTCCCCGAAATAGTTTGAGGTTATTTGCCATATCGGTATCGGTAAGTGTTGGTAGTAATGTCACAACTTTAATGTTATGAGCAGCCAGTTCACTGCGTAATGCGTGACTAAATCCCAAAATGGCAAATTTAGTAGCCGAATATGTCGCCATTGTAGGAGCGGCAACTTTTCCCATGAGGCTAGAAACGTTAATGATCGTCCCTTCTTTTTGTGTAGCCATTCGTCTTGCCACCAAGCGGGTAATGGTAAACATCCCTATTAAATTTAAAGTGATTTCTTCTTCTACTTTTGGTAGCTGGGAATGAATAAAAGGAGCCTGGTGCGCCACTCCTGCACAATTAACTAATAAATGAATTGGTCGATCTCTCCGCCAAGCTTGGGCGATGGCAATACTAACTGAGGAAGTTTTAGTTAAATCTATAGCCAGAGTTATGACTTCCACCCCCATGACTCTGATTTCAGCAGCAACATCGGCTAATCGCTGTCGATCTCTGGCGACTAACAATAAAAGTTTAATTCCTTGCTTAGCCAATTGAATTGCGATCGCTCTTCCAATACCACGAGACGCACCCGTAACTAAAGCAGTTTTACCTTGAATATTCACTATTACACCTCAACTTTACGATTGGTAATTCGATTACTATGAGTCACTAAAATGGTTTAAATTTGATATTTGCTGACATGAAAAACTGGGTCACTTCAAGTTGAGTGACGAAAGACGATTCAGGTCAGTAAGCATAGATACATTCAAACTGCATCCTCAGATGTTGAAAAAGGCAATAGTGGTACCAGAATGGGGGAATGTTTACCAAGACAGGTAAGATCTGAATATGCAACTTAAGGAAAGTCTAAACTTAGTAGTTAAATTTATTTAATGTTTCCCCCTCAGTAAAACACTGAAATCAGAATTGATGCGACTTTTCTCTTTTTAAGAGTAGTCATTTGTGTATTGGTTCAATTCTATTCACCTCAACAGATTTCCCCATCCGTAAAATCACTCATTTTGCTAAGATTTATGTCATTTACTTGACAAAAGTTACAAAGTATACAAAAGGCTGATAGAACTATTTATAAATTGTTATCAATCAATCGCAATCTCTCTATGATAAAAAAATCATCCATCCGACAATGCGATCGCTGTTTTTGAAAACTAAAGAGTTAGCTAAATCTAGATAATGAGATGAATGTACCAATTAATTTGAAAAGATTAGTTATGGGTTAGAGATTCTTCTAAAGCTTGACGGGCAATTCGAGTCAGATAGACTGTCGCCGCGATCGTGGCAATTAAACCAATAATACGAATAGTCCATTGTAATCCCTCATTTGCAATAGCAACATTATTGCCAATAGTAGCTAAATCTCCTGCTACCGAACCAAAATAGACATAGGTAATAGTCATGGGAATCATGCCGATAGAACCCAAGAAATAATCCCGCAAGGACACCCCAGTAACACCAAAAGCATAATTTAATAAGCTGAAAGGAAAAATAGGGGAAAGACGAGTTAATAAAATTATTTTGAAACCTTCTTGTTTTAAAGCCTTATTGATCGCTAGAAACTGCTGATTACCCTGTATTTTGCGATAAACCCAATCCCTTGCCAGATAACGACCAATCAAAAAAGCTAACGTTTCTCCGCAGATAGCTCCCAAGAAAACATAAAATGAACCCCAAATAACTCCAAAGATGACTCCCGCACCCAAGGTCAGAATCGAGCCAGGAACAAGCGCGATCGTGGTAACAACATAGAGCAGAATAAACGCGATCGCGCCTAACAAGCCGAGGTTTTGTATTCCTGCCAAACTATTGTGTAAGATTTCGGGAACTAGATTCAGCTCAAACATAAAAAATATGAGATGCAGTTAGTTACATCAAGAAGACTTGGTAACTATCATTAAGTCATTTATTCTTGAGAACTAGCTGAGATTTTATTGATCTCTAGATTAATTATCATAATTTATGCGATCGCCTTAACGAGCGTAAATTATATCAAATAAGTATTGCGCTAAAATAAAGCCAAATAAACCAATTCATCCTTAATTTATAATTTATGACAGCTACGATTCCCTTTGTGAAACCTGTTAAGCAAATAAGTTTAGCTCCAGGTAGCACAGTCACCATTCCCCAGGTAAGTTGGCAAGAATTTGAACTAATTTTGCAGCAATTGGGAGAAAATCGTAGCGCTAGGCTAATCTACAGCAAGGGTAATTTAGAAATTATGGTTCCCCTACCTGAACATGAAAAGCCCAAAGAACTGATCTCAGATATTGTCAAAATCTTACTGAAGATAACGGGTAGAAAATATGAACCTTTTGGTTCAACTACCTTTAAAAAAGAAGGGATAGCAGGAGTCGAGCCGGATGCTTGCTTTTATATCCAAAATTATCAATGCATGATTGGTCGTCGTCGTCTTCAAGTAGATGATCCACCACCAGATTTAGCAATTGAAGTAGATGTCACTTCTAAAACTGCTATTGAAGCTTACGAAGCAATTGGAGTCCCAGAATTATGGGTTTATGATAATGGTCGCCTAACTATTTACCTGCTCTACAATAGTAAATATTCGCAGTCAGAGGTTAGTCCTATATTTCCCCAGATTCCTCTAACTCAGCTTATCCCTGATGCTGTTGAAAAGTCTTGGCAAGTAGGAACTGTCCAAGCATTAGAAGAATTGGAAGCCTTGATTAAAAACTAAAAGCTATGCTTTTAAGCAATTTAACCTCATACTAAATCCGATTTACATATTGCTTTTTAAGCTTGATTATTTTGGCTATTTCACTTTAACCAATAGTAATAGTTTCAAATTTGATTTGAGTTGACTCAGAATTAGGATCAATGAAATTCAACTTTTCAAATCCAATAACTTGACCATTTTTATTTTTCATTAAAATAACCTCATCTCCTGTTTCTTCTGCTTCATATTCGTCTTGAGGCTCACCAAACCAAACAACTAAGGTATTACCCACACGGTCATGAAACACTTTTACTTCTGCCATATTTTCTCTCCTTCTTTAATTGCACTAGTTCTATAAGCAGTAATTAAAAAACCATGAGCATTTAATTTTTTTGTCACAGCACAAACCCATCTTCTATTTCCATCTGCTCTGTAAAATAAATACACTTGTGAATCAGTCTTACTCAAATGAATTAAATCAGGATTTGTGAGTGTTTGCTTAACATCTTCTAATCTTCCTTGCATTATCGGGTGTTTAACTTTAGTAATTAAATCCCAGTAACTTACTGTTGTTTGAACCCGGAAGTTTATAGGAGTTTCGACTGTGAACAAAATTTGTTCCTTATCAGAAAAAGCGTCCAAATTTAAACAAATAATAGTATTACTCAACAGATTAACTATGAGTGTAAATTGTTCTTGTAAAAAAATAAACGGTGAGCCAGCGATTTGTGTACAAGGGACTTGGAATAAACGAAATGAGTGGGACGAAACCGCTGATACAAAGGCATTGATATGGTCAAATGATCAGATTACACTATCCATTATTCAATCAGGTCTAGGGTATTTCATAATGTTCTAAGTATACTACAAAATAGGTTTAAGAAGTAATAAGGCATTGTGTGAGTAACTAAATAGCATTCTGGATCTTAATAAGGTTAAAACCTTCGTAGTCTTCAGTTATCGCGATCGCAAAATTAGAAGATAAGCCCAACTTCCTGAATCTCAAGCAACTAAAGAATAAACAAAATTAGCAATCAAAAATAAAGCGATCAGCGAAGCTGGCAATGCGTGGTCTCGCCAAGCGAGGCGCTACGCGAGACCTTTGGTAGTCGCTGTTGCGAGATCTTCGGTAGGCGCTACGCGATCGCGACAGGGTGTGAACCTCTACATAAGATTCCCTATTCTGTAGGTATTACAGAAGATAAGATTAGGTAATTAATTATGCTTAGGTACTTAAAACACGAGTAATCTAGATCTCTAGAATACCGATTTTGTTTTGAGGAATAAATTTTTTCCCATACTCCGAAGCTCCCCGCTCCCCTGCATACTTCTATTCCTCATTTCTATCTTGACAGACTACTAGTAACCAGTCACTAATTATTCATCCAACCAACGGACGGCATCTTTAGCATGATAAGTCAGAATTAGATCGGCACCAGAACGTTTAAAACTAGTAAGAGTCTCTAAGGTGACTTTTTTCTCGTCAATCCAGCCATTGAGTGCTGCCGCTTTAACCATTGAATATTCCCCAGAAACATTATAAGCAGCCACAGGCAGATTAGTCATTTCCTTAACTCGCCAGATAATATCCATATAGGCTAAAGCAGGTTTTACCATCAGCATATCAGCACCTTCGGCAATATCTAAAGCTACTTCTTTTAAAGCTTCTGTGCCATTTGCTGGGTCCATTTGATAGGTACGGCGATCGCCAAATTGGGGAGCAGATTCTGCTGCATCCCGGAAAGGGCCATAATAAGCTGAGGCATATTTAGCAGCATAGGAAAGAATCGGCGTATCCTGGAAACCCGCTTCGTCTAAACCTTGACGAATTGCCGTGACAAAACCATCCATCATTCCCGAAGGCGCAATAATATCCGCACCTGCTTTGGCTTGAGAGACAGCAGTTTTCTTTAATAATTCTAGAGTAGGATCATTAAGCACTTTTCCAGAGAGATCTCCGACTTCTAGATAACCACAATGACCGTGGGGCGTATATTCACAAAGACAAGTATCGGCAATCACTACTAAATCGGGGACAGCTTCTTTGACTGCTGTTGCCGCCTTTTGCACGATCCCGCAATCATGCCAAGCACCAGTCGCATCAGCATCTTTATCTTCTGGGATACCGAATAAAATAATTGAAGGAATACCTAGATCGTAGACTTCCTTGGCTTCTTCGACAATTTTATCTACAGAAAGTTGATATACTCCGGGCATGGATGTCACTTCTTTTGCGATCGCATTTCCTGGAACGGCAAATAAAGGATAAATGAGGTCCTTAGCTGTCACCGTAGTTTCTTGCACCATACGGCGTAATTGAGCAGTTGCACGGAGACGACGAGGACGATGAATGGGAAACATATTATTTTAAATGAACAAGCTAGACTAAAATCTACAGATACTGTTGGGTAACAGATTACTAAGTTTAAGACTAATCCTTGTCATAAAGATACTAACTGTAGCACTCCTCAATGTTTTGTAATGTTTTCCCGTCAGTTTTAGGTAAAGTTAGCTACAATATTCTTAGTTAAATTTAACTAGAATACTTCTAGCAACTAACTACAAGGGGCCGTAACGGTTTCGACAGGTTGGTGAAAGCTAATCTGTGACTCAGGTCGAGAGAGAGTCCACTCTCGTAAATCCAGACTCAAATTTAAATATAGATGCAAACAACATCGTAAAATTCGAGCGTCAGGCTGTATGTGCCTAAGCCCAAACTGAGGCTTGCTCGCTTTTAGCTTGACTCCGTTAAGAGCTAAAACGAAACCCCAACGGATGCACTCTTTAGTTACTTCTGGTTGACTAATGCAGTAAAGACCTTACCAGAACATCCTACCATCAGGGATAAGTGATGGTTCCTGTTCTGAGGATTAGAAGAACTAAACCTGTGAATGAGCGGAAGGTCAATAATCAGTCTGGACAGCAGTTCGACTCTGCTCGGCTCCATTTTTTTGAACAGATAGTCAAGTTTGAACAGGGTTTTCCACAAAAACCCCAGCTTTTCCACATATTTTTTCAACTTTTCCACAAAATATAAAGATTTAGTTAACAAGATCTCAAGCTTGACTTAAAACAAGCTTTCATCTCTTTTAGACTATTAGTGATTCTCGATCAGAATTGAAGCCTAAGTTCTTAATCGCCATAACCATTGAATTCCTTTTCATTCCTAGGCTCAGAATAAAGATATAAAACAACCGAGTTAACTGTTAAGCCAAATAGGAATACAAGAACTCTAATTTCTGCTACGATCGCAATATACTCTAATTACAGATTTCTGAGTCTGTAAGTCATATGGCTCTTAAAATTATAGAAAACTTTGACACCAAGGTTGTTCTCAATCCAGAATCCCAAACTTTGCTATTCAATCTCCTCAGTAGCGAACTATTTAGGCAAAAAATTAGTGAACAATTGTCAATTGAAGCAGTTGAGTTTACTGGCTTAGTGTTTCAACCTGTACCCTATAGTCAAAACACTCCCAAAGGTATGCCCAGCGAATTTGAGACATATCACAATAGTCCCGAATACTTTATTGTCAATGTTCCGCCTAATTTTATGTTTAAAGCAAAAATCGTTAAACCTAGTCGTCTTTGCGCCATTTATCGGAAAATTTCCTGAAAATGGGGGTTAGGGACTGGGGACTAGTAAATACAACTAAGAAGTACCAGCATAACCCTCGTCCCCATTACTTATTACTTAATTACTTATTAGTTATTAAAATTATGAGCCTTGCTAGTCTAGAATACCTGGCATATCTTGACGATACAGGTTGTATTAAAGAAGATTTGCACAAAAAAATCGGAGTTTATGCCATTTTTAATCAAGAAAAAGAATTGCAATTTGTTGGTTATTCCCGAGATATTTATCTCAGTCTGCAACAACATTTAGTTCGCCAACCTCAAAATTGTTATTGGTTAAAACTACAAACCATTACTCGTCCTAATCGCACTATCTTAGAAGAAACTCGTCAAGCTTGGATTGCCGAAAATGGCAAAGTACCCCCAGGTAATGCAGCCGACGAAATAGTTTGGACTCAAGCCATTGATGTCAAACCAATGATGAGCACAGAGGAGCAAGCTCAATATTTAGCAGCAGAGGAACTAGAACAGAGCAAAACTCTCAAAAAAGTAGCCAGACGCCTCGAAACTACCATTAAACAAAAATTACGCGATCGTGGAGTAACCATGGATTTCCGTTTTAATCCGAAACTCAAAGAAAAAGGTCTCTTAGACTTGAAATAGATTTATTAAGATTCTATGTTAAGAAATGTTAAACATTAAATGTTACAGAATATTACTTTGTTTGGGATAAAAGAGACCAGAGTGACCAAACTAATTTATGTTGAATAGCGACAGGTCAAGACTCAGATAACTTAGCGTTAGACATCGACGCTGGGTCCCGGGTCAGGCTTCTCGACCGTCATCGAAATCAAATTTAAAACTGTCACCATATAAAAAGGAGAGCTCAATGCTTGACGCTTTTTCTCGAGCTGTAGTCGCAGCTGATTCAAAAACTGCATGTATCGGTGGAGACGAAAT
>JASJDR010000117.1 GCA_030065615.1 Xenococcus sp. MO_188.B8 | reverse complement strand
AATCGTTTGTCTGGTAGATTGGCATACTTGAGTTCTTCTTCTGCCCAGGATTGCATTAAATGAATTCCTCTAGCTCTTTGATGATTAGAATACATTCATAGCAACCTTTGACCTACTTATGGGTAAAGCATAGATTATTAATTGCATAATAAATTAATTCTTAAAATATTTGCTATATAAAGCTTTAAATCAAAATTATTTTCATATCTAGCTCCTGTTAGGGCCATTATCAGAGGTAGATATTTTCTTTATACTTACTATATAATTTTGATATACATCGTATACTATCTGCCATGAAAACTGAGCAAAAAGTAGCAACCAGTAAAAAAGAATCAATCAAACAGGTAACTAGGTTGCTCGAATCTTTAATGGCGATCGCTGATGCCGAAGATTTAGCTAAATTGGCAATCGCTTTACAGCCAAAAAGAGTAAGTGATGAAGAAATCGAGCTAGCCAAAGAAATTGCTGGGGATGATTATTCTGACGAACCATCTTGGCATTTGGAATTAGCTAATCTGCATCGTCTGTACGAACGCCGTCGGCGATTGTTAGCCAAAAGTTTGACTTCAACTGAAGTGGCTGAATTACTTGATTGGAAAACTAGAAAGACTATCCACGATAAGCTCAAAGCCAAAGATATTTTAGGGATAAAAGATAAGGGGATATACAGATTTCCCCTGTGGCAGTTCGATCCTGAAGGAGATGATGGGATTTTGGATGGGTTGCCCCAAGTACTTAAGGCGTTAGAAGTTTCTGACTTTACTAAGCTTAATTGGTTATCTAAACCTCATCCAGCATTTGATAATCAAACTCCAATAGAAATGCTCAAGCAAGGAAAAATCGATGATGTATTGGTCGAAGCCAGAGGAGTTAATCTTTTCTAATGGTCGATGTTAAACCACCGCCTCCACTACGAAATGTAAATCCTCAAACTGTAATACTGACCGCTAATACCAAGCTGAGAAGGATATTCGACCCGACACGATATAATGCGACGGCTGTTGGATTCCGCAGCTATGGGCCAGTAAGTAGGTTCGACCATCATGATAACGAAGTACCAAAGGAGGACGACCAAAGAAGAATTATTTATGCAGGATTTAGTCTTTCTTGCTGCATAGCTGAGTATTTTGGTGATGGCGAGATTATCAATGTGGCAAATGTCAAGCTGGCTGTCATATATCTCAGCAAAGATCTTAAATTGCTCGATTTAAGGGGAAAAGCAGCGATGGCAGCAGGTACGGTAGCTGCTATATCTGGTATTACCCAAAGAAAAATAACCCAGTCATGGGGAAAGTATTTCTATGAGCATCCTGAACTTTATGGTGAAGTTGATGGATTGATATTTAGTGGAGCGCACAATGGTGAGAATGTGATTGCTCTCTATGAAAGATCTGAGTCGGTAATTCACTCATCGAAAGTAAAATTACTCGATATGGCAAGTGATGCTTTAAGAAGCCCAATTTTTCGTATTGCCAAAGAACAGGGTCTTGATGTTGAAACTTACTTGTAAAACTATATCTCTTATTTAAATCAAAAGAATCAACTATATCTCTTATGTAGAGTAAAATAAAGCTAGGTAATTTGGTAACAAAGATGAAAAATACAGTTATTCATCAAATTGAAGTGACTCCAGACAAAGATGAGATAGCCAAAACTATTCTTCATCACATAGAAGCAACCATCGGGGAGGCTAGCCCCGAACAACTACAAACTATAGTTGAGTCTCTCAAGCCTAAAGTCGTTGACCCAGAAAAAAAAGCCCTGGCTCAGAAAATTGCCGGTCAAGATTATAGTGAAGGAAATTTAGCTGTGTTGGAATTGGCTAATCTGGAACGTTATTATCAACGCCGTCGCGAACTATTAACCAGCAGCATTACTACGACTCAAGTCGCTAAATTAATTGGCTGTCAGGCAATCACTACCGTACACGATCGCCGTAAAGCCAATACATTAATCGGACTAAAAGATAATGGGGTCTATAAGTTTCCCCTCTGGCAGTTCGACCCAGAAGGGGATGATGGGGTAATTGATGGCTTACCAGAAATCCTGAAGACGCTACAGATATCTAACTTTGCCAAGCTTAATT
This sequence comes from Xenococcus sp. MO_188.B8, assembly GCA_030065615.1. GTDB lineage: Bacteria > Cyanobacteriota > Cyanobacteriia > Cyanobacteriales > Xenococcaceae > Xenococcus. The sequence continues at coordinate 18,668 of JASJDR010000117.1, read as the reverse complement.
GGCTGACTAAGCCTTTGAGGGCTTTTAATAATCAAACTCCAGTTGAAATCCTCAAACAAGGCGATCGCGATGAAATAGAGGATTTGGTCATTGAGGCTAGGGGAGTAGGTGTAGCTCAGTAATGGTCGAGATTAGATATCCACCGCCGACTCGCAATATTACCCCTCAATTATTTGAGTTGAAACCTGGGACGACAATTCAAAGAATATTCGACCCTACTAGCTATGGAGCCACAGCAACAGGCTTTAGATATTATGGGCCATTAAGCAGATTCGATCATCAGAGAGGTACAAAAGCTGAAATAGATAGTAAAAGGGGAATTATTTATGCAGGATTTAGTCTATCATGCTGCTTGATTGAGGTATTTGGTGATCATGGAATAATTAAACTACAACAACAGCAAATTGCCTACATTACCTTAAAGCAGAGCATAAAGCTTCTAAATCTAAGAGATTCTGGAGCCTGGGATGCTGGAGCAACATCATCAATGGTAGTTGATGGTAGACGAAAGTTGACTCAAGCATGGAGTCGTTATTTCTACGGCAATTCAGATTTGTATGGTGAAATAGATGGACTTATTTTTAACAATGCTCATAACGGAGAAGAGGCGATCTGTTTATATGAAAGAGCGGTTAAACAGCTATCATCTGCCAGTATTTCAACCTTAAATCTAAACGAGCCAACAATGAGAGAAAGCATACTTAAAGTCGCTAATCAGTTGAATCTATTAGTTGAGATTGAATCATGAAAACCCCTGCTCGATAATTTAAAGCGATGGAAATCAAAATTACCCCAGTAGAATCAGCTATACATTCGGTTACGGCAGATTTAGTCAAGATATCCTCTACAGTAGTTACTCCTGAAGTGGTTGATATCGAACAGGTTTTTGCTCAATTTTTAGAGCTGTCAGTAGGAGATGGTGCTGCTTCAGCCGATACGATTAGGTCTTACCTTTCTCAAACTAAGATGTATTTTGAGTGGTGCCGAGATAACTTAATTGCTCCACTGGAAGCAGATAAAAATGATGTCCAGCTTTATCGTCAGTATTTAATTAGTGAACAATACTCGGTAAATACAATTGCCAATAAGCTAAGTATCGTCAGTACCCTATACAAAGCTGCCCTCGGTCATGGTTTGATCAATACTAATCCTGCTGTTGATATCAAAGCCCCAAGTGAGAGAGTCGATCCAGCAAGTAATATCTCTTACTTAGAGCTAGATGAACTCGAACTGCTACTGAGTGAAATTGAGTCTCAGCTAGAGCAAGCTAAAACCAACAAACAACGTTTACCAATTCTGCGCGATCGTGTTTTAATTGGCATCATGAGCTTGGAGGGAACTCGTACCGTTGAACTACACAAACTGAAAGTAAATAAAATAGTTCGTCAGGGCAAGAAAACGGGATTACAAGTGTCGGCTAAACGAGCCAGTCGGATTGTACCTCTGACCGAAACTCTTGCACAGCAGCTAGAGGAATATCTGACTAGGAGACGGACGGTATTGAGACGAAAAATCAAGCCAGAGGATTACGTGTTTGTCTCGGTAAGTAACAACAGTAAGGGTAAACAGATATCTCGCAGGGCGATACGAGCCATAGTCGATCGCTATCTTAAAGCCACAGGATTAAAGCACAAGGAAGGTAGAACTATCACGGCTCATAGTTTGCGCCATACTGCGGGAACTCAAGCATTGAGAGCGGGAGCCGATCTGCGTCAAGTGCAGGATTTACTCGGTCATGCCGATCCCAGGACTACTTCTATCTATGCTCACGTAGGCGATCGCTGGGAATATAATCCTGCTAATGCCCTACAAAACATGATTAAAACGGAATCTGAATCATGAGTTGACGCTCACTTTCAGTAGATCACAAACGTTTTTAGAAGGTTTATGGAATATCGCTTTTTTGATTCGACATTCGCATCAACAGTTAGTTTTGTTGCTGAAGTTAATGGTGAAATAAAACATGTGATGAGTTAATAAGCTGATTCACAACAGAGGTTAATAACCTTAACTAATTAATTTCTAGACTAAATAGAAGGAGGAATAGTATCTAATATTTTTCTTAAATTACAGTCTTTCACATCAAAATAGCTTTATTCTCAAATATAACTTTTTCCATTAAAAGTGATTACACTCATGGCACATAAGTATAAATATACCGCTATCTCCTTCGCTCCAGTTCAAGGCTTTATTGAAAAATCGCGAAAACTGCGAGATCTTTATGGTGCTTCTAGAATTCTGTCTCATTTAACCTACAAACTTATTAAAAAAATTAAAGAGTTTGACTCAACTATTGAAATTATTTCCCCTGGCATATCTGGTCAATTAGAGGAAGGAAAAGAAGGAATGCCTAATCGGGTTTTGGTTAAAGGAAGTGTGACAAAAGAGCAAGCAGAAGATTTTATCTTATCAACATGGAGAGATGTCTTAAAACAATGTAGATATTGGATTGAAAATAAATTTCATAAATATGATCCAGATTATCAATTTTACTGGGAGTCTCAATGGCAATATTGGAATCAAAATACTTGGGAAATATTTTGGGGTGGTGGTGACGATATTCAAGAAGCAATAGAGGATTTAGAAACTAATAAACTTTCTCGGTCTTGGACAGTATTGAATTGGATTGGTGAAAGTTCTAGTCTTACAGGAACAGATGCAATTATTCATTCTGATATTAATAATAGACAATGGTTCGATCCTAAAAAAAATACATCTAAAGAAAAACAAGAAAAAATTAAAAACTTTTATCATTATTTATCATTACTACTAGAGTTACAAGATCAAGAACTGAACAAATTTCAAGATTTAGATAATAAAGAACCAGAAGGTAAATTTTTAGATAGTAATGAAAGATTAAGTGTTCCCGAATTAGTCAAACGTTTAGTAACTAGAGAAGATATTGGTAAAAAATTGGACAAGATAAATTTAGATAAAAGTTTTACAGATATTGAACGAGTGCCTCCAAAAGATAGCCAAAAAAAAGAAGGTCAATGGACTGGTTGGTTTATGGGTGATGGCGACAAGGTGGGAGAGAAACTAAAAGAACTTGTACAACAAGGAGATGAAGCTATACAGAGCTTTACTATCGCAATGCGTGACTGGGGTAAACAATTTCAGAATAATTTCAATAATTCACAATTAGGAAGAGTAATTTATGCCGGTGGAGATGATTTTTTAGGAGTAATTTACAGTAAAAATATTAACCAACCAATTCCTAGCCTGACTGCTTTAAACTGGTTAAGAAATTTTCGTCAAGAATGGTCAAAAAATGGTCAAGAAATTGGTGTGAGTGTTGGTTTTGTTTGGGCTGCGCCAAGAGTACCACAGAGAGATATATTGCAACATTGTCGAGAAGCAGAACAAAAAGCTAAATCTTTAGGACGCGATCGCCTCACCATTAGAATTGTTTTTAATAGCGGTCAACATATTGGTTGGACTGTTCCTTGGAAACATTTAGACATATTAACAAAGTACCAAGACCGTGAAGGAATACAATATAAAAATAATGACTTATATTGTTATCAAAATCGTTATGGAAACAATTGCGATTGTGCTCCAAATTGGAGTCATATTTATCAAGATTTAGCTTATTTAAAAGCTCGTCATGTAATTGAAATACCTCGAAATGAAGGACAAAAGCTATCATGTGATGAAACTATAGCTTTAAAACTAATGGATTTATATTTTCCAGGCTATGGAAAATATTTAGATGAACACGCAGAACAAATAGTCGGAGATAGTTTAGATATAGGAAAAGCAATCTTATCTTGGATTGATGGCTTAATCCATATTGGTTGGTATTTATGTGCTTAATTGGCTAGATATGGTATATTTTTGGATTTTTTCAATAATATTTTTTTTATTTCAAGAATTATTGCTTTTCCTATACACTTACATTCATAAATGCAATGTTTAAATATTTAATTACAATTTATCCTTTAGGGATGATGTATGGTAGCTCTGGAGGTTTTCTTTCTCCAGAAAATTTAGTAGGACGTTCCCGTTCTAAATTTCCTCCTGATGCTGCTACCTTATCTGGACTTTTCTTTAGTGCTAATAAAGTATATGAAAAAAACAAATCTCCTGAATATAAAAGTCATGAAGAATTAAGAGAAAAACTTTATCTTGCAGGACCTTTTTGGAGTAAAACCGGTGTTGGAGAGGATATCTTTAACTTTCATCTTCCTATTCCCTGGCACAAAGTTATTTCAAAAACAGAGGTAAATGAATGGCAGGTAATAGAAAATAAATGGCAGCTTAAAAATCAAAACAAGCGCGATATTGAACCTGACTATCAATGGCAAACTATTGGTTCTTGGAATAAAAAAACCGAAATTATTCAAGCACAATCTGCTGCAACATCTCCTTGGCAATATGTCCCTGTCTTGCATCCCAAGTTAAAAGAACAAGAACGTCATGTACAGGATCGAGATGGATTATTTTTAGAAAATGCCGTCCAAATTCCAGATGATATATGTCTGACTTATTTATCTACCTATTCCCTTCCAGATGGCTGGTATCGATTTGGTGGAGAAAACCATGTAGTAGAAATCAAAACCGAACCGATATCAGAAAACGAACCTTTTTTAAAACTATTCCAACAGCCTATCGAACGAACCTTTGCCTTAATTACACCAGCAGTTTGGGGTTCTAATCAACTATCTTTACGTTATCCTCAACATCCCAATTTCCCTGAACCAGAATTGATGCTGACAGATAAGCCAGTCCCCTATCGCTGTCGTTTAGGAGGACGTATGGGAAGGGGTCGTTACGCAGTACCAGCAGGTAGTGTTTACGTTCTCAAAGAACCTCTAAATCAATCCTGGTGGGAATGGGAAAACGATTGGTTTCCCAAAGAGGGTTTTAGCCTCAAAAAAGTTGGTTGTGGTCTATGTTTACCAGTAGAAATAGAAGGAATTAACTAATGTATCAAAAAGCATACGGAATTATTCAAACTTTAGCACCTCTCCATGTAGGTGCGACCGCAGGGGAAGAAAGCGGTAACTTAAATTTAATTTTTCGCGACCAGTTTACCCAGACAGGAATTATTCCTGGTAGCTCCATACGAGGGCGATTGCGCTCTCAAATGCGCTCTCAAAAGGATGAAACAGATGTCAACTATTGGTATGGAAACCCATCGGACTCAGAACTATCTGAGCAAACCAGTGAATCGGTGGTCAAGTTTGAATACGCTTCGGTTTTGTGGCTGCCAGTATTTTGCCCCGGACAACCCATTGTTTGGGTTAGTTGTCCTCGTTTACTCAGACGCTATCAACGTATTGCTGGAGATTCATTAAAGTTCAAGGATGGGAGTATGCCTACTATTCCCCAAGAATATACCCCTTCCACGGCGCTGGAAAACCCCATTAATGTCAATGGAAAGAACAAACTCTTTTTTAATTTTGGTTTCTTGACTCTTAAAAAGAAACAAGATCTATCTTGTTGGTTTCCTCTAGGAGAAGAAAAACCTGCGGTAGTTGTAGGGGATGATGAAATTGCCATGATTCACGATATGGCACTATATCGTCAGAGTCGAGTTCGGTTAGAAGACAATCAGAAAAAAGTAAAAGGAGGACAATTTTTTAATACTGAGGCTTTACCAGAAGAAACAATTATGGTGTTTCCAATCGCTTTAAAGCCGCATCCAAAAGATCGAGCTTGGCAGCCATTCAATGGCAAGAAAAAAGGTGAACTTTATTTAGGAGGATTAGAATCTATCGGTTTTGGTCATTGCGAAGTAACTATTAAGGAGATTTAATTATGGCTTGGAAATCTTTTAACTTAGACAAAGAGGCTCATAATTTAGTTTTGAAAAGACAAAGTTTAAATATTGATAACCAGAAAAAAAAGGAAGTATTTAACCAAGCACATACAATGCGCCTCACTGTCGCTTATGGTTTAGAGCGTTTTTGGGGAGAACAAATTCGCCTAAAAGGAACTCCAAAAGGGGATTACTGGCGCGATACTTGGAAAACTCTGTGCAAAATTATGGAACGTGCAGGAATAAAATTACCGAATGATGATGTTCGTGATGAAAAAGATAAAAAGAAAATCAAAGAAATTAGCGAACAGTTGTGGGAACTTGACAATAAACAGCGAAAAGTAGCATTGGCTATCTTGACTCAATTATGCGACAGCATGGTGTGGTGGACGCAAAGATACAAAAAATTAGTTGATGATTAAAAGTTTAAGTAATTCAGCATTGTTTTAGATTTAACTTAGAGGTAATTCCTCATGAAAGACAGCGAAAGAATTCCTTTGATGTATCAAGCGCAAATTGAAACAAGAGGAAAAATTCAATATGCAGGAGATCCCGAACCCGCGCAAAAGTGGGTCGAACAGTGGTTAATGGGTTGTCCTCCTCAAGAGCATACAAGACAAAATAATAATTTACCTGCATTGAGACGAAGTTCGACAAAATTAAAGGTCAAACTGCCTCAGTTTGGTACTGGAGTCGAGACAAAAAAGTATACTATTAGCTGGCGATTTGTGACTAATAGCGGACAAGATGAAGGTATTATTCGACCAGTCATTGGAGCAAAGGGGATACCGTTCTACCCAGGCTCAAGTATGAAGGGAGCATTTCGTAGAGCCTGTAGTCCTAAAGAGGCTCAAAAGTATTGTGGTGGAGAAATTGAAGTTACACGAGAAGGTAACCATCAGAAAGAAACACAACCAGGAGAATTAGTTTTTCATGGCGGTTATCCTGTTGATATGTCTTGGGGAGATAAGGAACGTCTTGTAGATGTGGTTCACGAACAATGGAAAAGGCAAATTAAAGACAACAGTGGAAGCAGTGCAAATATACAAATTTCTCTTTATCAACCCACCTATAAGTTTGGGATCTCCAGCACGAAAAGGTTAACTCAACAGGAATGGAATCAAATCTGGAGAATTTGGGAAGCAGCCTTGTCACAAGGCATCGGCTCTAGAGTTAGCGCGGGTTATGGTCAAATTAAGGAACTTCAACAATTAGAAATCATCGATAATGAAATCCTATCTGTTTACCTATACGGAGAAGGCATTTATTCTCAATTACTTAACCCTCAAAAAACACCAGAATTTCGTCCCAATATGTTTAAGGCAGCTTTGCGGGGTCATACAATCCGTCTGTTAGCTGGTATAACAGACGAAAATACAACTGAAGAGTTGACTAAGAAACTTTGGGGAAGTTTAGAAAATATCGGACAACTAGGAATTAGATTTACTTATGATAGTAATGATTTAAAGCTACAAAAAGCATATAAAAGAGCTAAAGTATCTACCTACAAGTTGGATGAAGGAAATTTATCTCTAATTTCAATAGGTAATCTCACTCAAGAAAAAAAAGCAGAACTGACATCACTAGCTAAAAAACTAATTCAATTTTCTCTTCTTCTTGGTGGTTTTGGAAAATCCTGGCGAAGAGTCGATCATGGTGGATTTTATCCTGAATACTTAAAAGATAATAGTAAATTACCAATTGGTTGTCATTGGGAATTGATTGAACAATCAGAAAAATTGTATGTTACAGCTAATAAAAAAGATTTATCTAATATTTCCCAGTTTTTACAGAATATTCGCCATGAAATAACTCGATGGGCACAATCTCAAGACAAATTTACAAATAATTATGTAACTAATTGGCGCGAGGTTTGGCATCCTGACATAGTACAAGTATGGGGAAGAATCGCCAAAAATGATGAAGACTCTAAGGCAATTAAATGGTTTCATGGTTCTTATTCATCAGGTAAAACAATCAAAAATACGACTTTGACTGGAAAAATAGGGCAAACAGGTCGTATTTGGCACAGAATGTATCCTCGTTGCATAGTGAAAAAAGGAGAATTTCAAGTAACTGATGAGTACGTCGAATTACTAACTATTTTTCCCGATCACTCTTCAACGGCTCAAGATTTTCTGAAATTTTTAAAAGACAGAACTGATTTTAGATTGATTTTTGGCACAGATAGGAATAACTAATTATGGCACTTTGGATTTTAACTATTGGTAATAATGATGTTCAATTAAATTATGAACGAGTAGAACAACATAAAAAATGGGGGGCTTTTTTTCGCAAAGTTAAGCCACAATTAGATGATTTAGGTAATGTTGAGTTTGAGCCTAAAGTAACTGAACATGCTAATTGTGATAAAACTTATACTATAGCTGCTAGAGTATTAGGAATGGTTTATGAACAACAATTGCAACATTATTACGACGATTTAGTTTTTCCACTTTTAAATAGCTTTTCTTGTAGACTCAAAACGAAAGAACATAAAATCAAACGCATTATTTGCTTATTAACTAATCAAGAAAATGTTTTTAATTTAGAAAATAGGGAAATTTCTCAATGTCCTTTTTGGCAAGATACTATTACACTTAAACCAATACTTGAAACCTATTTTGAACATCATTTTCCTCAGATAGAGCCAGAATATATATCATTACAGCCTAATGAAGATATAGGTTTAGATGATTGGAATAGTGTTTTAACTTTAGTTCATAAAGAACTGTCAACTATATCTGTTGATGATAATGAAACTATTTATGTCAGTCATCAAGCAGGAACACCTGCTATTTCTTCAGCAGTTCAATTCACTTCTTTATCGCGCTTTGGCAAACAAGTTCAATTCTTGGTTAGTAACGAGTTTGATCTTCAACCAGCTTCAATAATAGAAGGTTCGACATATTTACAAGGAATACAATTACAACAAGCAAAGCAATTAATTAAAAGTGGTTCTCCTGGGGCTGCACAAGAATTACTTAATGTTAGTAAGATAGAAATCGACAATGACATAAAGCATGAATTAAATGAATTAGTTAATATTTTTAATATTAATAATTCTAGTGATAGTGAAGATGATTTTGAAGTAGCAGTTGCTATTAAACGAGTTATCAGAGCTTTAGATTTAATACAAAAGTATTTTGAGCAAAAAAACTATATTCAAGGAATTACTTTATTAGCTGCTGCTCACGAAGCTTTTATCAAAGCAGGTATCATCTATTTTTTAGATAAAAGAAATCCTATTGATAAAAATAAATTTAACTTTGCTGCTACTGAAGTTTTGCAATGGCAAAATCAAGGTCTAATGTTCTTAGATGATTTTATTTATAATATAGATATGCAAGAAGAAAGAAAAAAACTTAATGAAGTAAGAAAAAAAATAAATCAATTATTTGGAATAAAAATAGATAGATATAACAAAAATAATTCAGAACAAAAGAAAGCAGCACTTGAAAAAGCTGATAAAGAAAGATTGACAAAAAAAATAGAAGTTCTTCGTCTATTGCAATTTCCAGTTGAAGGTAAACGTAATGATAATGATAAAGACTTAAATCTTATATATAAATTAAATAATGGTGAGTTATACAATCTTAAATGTGTTAACGATAAAAATGCTCAATATAGATGGCTCATTAAATTATCAAACAGTAAATTAAAGTCCTGGGACTTACTAAAGTGGTTTGGACAATATAAAAGAGAATTTGAGGATGATAAACGAAATCAGATTATGCACAATTTGAGAGGAATTGAAGAAAAAGATGTCATTAAGTATTTAAAAGGTTTAGATAATTCTGAATATCAAGACAGCAAGAACTCACAACAAAATTCCGTTATAGAGGTTTATCAAGCAGAAGTAAAAGATAAATTTATTCAAGCTATTAAAGATTTAGGATTATTTGAAGAAGAAAAGCCGAATTTACAAGAGCGATTGGATAAGCTAGCTCGAGAATTATCTCAATAAAGCGATCTCCCTATCCCCTACCTAATCCCAAAGCGATCGCATTACTTTCTAATCCATCATGTACTTGTGGATGATATAGAAAGTTCTTGCAACATAATGTTAAAGCAACCAATAATTCATCAACTGTCGTGTTTCATGAGGTTCCATCACAATAGAGTTAATTATTGATGACTGAAGCGATAATCCTGCTCTCAATTCTTCCTCTGAAGCAGTTTTGTCAAGATATTGAGAGTTCCAAGCCGCTAGAAAATCAATATATACTGATTTACCCAACCTCTCAACAACAGAATTAAATGCTGCTTCTAGTTGTTCGGCTTTATTAGCTCGATCTCTATTGCGTAAAACATCAGCAGTATAAGTTTTAGCTGATACTAACTCGTTTAAATAAGGTTCATCTGGATGCTTATAGTAAGCAGCATGAACGGGAATTCCTATCTGAGCATGAATTTTACCAACTGAGTTGATACTTTTGAATTGAAAATTGAGGGCAGGTTCAAAGCAAAAGCGATCTCGATCAATTAGTTCAATATTCGTGTGTAAACGTTCCCGCAATAAACAACTTGCTGCTCGTATCGCATCTTTAATTTGCTCTGGATTTTTTTGCCAATATTGTACTAAAGTACTCGCGACAAGATGGAATTGAGGTTCGGTGCGATCGCTGCCAAATCTTAGAGTATGTGCCTTCGATAATATTAAGTTACTAAAACCGTGACGGGGAACATAGGCGTTAAATTCTCCTATAATCTGATGTAATAGATCTTTAGAAGTAAGATTTTTATCTTGTACATCACCTGCAATACGAAACATCTTTTGAAGAGTGTCCCGATCTCCAGGAAATTTTTGCCAAGATACAGCACAAAATAATCTGGTCATGCTGCATCGATCATAAGCAGGAAAAATTAGATAGTCGCAATAGCTTGCCAAGTTAGGATAGGCAAATTTAATAAAATCGGCAATTCTCAGCAGAGTCTGACGTGAATTATAAACGTGCAAAGCTGGGTTAATTAAATCCCTTTCTTTGTCGCGATCATTCTCTGCTAACTGACAGACATAGGTAAAAACAAAAGCTAGTCTGGGTAGTCGATAAACATCTTCTTGCTGTAATAATTGCCAGAGTTCTCTTAACAAATCCAAAGGATGAATTAAATAAGCCTCCACCATTGTCGGTGCAACGGTATCGCCACCCAAAGAAGTGCAAAAGTAAAACTGTTCTTGATTGCTTGAATCAGTAGCTGCGATCGCATATTTGAGAAAGTAAGCGATCGCTTGTTCGGAAACCTGATGACTCTGACTGAGGAAAATATCTATAATCTTGAAAATAATGTCGATCCGTTTAACAGTAAATTCAACATCATCGATAATGTCTTGGTCTAAAATATTCTGAGCAACAGTCAATATTCTTTGACGACAAAACTGAATATCTTCAATTAATTGCTGCTTTTTGCGTTGAGTTTTTTTATTGATTTTATCAAATCCTCCATATGTATTAATGTCTAATGACATACAAGCATTAGCTTGAATTTGACTTTTAGCAGCTTTAGATTTTAATAAACAGCAAAAATTGATATTATCGGGAACAAATTTATTAATATAGGTTTCAATTTTATTCTTTAGATGACTAGAAAGTAAATCTTTAACTTGTATAGATTGTAAAGAATTTAGCTGATGACTTTTCATGATATATTGCAAATATTAAGTGAGATTTTATAACTAAAATGAAATAAATATCTCGCTCAATAATTTGAGCGAGTAATGTATAATTAATCTGAACCCCAAAAAGAATTTAGGTATTCTCTGTGATCAATGTTGCTAGAAAAGTTTATTTCTGACTCTTCAGGCAAAGCTGTTAATTGACGATTCAAAGCCGACAATTCTCGATAGATTAATACTAAACTTGCTTGGATTTCAGGGTCGTTTTTATTCTCGCTTTGACGTAGCTTTTCTTTCAAAACTTTGCTTTCGAGGTTAATTAATTCAGTTAGATTGAAATTAGTATTAATCTTCATAATTAATGTCACCTATGAATTCAACATTTTCACAATGACAGATCTACGATTGAAGATATAGATTGGTGATGCGAACGACTAATAATTCCAAGTTATTGTAGGTCTAAAAACAATCTCTTATCCCAAATTACGGGTTGATTGAGGCTGGTAGTCAAATTAGGAAATTGCGGATGAAACTCGTTAATCAGTATATTGTTATCTAATTGTGCAATAATGGAAGGGACGAATAAGATACAGGAACGTTTTTCAGCCAACCAGCGATCGCCAAATTCTTGACTGACATTAGCATCATTCCAGTGGGGCAAACTATAAGTAGTAACAATCTCATAAGTAGTACCAGCAGGAATCGTAATTTCAATCCATTGCTGGTTGCGGGGTATTTTCCCCGTGTTACTATGAACCAGTTTTTCTAGTAAAGCAGTAGAATAATGCTGGGAACTATAGATTACTCTACCTGTAGCTGTATTCCAGCGTCCAGGAAAAAAAGTAGAACCAGTACCATCAAAGATAGGATATTTATTATTAGCTGCACCAATACGATAAGCTTTTATAGTTCGGTCTAAAACTGAAGCATTCATCAAGCAGCCGAGCCAAACAGTAATCTACCCAATATTTGTTCTACCTGTCTTGCTCCTAATTCAGTCATACAAGCTTCAAAAGGAGTGCGATCATCTAGCATAGGGTGGCTTTTACTCATGAACTCTCTTGCATCTTCTTCCGATTCCCATACTCTTAAAGCAAAAGCATAAATCCTGGCTAACCTTTCCAGTTTTTCGCTGTACTGTATTGGTAGAGGCGATTTACTACTTAAGCGACGATTGAGAGTGCTTCTCGGTACTACTTCATAGTATTGGTTGGGACTATCTGGATAGATGCGATCAACCACAATTTTTACAGACTCACTGGGTAAACCAGCAATCACCAGTTTTTCTAAATCGCGATCGCTTTTAACTTCTCGACCTAATTTACTCTTTCCACCTAAAAGTGATGCCACTTGTTCTGGAGTTACTACGTTCATGGTCTTACTTGTCCATTTGAATAATATTATTATATCATTTGGACAAAAGAGGAGTTGATGCGAAAAACGAAATTAATTAAGAAAGCGATCGCGTTAATTAGTGCTGTTGTAAAGTTCCTGAATTTCATCTCCTCTCTGCTGAATTTTTTTAACCAATTTTAGTGGTTGAGTAACTTTAACTTCTTTTCCCCAAGGTACAAGCCATTTAATTAAATAAATATCATCTACAGACCATTTTGGTAAGGTAATATCAATTCTGTAAACATGAGGATATTGATTTTGTTGCTGATTGAGTGAATAAATCTTTTTATTATATGGTTTTCCTTCTAACCACTCAGGTAAAGTCATTTTCATTTGATTCTCAGGAAATCTATGGGTTGTTTCACTGAGAAATTTAAAACTATCGTTTGTAGCATATATTTTTACAGTCGATTCAACAGATTTTCTAGTATGGCGATTGAGATATTTTTGTTGTTCGCTAACACTATTACCCAAATAAATTCCCGCACTAGCTTGATAAAGTATATTGAGTTTGTTTAAGGCTTTAATTTGTCTTTCTTCAGTTCTCTCACCCAAAGCACTATCAACTCTTAGTCGGTCGATTCTCTCAAAGTAAAGTAATCCTTCATTTTTACCTTCGGCAATTTCATAACCCAAATACCAAGCAAAAAGATGAAAAACTATTTGCAAAGGATAAACTTTAAGATGTTGTACTTGGTCTTGATTATCCCAGGGTTGTCTCAAAAATTCTAAGTTGATAAGTTTTCTATTTCTTATTGCTACCTCAAACTTCTCGAATCGACTACGATTAATTCGATCTTCATTAAAGTCCACAACTGATTTAGAACCAATTACTTTAACAGGATAAGGCGGTGCATCTTGCCATAATTTACTATTTTTCATTCGCTCCTGAAAAGTTTGATAAAGATTTCCCGCTAAGGGATCGTTAAAGTATTCTTTTTCAGATTGCGATCGCAGTAAATTAAAGACCTCATTTAATTCATTTTGAGAAAAAATTCCTGTGCCAATAAAATATCCTTTGTTCATAGCAAATTTCTTAGTAACTTGAGAGTAAGGAGTGGTATTAAAAGGATCGTGAATAATCCGATATGGCTTTAGTTGTCTTATATCTTCACGGACTAGATTTTCTAATTTTTTTCTTGAATTAAGATCGTCAATATCGATTGGTAATATTTTTTGATTGATTAATTGACCTACAATAGCAGTATGTCTTACTGTTTCTGAAAAGTTGCCTGTAGTAATCGTTTTCTGAGTTGCAGTTTTACCTTCTATACATAGAAAAGGCTCATAAGTAATTAAGCGAATAATTTTGATTAATCTTGAAAAAGCCTCTAAGTTGGAGTAGCGATGGGTAAATAATTGATGCTCTGCTGTTATTTCTAACCGTGCTAAAGGAGCGATATCAAGTTCTGCTTCAACATTAGTATTGCCAATTAACCCATTTTTTTCTAACCAAACTAAATCGCCTTTGATTTTTTGGGGATCGGCATATAAAGGAGAATATTCTTTTTTAATGACAGCAGCAATTTCTTCAATAGCGGTAGCAAATTTAGGTAATTCTTCTACACCTAAAGCTTGTTTCAGGGTTTCTGGCTCAGATTGAGATAAATTGCCAATGCCAGGATAGCGAATAACTGTAGACATCAAGTGCATTAATCTATCAAAGTCAAGCAATCTGGAGTATTGATGCCAAATATATTTGCTGCTTCTATTTTGTTTTTTACTGAAATCATATTCAATAGCGATCGCCTGTTGGAGATCTAAGGTTTTTTTCTCGACTTTTACCTGATAAGAAAAATCATCAGTTGTTGATTTATCGTTAATCGATACTGCGGAAATTTGAATGAAACCTTCCCCTTTATGTGGACTGAATTGATTTAACAATTCAGCATAATCCTCAATAACTCGATCGGGAACATTGCGATCGCGTTGGTGATTCCATTGTTGGCAGACATCAACTGGGGTTTGTAAATGCCAAGCAACCCAATATACTGGAGGGGAATTAATTTCTTTGAACTTGTCCTCAATCTTGAGCAATATTCCCATGCGCCAATTTCTACGGACATTGGTAGCATCATAGATAACGGGTTTGCCATTGGAGATCAGATCCTTTATCTGTCGTAGCACTTCTGGCTCAACTTCATTGACCCAATCTCCTTGAATACTCTCGTCCCCATACAACTCTTTGCGTGCAGTATCACTTGAGACTACTACCGAATTGGCTATCATCTTCTGTAAATTACGAGCCAAAGTAGATTTTCCGCTACCAGGAAGTCCGATGAGAAAATGACAAATGAGTGGTGCAGTCATAAAAATTAATATCTAAGGAAATAGATACACCACTCAAATGAAGTGATGTAGATGGTTGAGCATAATCTTAAGCAGTTTCCCAATTAAATATTATCTATCTGATGCGAAGGACCAAATTTCTCTAGCTTAATCTTAAACATCCGACGGAAAGGGTCTATTCCCTGGGGTTTTTAAAATGATTTCAGTTTTTTAATTGAGATCGATTCTATGACAACTATAGTTAACGATTTCCTTCACCCAGAAAATTTCTCTCAGGCTTGGATCAAGGTTAGAGACAATAAGGGATGTGCAGGTGCAGATCAAGAAACTATCGATGATTTTGCCGACAATCTCAACATTAATCTGACACAATTAAATCATTCCGTAGCCAATAATTCTTATCAACCTCATCCTCTTAAACAAGTCTTTATTCCCAAAAATAATGGTAAAGTGCGGGAGTTAAGAATTCCCACAGTTCGAGATCGAATTGTGCAACAAGCTCTCTTAAATGTACTTGTTCCTGTTATAGAGCCTACCTTTTCTGACTGTAGTTTTGCCTATCGTCCCCATCGTTCGATTATTAAAGCCGTAGCCAAAATTGCTCATTGGCGAGATCAAGGCTATCGCTGGATACTAGATGCAGATCTTGTAAAATATTTTGATAGTATTGATCGCCAAATATTATTAATAGAGTTAAGGCAACACATCAATCATCCAGGTATATTATATTTAATCAAAGCTTGGATATCTTCAAGCATATTAACCAAAAAGGGATTAGAAATACCAGATAAAGGAATCCCTCAAGGTGCGGTAGTTTCCCCTTTGTTAGCTAATGTTTATTTAGATAAATTTGATAAATCTATATCCAGCACAGATCTAAAATTAGTCCGCTATGCTGATGATTTTCTGGTGTTAGGAAAAAGTCACAACAGAATTTTGCAAGCTTACTCCGAAGTAGTTAAATTACTGCATACTTTAAATTTAGCTATTCACACCGAGAAAACACGAATCACTAATTTTGAGCATGGTTTTCGCTTTCTGGGTCATGGGTTTGTTGGTGATGGTATTATCCCTCTAGATAGTCCTAAACAAAAATCACACTCACAACGTAACAGTAAAAAAAAACATCGTACTCGCAAGAATTATCAGAAAAGAAAGAAGAGATATTACAATCGTCCCCAATAGAAACAGCTATTGAAGATTACAATACTACAATCTCTACAACTAATAAAGCACAAAAAAATGTTTGGAATCAGTCGATGGCTACTTTATATTTATTAGAACAAGGAACAAGTCTATTTAAAGATCATCTCAGATTTATTATTCATGTTAATAAAAAAGATAAAATTGAAGTTCCCATTAGAGAGGTAGAGAGAATACTTTTATTTGGCAATATTAATCTTTCTACTTCGGCGATCGCAGCTTGTTTGGAAGCTCGGATTAATGTCTTATTTCTCAGTCCTTCTGGACGCTATAAAGGTCATCTTTGGAGCAAAGAAGCTTTTAATCTGAATGTGGAATTATTACAGTATCAATATCATAGTAATTCTAGTTTTCAATTAAATACTTCCAAAGCGATCATGCGCGGTAAGTTAATTAACTCTAAACAATTGTTATTAAGACTCAATCGTCAGCGTAAAATTTTAGCAGTTCAAAAAACAATTTCTGGTATCAATTCCGATCTTGAAGCGGTTGAATCAGTAACTAATATTGATGCTTTAAGGGGATATGAAGGTACTAGTGCTGCTCGTTATTTTCCTGCATTGGGACAACTGATAACTAATAATGATTTTCAATTTTCACAACGTCATCGCCAACCACCAACTGATCCGATTAATGCTTTATTGAGTTTTGGCTACACTCTGTTATTTAATAATGTTTTGGCTTTAATTATCTCAGAAGGATTATCTCCTTATTTTGGTAATTTTCATTATGGAGAAAAGAAAAAACCTTACCTTGCTTTTGATTTAATGGAAGAATTTCGTTCTCTTATTGTTGATAGTTTGATGCTCAATTTAATTAATAAGTCGATTTTAATGCTAGAAGATTTTGAGCAAGTTGCTGGTGATGAGGGAATCTATTTAACTGATAAGAGTAGAAGAAAATTTCTTAATCAATTTGAGAAGAGAATGAATGAACAAATTATTCACCCTGAATTACAATACCAAATTTCATATAGAGAAGTGATTCAATTACAAGTTAAATTATACAAGCGAAGTTTACTTGCTTCTAATGCTTACGAGCCTTTTTTGCGCTCTGCATAATGTTGGTATTGGTAGTTTACGATATTCCTGACAATAAACGACGTACTAAATTAGCTAATTTTTTGGAAGGATATGGTCGCCGAGTTCAATATTCTGTATTTGAATGCTTTTTAAGCTTTGTTCAAATGCAAGAGCTATATGAAAAGGTTGAAAAAAGAGTAAATCCAGAAGAAGATAATGTTAGATTTTATTGGATTACACCAGAAGCTGCATCAAAAACTTTAACTATTGGTAGTGATATTCCTCAACCTCCTCCTGATTATTATGTAATTTAGTAAGACTCTTTGAATTAAAAATCAAAGAGTCTTTTTTTTAAATCAATAAAGGAACAAAAAAATCAAAAAACTCGTTGCGAAAAGTTTCTATTAATTGAACTCCGAAGAGTTTTGAAAGATTCACACAGCACAGGAAAAAATACAAGGTGAAGCACCGGTATATCGTGGCGTTGCTGCAACTGCCTATCTAACGTAATGTTTCCATTAATTGAACTCCGAAGAGTTTTGAAAGTTGAACTGCGCAAACTGGAAATTGAAAAGCAACAATTGGTTTCCATTAATTGAACTCCGAAGAGTTTTGAAAGACTCAAAAGAAATTCTGGATGATCAATATTTTTGATCAAGTTTCCATTAATTGAACTCCGAAGAGTTTTGAAAGGTGGCAGTGTGCTAGAATCAGCACACGGAACACTTTCGTTTCCATTAATTGAACTCCGAAGAGTTTTGAAAGACCACCTCTAGAAACCCTCTCTGTACAAGGCGTCTACAGCAGTTTTTCGCGGGATAATAAAAAGCATAGGAATAATTAATAATCATTTGCAATAAGCCTGGGGATAATAAAGCTCAAACCCTTATGTAGAAAGCAATCGACGGATGTCAACCAAATTATAGTAGTTTCAGTGATTTAGCCTAACCCGCGAATACTGATAGTAAACAGGCAAAAAAAAGTCAAATACTTTGCTCATAAAAAACACTCAGACTATTACTACATAAGCAATTCAAAATTTAAATCATTAAATTCATTAATACTTCTATCGTAAACCAAGTGCCTTGGAAAAGACCTATTCCACAATTTTGAAATAATGATAACAAAATCAAGATTAACTAATTTTTTTGACCACAAAGTATCATGCCTACACTATATATTGTAGAACAAGGTGCAGCCTTAAGAGTAAAACATCAACAATTTCATGTTTTACAGCAACAACAGCTTTTATTCAAAATACCTGTCACTCAGGTAGAAAACATTATTCTCTTTGGCCTGACTGCCTGACACAAGTAGGTGAAAGTATTGATATCTGGTTGTGAAGAAGAAAAGGGCGAGTATTCATGGTTAGCTAAAA
>JASJDR010000116.1 GCA_030065615.1 Xenococcus sp. MO_188.B8 | reverse complement strand
ACCATATGTATTCAATGGGTAGGGGCGAAAGGCCTTTCGCCCCTACAAATTATGATTCTCAGCCGATAAATTAACCCGATAAGAATCGCATGGAAATTAATTGGAATGACTATATATATGTTAACCAGTGTCGGTCTTTGAGTAACAAACGATCCTGCTGATGAACGTTACAAAAGAAATATCAAAGGTAATAGAATCGTTGCTCGCTCTAACGTGTTTATTGCATTCCAGGCTTCAATGTTAAGTTAATCAGCAGTATCAACAAACGCGCAGAAAGTTATGCTAAGAAAATTTTAACTCCATCTGAACTTACTTTTATCCAAAGCTTCTCCTAACTTAATGGCATCGCGTCCGCCAGCTTGCGCAAGATTTGGTCTGCCCCCGCCTCCACCAACGCAGATTTTAATAAAAAAAAATCAATCTTTAAGATTAGAAATCAACTCAGCTACTAAAGGTTTTTTGCTTTCTAAATTACTAACTCCTAATACAGAAAATCCTAATAAATTTCCCTCTTCGTCAACTCTTTCCATAACAGCATCGTTGTCTGTTTCCCTCATATATCCAGGTTTATCTGAAAATAAAACCTCCAAATAATCACCTTCTTTATCAAACCAAACTTTTACTGTTGAAGCCATAATATTTCTCCTTTTTTTATACGATCTGTTAAATATGCCGTTAAAATAAATGCGTCATTTTTGAAATTCTTAACTACAACACAAAGCCATTTATCATTCACTATTGTTTGAGTATATTAGCGGCAATAAAGAATAACATTTTTATCTGTTCGAGATACTCTAACTTGTTCGGGATTTTGTAAGGTTTCTGAGATAGCATATTCCATATTAGCAAGTTCAGGATAATTTAAAATATGAGCCAATCTTTCTTCTGTTAATCTTATGTCAAGCCCTTGATAATCTCTTAATAATTTCATTCTGCCATAAAAATTTAGGTGGGAATAAACCCACCTATAAATCTAACTCAAACTTTCAATTAATTGATGCTTCGCACTATCTAAAGCTTCCCCTAACCTACTGGCATCGCGTCCACCTGCTTGGGCGAGATTGGGTCTTCCACCGCCTCCACCACCGCAGATTTTAGCGATACCACCAATAAATTTACCTGCTTGAAGTTTCTTTTCTTTAATAACTTTCTGACTAAAAGCAGCAACTAAACTTACTTTTCCTTCTGAGGGAATTGAGCCTAAAATTACAGCTGATTCACCTAATTTTTGTTGTAATCTTTCCCCAGCAGCTTGTAAAGATTTGGCATCAAGATCGCCCATATTTGCAACTAAGATTTTAAACTCACCAAGAGCTTCAGCTTGAGATAATAAACTATCAGACTTCGCAACAGCTAATTCTTGTTTAATAGCTGCTAACTCTTTTTGCGTAGCCTTTAATTCACCTTGTAAATTATTGACTCTTTCGCTAACTTCTTCCGGTTTTACTTTGAATTTTTCACTTAATTCTTTGACTACCTTATCTCTAACATTGAGATAATCCAAAACGGAAGCACCAGCTACTGCTTCGATGCGTCTGATTCCTGAAGAAATACCTGTTTCCGAGATAATTTTGAAGACGCCAATTTCCGCCGTATTGTTAACATGAGTACCCCCACACAGCTCCATTGAAACTCCTGGAAAATCAATTACTCTAACGTCAGCAGCATATTTTTCGCCAAACATAGCGATCGCACCTTTAGCTTTAGCATCTTCTAAGGGCATGATGTTCACATCTGCTTGATGGGCTTGAGAGATCCAAGTATTGACTAACTCTTCAACCTGTTCAACTTCCTCTGGTTTCAAAGCGCGGGGACAGTTAAAATCAAAACGCAGGCGATCGAAATCTACTAAAGAACCTGCTTGGGAAATCGAATCATCGACTATTTTTTTGAGAGCTGCTTGCAGTAAATGGGTTGCTGTATGATTAGCCTGAACACGACGACGACAAGAGCGATCTATTTTTGCCATCACAGTGTCCCCTGCATTGAGAGTTCCTCGCTCAATTTTTCCGTAATGGACAAAGAAACCTGATTCTTTTTGAACATCTGTGATGCGAATTACCAGATCATCACCGGAAAGATAACCTTTGTCTCCTACTTGTCCTCCAGATTCCCCATAGAAAGGAGTGCGATCGAGAATAACTTGAATTTCTGTACCAGCTTCGGCTGTCGCGACAGGTTTGCCATCTACTAACACAGCTTCTACTTTGACAGCAGATTCAAATTCAGTGTAACCAGAAAATTTTGTCGGATGGATATGTTCGGCTAACTTATCGATGCTACCCTGTACTGTAAGATCAATCGTTTCATGGGCTGCTCTAGCGCGATCGCGTTGTTGCTCCATCTCGACGTTAAAGCTATCTACATCAACAGTTAAACCTTGCTCTTCTGCGATTTCTTGAGTTAATTCCAAGGGAAAACCGTAGGTATCGTAGAGGGTAAAGGCATCAACACCAGATATTTGTTGCGGTTTTTTTGCTAAAATCTCTGCCAGTAATTTTTCTCCCCTCTCTAAAGTTTTGAGGAATTGGGACTCTTCCCTTTGTAATTCATTTTTGATAAACTCATCCCTTTCTCGCACATTAGGATAAGCTGATTCCGATAACGCGATCGCAGTTTCGGCAACTTTATTGATAAAATTCCCTTCAATACCAATTAGTCTCCCGTGACGCACTACCCGACGAATTAGACGACGCAAGACATAACCCCGATCTGTATTCGAAGCTGTGATGCCATCAGCAATCATATGAACAACAGAACGAACATGATCGCCTATTACCTTGAGAGAGGTTTTAGTTTTCTCATCAGCTTTGGTGTAATCGATAACTGCAATTTCCGCCGCAGTTTTAATAATCGGAAAAATTAAATCGGTTTCATAATTATTAGGTACTTGTTGGAGGATTTGCGCCATTCTCTCCAAACCTAAACCTGTATCAATATTTTTATTTTCTAAAGGTGCTAGATTACCTTCGGCGTCGCGATTGTATTGCATAAATACCAAGTTATAAAACTCGATAAATCTGCTGTCATCTTCTAAATCAATCTCGCGATCGCCTAATTCTGGGTGAAAATCGTAATATAACTCAGAACAAGGACCACAAGGACCAGTTGCCCCAGATTTCCAGAAGTTATCTTTCTCTCCCATGCGTTGAATGCGATGAGCGGGAATTCCTATCTTGTCGCGCCAGATAGCAAAAGCTTCATCATCTTCTTGGAATACACTGACAATTATTTGTTCTGGGGGTAATTGATATACTTGTGTCGAAAGTTCCCACGCCCATTTGATAGCTTGTTCTTTAAAGTAGTCGCCAAAACTAAAGTTACCTAACATTTCAAAGAAGGTATGATGTCTGGCAGTACGTCCTACGTTCTCGATATCATTGGTGCGGATACATTTCTGGGATGTTGTAGCGCGAGGTTGCGGTGCTTTTTGTTGACCGAGGAATATTGGTTTGAAGGGGAGCATCCCAGCTATGGTTAAGAGTACTGTGGGATCTTCTGGGACTAGGGATGCACTGGGTAAGATTTTATGTTGTCTGGTTTCAAAGAATTTAAGGAATTTGTCGCGGATATCGCTGCCGCTAAGGTATGGGAGAGATTTAGCCATAGTAGTTTATGTAATGGTATTTAGTGTATTTATTTATTTTTGCATTTTTGGGTGCGCAAAGACGCTTGCCCAGCTCCGTGTTCTGGGTTTATCCCCATCACATTTGGGGACAAAGGTGTAAAGAGTATCATAATTGGTAGGGGCGAATGGCCATTCGCCCCTACAGATTCTATTAGGTCAAATCACAATAATCAAAAACAAATACATTTACCATTTGGACGGATTACTAGGATGTAATTGATCGCGTTCCCACAACAAGGGATTATTAACAACATATTCCCTAATTTTATTTAATGATTCTTCGCTACGAATAATATGTTCATAATAATTACGTTGCCAGATTGGTGTACCTGGAGATTTGCGAATTAAATTGATTTGTTTGGTAACAACAGATTTAAATCCTGCCATCAATGATGATAATGATTTGGGTTTCATTGATGGATGTTCAGAAAAGTACGATGGTTGTTGTAGGGGCGAACGGTGAGACACTTTCGGTGGGCGGGTTCCCCGACTTGAGAAAAGTGTCGAATCCGAAGGACTGTTCGCCCCTACAGGGTTTATAATCACGATGCCATGAAAATGATTGGGCATCACAATATATTTGTCTAATTCAATCTCGTGACGAATTAAAGGCGAGCGCATCCATTCTTTTTCGACAATTTCCCCATATTGGTTTAATTGCATTACACCATCAACAATATCACCAAATAAACATTGTCTTTGATAACAACAAATGGTTACAAAATAAAATCCTGCTTGAGAATAATCGTATCCTTTTAGTCTAATAGATCTTCTATTATGTTTTGCTGGGTCATATCTCATAAAATGAGATTACCCAATTTCTTGGGAAAGGCGATCGCGCCGTAACTGACTAAACCATAAACTAAATCCTCGCAAAATTGGCGGGATTTTGGTCTCGGCGATGATTAAAGGGAATAGGAGTACCTTGACCATCTCCTGCTAGGGCGGCAGTTTTCTCTAGGGCTTCCCTGAGTCTTTTTGCTGCATAGATAGACATGTCCCGAGGCACATTAATGCGATCGCGTAAATAACGCAGCGCAGAATCAGAGCCCGACGGTGGCATACAAATTTCGCCTGTCATCATATGAGTTAAGGCACAACGCAAGGCTTGATCGAATAATTTATCTGGGGCAGGATTGACTTTAATAATATTGTTACGGTGCTTAATTACTCTTTGGAGAGCTTCGCTGCGGGAGGTTTTTGGCTCAGGATAAGTCACATCTGGTAGCCCGATCCATGGGCCATGATCTACCCTCGTCTTATTTAATAGCATTTGAGCTTCACCGTTTTCCCAGCAGCCTCCCATCTGGGGCGGTAAATCATGGACATGGGTATGAAAATCACTCTGGGTGCCACGGTAGGTAGCTCTGCTTTCCATGCCATCGAACCAGCGGCTCAAATGAGGGTTTGATTCCCTAAGAGAATAACCTTTGTAATAGTAGAGACTGGCATTCATTCGTTCAACATAGGGGGTAAAAATCACATCCACAGTGCTGAAGTCATCTAAAAAATAAGGGCTAGGGGTGCGATCTAGAGCATCTTCTACCATAGAGACTATTTCTAGGAATTGATCTTTGTTGTACTGCTCTTCCCGAGGAGAACGCGATCGATAACAAAGCCAGTTACACCAAGCTCTAAATAGCAGTCGCTCTAGTCGGCGTAGGGGTAGCACTTGCGGATCTTGCATTCCCCACCCTAAAACCTCAAAAACTTTCTCTAAAGCGATTAAAATATCATCACTTTCTGTAATAATCTGACCGTCTAGCTCAAGTGCTGGCAGCATACCCGAAGGTACTTTGCGCTTGTACCAGCTCTCTTTTTTCCCATAACAGAACATAGTCACTTTTTTGATGCGGTAAGGTATCTGTTTTTCCTCCAGCCACAACCAAATCTTCTGACAATAGGGACACCAAGCATGGTTGTCACGGTATAAGATTACTCGCACATCGGATTCGTCATGACCAAAGAGACGTAACTGGGCTTGAGCGTTGGTAGGTCCATTAACGGTATCTAATTGAAAGTCTGTGAGGGCTTCTAATTCTTGCCAGCTTAGGGGAGAAATAGTCATTAAATATAGTTTTACTTAATAAAAATTTACTTTATTAAGATAACTATACTAAAAAGTGATCTCTCTTCGTTTTCAATTTTCGGTCATTAATTAATCAATTTTGCTTGCATCAATAGCTTCCAGGAAAATAGATTAGGATTCAACAAGGTATCAAGCGATCGCGTTTACTGACAATTTGCGATCGCGCTTACTAAGGATTCTATAGTATCTAACTTCAATTCTACGAGAAAAAAATAGAGGAGGAATAATTTCCCCCTCTTGTGATTTTGGCTGTTGGTTCGCCTCGATGTTTTGATTTTGTTGGAGCTTTTTACGGAGTAGCTTTTCTCGTTTTCTGAGTTGTCTGGCTCTGGCGGAACCACCTTTACCTTTATAGTTGCGTCCTCTTTTACGAGGAGACTCCCAGCGTTTTAGTCTTTCAACCACGGTTATACCTTTATTTAATTGTTCTATTCACATTATACATAATAGTTGGTATTGCTAGTAGTGCGATCGCATTTTGTTCTCAATAGACGCGATCTCGAAGAGATCTGCTGCCCCTTCGGGCGGGAATGGGGGCTCAAATAAAACAAAATTAACTAGTGATACGAATTCATTAATCACTGAAACCCCCCATCCCGGAGCTGCGCAAGCGCAGACCGCGCAGTGCCTCGCTATGCGAGCTCGCATTTTGGTAACGTGGATCTTTAAACAATCAGGAGACCGTTCTATTTCATTTACAATAAGGATTGCCAGGAAACATGCGCCCCCGATCGACACTGACTTGATAATAGTCCGTTGACGGAATATTTTGCAGATCAAAGGTTTCTCCATCTCTGACTCGCCATATTTTATAATCGTCAAAACTCAAAAAAGTTTCTGGTTCGCAGACTTCAGGCTGGCGATCGCCTAAAATAAAATACACTGAACCTTTTGTCCTATTACTCATAACCTCAGCCATGCCTTCTTGATCGATCACCAGCGAAGTACCTTCATCAATACCAATAGCTAGAGCTTGATTGGTAATGCCATCTCTCAGCAAACGAGCCACAAAGGTCATTGCGCGACCCATGCGATCTCTCTGGAAAAAGTGGGTATCTACAATAGTTCCTTGAAGTGCTGGCCACTGGAATAGGTTCCCAGTAAACAGAATATCTTCATAGGGATCTTCGAGGGCATCATCAGAGGTAACGGTATCTGAGCAAGAATTGAAAATCCATTCTCCCTGGATCATGGCACCCGCACTAGTTCCGCCAATTGCTCCTCCCCTAGCCTGAACTGATTCAATAGCAGATTCAATAGCAGTTCCCTTAAAGTTTCGAGCATATTTGCATTGATCGCCACCAGCAAAAAAGACAACTTCAGCTTGTTCAATTGCTTCAGCAATATCAGGTTGATTGGCATCTTGGCGAGCTGGATTGGAGAAGACAAAGGTTGCGATCGAGTCTACACCCTGAAGAGTTAAAAGCTCATGGTATCCAAGATAATCTTCTTCAAGATCAGGCTTTTCTCGCTCAAAATCCCAATCTTCTTGGTCGTCATCTGTCAGAGAACGAATTACTACTAGATCAACAGTTGTTGAGCAATCTTCACAGCCTCGAACTTTGTCTACCATCCATTGAATAGCGCGATCAACATCTTTACCTCCGCCTCCTAGATCATAAACTGGCCCGAACAATTGAGGATTGACATCTTCAGAATTTCCGTCAAGTTCATGCCAAATTTTCGCCTGAGCGGGGCTGGGAAAAACTGCCATCAGCAGGCAAAAGATAACGACAGTGAACGCCAAGAAAATCAGACGTAATTTGTCTTTGAGGAATTTCTGTAGGCTTATCTCCATGAAAATTAATCTCCTTGAAAATACTATCAAATAAAATTATTTTTTAGCGATCGCGTCTATCAAGAGCAAAACGCGATCGGCTTCAGTTGCCATAATTGCCTCCTCGACAATAGTTACTCCAATACATGCTCGAATCTTTTCATCTGTGACAGAGGCGATAATTTTCTTCGTTTTTAGATCGACAAAGTTTACAGCACCACCTAAACTGCTACCCTGACATGCCACCACGAGTTGCTGTTTTTTTTCATCGATTACACAGTGTGAAGACTGCCCGTCTAACCCTTCAATTTCATCCACTTCCTTAGAGATAAAATCCACAATATAAACTGATGGCTTCGCT
This sequence comes from Xenococcus sp. MO_188.B8, assembly GCA_030065615.1. Classification (GTDB taxonomy): domain Bacteria; phylum Cyanobacteriota; class Cyanobacteriia; order Cyanobacteriales; family Xenococcaceae; genus Xenococcus. The sequence goes on along the minus strand of JASJDR010000116.1, from coordinate 12,718 downwards.
AGGTTGCAAATGTAAGTAATCATATTGTTGCTATCCAGTGATATGCCGAAAAGTTTTGCCCCCACTTTAATCCGATCAGTCACCATGCGTCTGATGATATCGACGACTAGCAACTCACCTGTATTAAAATCAGTGATATAGCAGATATAGTTTCTTAAAAACTTCACGTCGAAGGGGTGACAACTGCTGGGGGCACCTAGCGAAATAGATACCTGTTCTAAGCTAGTGACAGCCTAATTATCTTCGCAATGCTGTTGTACAAGCCGATTGATGACCTGCGCAATAGTCAGGAATCTAGATTGAAGAGTTTCGTGTCGATTCTGTAATTTTATCAGAGCATACTCAATACTTTGATTATTTGGTAGTTCTAATGTTGATAATTTCTCTCCTAGGCGAATAGTTATGCTGTGAGGGTTGAGCGTTGGTTCAGATGGGATCTCAGAGGAAAGGTCTGCAAAATTTTGATCGAACAGAATATTGGAAAGCGTTACTAAATCCTGTTGGTCTAATTTGCCTGTTTGATGGGGAGGGGAGAAAGTATCATTGATAAAACGAGCAGCTTGGCAGTTACCATTGGGGAGAATTGTCCAAGATATTCCAGAAATCCCTACAAAGCCCATCTGCCCATCTTGGAACTCCAACTCCGCGATCAGATGCCCCTCTTCCGTAAGGAAAGGATTATTATCAGGTGTATTCATTGCCATAGCAGTCATAAATCCTAGAAACGATACTAGAATTGTGACTGGAATGAGTCTTTGATAAAGATCAAAAAGCTTTTCCATAGTAAAAAGTCGCATCTCGGGGCATGGTCTTACCACGCCCCAGTCCTAATTAGGCTATTCCTCTAGTTAACCTAGATAAAGCAAACTACTAAACAGGAATACCCCGTTCAACTTCAAAGATTCGCTTGATTGTTGCTTGATACTCACTACCACACCAATATCTGTCAATCAGTAGGAGTAAATCCTTGGCATACTTGAAGGTCGGTGAAGATGTTCCGATGATAAGCATACTTCCAAAGATCAGGAAATCTGCAACTTCTTGTCCGACTTCTTTTCTCAAATCCCAGCAAGCTCCTGCCCAACGGGTACCACGAGCATGGGGTTGTGTTGGTGCACCAGGATACCTCAAGTTATTGTCGCAATTGCGAATGATTCCATCTTTTTCAGGGGCAGGTACGACATATTCGCCTAATTCGGGCTCATCTGTTAAAGAAGCAGCGAAATAATCAGAATATCCTTCGTGCAGTGCCCGTCCCTCACTTCCAAACATACCGGGATGATATTCATCTATTACGGCATGAGTGAACTCGTGAGCAACTACATCGACTTCTTTAGCCAAGTCTTGCAATCCATGGGGATTCCCTGAACTGTAACTGCCATCACCGAAGTAGATTTGTCCTGTAGAGGGACTGTAAAAGGCATTGTTGTAGTTGGTTCCAATATGAACGTTAGCAGCTAATTGTCCGTTGTTAGCTTTGCCATAGGGATTGTTGACTGTAAATCCTCGGAATCCCAAATCCAGGAAGTATTGATAAACTTTTTGCACAGCGTAATAGACCTGACACTCATCAAAGTGGGTATTTTCAGGAGGAAAGTCAAATCGATAGTTGCTACTTGCCATTGCAGGTGGTGCATCTTCATTAATTGCCTTGCAATACCGACCATCCAAGTGCTTGAAAGGAGACTTGACATCACGCAGCATCACGGTTTTTAGAGCTGTATCCTCTGGATTTTCAGGATAAACTCTTGCCCGAGGAGCAAAATAGTATGAGTGGAAGTTCATCGAGTTGTAGCTGTCTACAATTTCTCCATTCTGGACATCAATGAAGTATTCCCAGTCACCCAAGGGGTTTTCAGCCGGAATAGTTAAGTGATAGACTTCCGTATGCCCCTGTTGCGTCGGATAGAGGACGGTGTCATGGGTAATGCCACCCCTCAACTCAAGCCCTTCACCCAGATCCTTGCGGGCAATCTGGCGAGCCTCTTTCAGAGATATGGGCTTTTTGCTAGGTTTAACAGCAATTTGCGGGCGCAGACCACTTGTCACCATCCGCACTCGATTCTTGTCATCTACACCTACTAAAACGCCTGCGCCAAAGACAGGCAATCCCTGGTGATTTTGCTGGAAACGAACAAACTGTAATCCACCCCACTCAAAGGAGTCAACTTCACTCAGTTCTTCAGCATCTTCTGCACCCAGTCCTAGAACAGCAGGTTTTTCCGTCAAGAAGGATTGGCTGACTCCAGCAGCAGTTCCTGCCATTGACTTGGATAGCTTCCCTTCTATCCAACTAGGAGTTCCAGTAATGGGATTCCACTCCAGAGAAGCTCCCGATTGCTGCTCTAGAAATACCTTGCTCTCAGCCAAAGCAACCGCGACTGGCTCAGTTGCTGCACCAGAGACCACAGCGTCAATGCGGTTTCGGTTAGCAGGATGATCAGAACTAGACTTTTGATCAAACATAATCTTTTCTCCTTACAAAGATATTATGATAAGTAGATGTGTATTTAATCTCATATTCCTCCAAATAAACTTTGGAAACAATACGACGATCCGCGTATAAGATTATGAAGATATTGCAACAATTCCTCTTTTAAGTAACCCTAATTTTTCCAGGGCAACCATCACAGCAGCTGTTCTGGTTTGTACACCTAGTTTTTTGTGAACATGCTCTAGATGTTTGCGTACTGTTCCTTCACAGCAACCCAGTATTTTGGCAATTCCAGCATTACTTTTATCCTTGGCAACCCAGAACAGAACCTCTGCCTCCCGTTTAGTGAGTCCTAGTAATTTCAAAGAAGCAATGGAAAACGATCGCAGTTCTTGTTCTTCTAACAAGATCAGATATTGCTCCCCGCTTAAACTAGCAATCAGGCGAATGAGTAACTGCTTGCCTTTTTTTTCAATTTGTAAAGGTAAACAGGAGGAAGGAATTTTTCCGTTAGAGGTGAGGGACAAAATTTCATGTTTAAACCAATTTTGTAATAGCTCTGGTAATGAGTCTGAGTTTTTTTGGTCAAAATACTGGTTCAACAGTTGTTCTCCCCGTTGCGTTATGAACTGCACTTGCCCTTGGGATGTCACAATGATCACGCCTAGCTGATCGAAAACTTGCTTAAGTCGTGTCAGTATTTGTTGCTCTTGGTTTAATTTAGGGATATTTTCATCTGTCTGCATCAACTGTTGACGCACTAAATTCAGGATACAGCGATCGCATTTATAGGAATCTCGGCGATCGCGAATCAAGGAAATTCTTGACTTTAATATCATTAGCTCTTACCGCTATTCAAAAGCTTTTTGCTTCTAACCTCGTTTAACGAGCTTGAAGCAGCACAATTTTTCGCCGACGAAATATCTAAAAATCTGGAGAGTTCCTCAATCTTATGAACTAGTAAACTGGGGAATTGAACAAGTTTTACAATTTGCGCTCGCGGCTATTTTGTTCAAAAATGTAGATAAAATTGAATCTTCCTCCACTTCTATTGTATCGCTAGGTACTTATTAAAAATATTTTTAGGCTCAAACTACATATTTCGATAAAATTATAAATATTTTGTAAATCAGGCATGGTAGATTCAAAATAAAAAATAAACCCATTAATAAAGAATTACAATTATTTGCTCTAATATCCTTAATTGTGCTTTTATCATGAAAGATAAAATGTTAAAAAATAATTAAGAATTAAAATATCCTTGTAAAAAAATATTAAGCTATAAGCTGGCTTATTTTTATTTTATAGAAGTATCTCTAATCAAAAAAATTCCAAATCCTATGAAAGCTTGCCAGTTACAAAAACTTTATGAGCAAGGCGAGCGTTATTTTGCCTGGACTGACCTCAAGTTAGCTAATTTAAGTGAAGTAAATTTAACAGAAGCGGAATTTTGGTGCTCTAATTTCGCTAGTGGCAATTTTAGCCAAGCTAGTTTCCGAGCAAGTAATCTAGGTAAATGTAACTTAACTGGTGCAACTTTATGGCGAACTGATTTAAGAGCAGCTAACTTGATTAAAGCTCAATTGAATCAAGCCATCATGATTCGCGCGAATTTAAATAAGGTTCAAGCACAACAAGCCAATTTCAACAGTGCGGATTTAAGATTAGCTGATCTTCGAGGAGCTGATTTATCCCGAGCGGATTTAACCAAAGCAAATCTTAGTTATGCCAATCTGCGAGGAGCTAATCTAAGTGGAGCAAACCTATCTCAGGCTAACTTAACTGGAGCAGATGTTACCGATGCCATTTTCCTACAAGCTTGTCTTGAAGATACTATCCTAGAGCGAGTGGCATTACCTTCAGCAATTTGGGAAGAATTGATAGCAACTGTCGCATAGGATACTAAAATTAGGTTATAGGTTTAAAAAACTATACCTAAAGCAGAATTATTGTATAGATTCGTCAGTTTTTCTTAGCTAGAGCTTGATAATTAGTACTAATTGTATAAAAGTAGTTGTGTAAGATTGCAATTATCTACCTTGCCTATAGGATTTTATGAGGCAACTTTGTGACTATCACTAAATCACTGTTTAGCTACTTAGTAACAGCTTATCCCCATCTGCGTCCGCAAATGTATTTTAAATCTCCCTTGATGGCATTATGTCGTGCCATGGAAGATTTAGTGCTAGCAGGAGATGATGCACCTTTAATTATTGCGAATTTTCGTTTAGGACAGTTCTTCCGTCCTAATATGCGTCGCTATCAAAAAATTTCGCAAATCACAGATCAAATTTATATTTTCGTCGATTCTACTCAAAAAACGGATATCGGCAATATCACTGAAGATCAAGAAAATTATAAGGTTATTGACCTCAAATCAACTGATATTTTAGTGGAGGAAAGACATTTAGTTATTGTTGGTCAACAATATACTGCTTGTGTTATTGGACAAGAACAAGGGGAAAATGATGTTTATATCGAGCAAGGTAAAAGATTTGAAGCTTTTTGGACATTTGAAAGAAATATTTCCCACACAGCCGCCAAATGGTTATTAGAAAAAATCGCCCTTGCTCGTCCTGAATTGGCAGAAAATTTGCAGCAAGCCCAAGAACTATATAATTTGACTTTAAACGCACCAACTAAAAAAATTTTGTTGACTACTCAATCGGTAGATTTAGAGGTGTTCGCTCAAAGATTGGTAACTTATTTACAAGCAGGACAATATAAATTGTTCAAGGCTTACCAAGTTATTGCCAGAGCAGAGCGTAAAGAAAGGCTCATTAATGATATTTCTTCTGCCTTGCGTAGTTCTCTCGATCCCAAAGAAGTTTTACAAATTACAGTCAATGAATTGGGAAAATTGTTTCCTCACTGTCGTTGCCTACTGTATCGGTTGAATTCTCAAGATAGTTCAGTAATTATTGAGTGTGAATATGTAGCCCAAGAGATGATTTCTCTGTTAGGAAACAAATGGTTGTTAACTAATAATCCTTTATTTGTAGCAGCTCAAGCTACTAATTCTGCCTTAGCAATTAATAATGTAGCTGATAATGTTTATATTCAACAAAACAACCTGTTGACAGAGCAAATCAATCAGGCGCAAATTCAAAGTTGGTTGCTCGTTCCAATTCGCTATCAAGATTATCTCTTGGGAATGTTAGAGATTCATTATGGTGGGGAACAAGATTATAAATGGCAATCAGAAGATATTGCCTTAGTAGAAGCTGTCTCAACTAATGTGGGAGTTGCGATCGCGCAAGCTAGTGCCTATACTGATTTGGTGGAGTTAAACCATCAATTGGAAGTAATTGAAAGGATTCAAAGTAATTTGATTGCCATCGTCGGACATGAATTACGGACTCCTTTATCAACGATTCGCATCTTTCTCGAAAGTTTGGCAACAGAACCGGATATGCCGCTGGCGATTAGAACCGAAATGCTAAATACTGCCTTGATGGATACGGAGCGTTTACGTCAATTGATTCAAGATTTTTTAACCCTTTCTAAACTGGAAACAGGCCATGCTTATCGTCGGATTGAACCTTTAAAATTAGAATATGCGATCTCCTTAGCTAAGCGTCGCATAGAAAATATTTACCAAAACTCTTCTAAACCCAAAATTGAAATCCAGTTACCCAAAAATCTACCAACAATTTCTGCTGATGCTGAAGGTTTGGTCGAAGTATTAGTGAAGTTATTAGACAATGCTTGCAAGTTCACCCCGGAAACGGGGAAAGTTGCGATCAAAGTAGCAATTAATCATCAGACAAGTAACTTATCTTCGGCAACACCAATGTTAGAAATAGTAGTTTCTGACACAGGAAGAGGAATCGATCCGTCTCAGTTAGAAACGGTTTTTGATCGTTTTTCTCAAACCGAAAGTTATCTACGTCGTAGTGTTAGTGGTGTTGGTTTGGGTTTAGCCATTTGTCGTCAGATTATTCAGAATATGGGCGGTGAAATCTGGGCAACTAGTGAAGGAGAAAATCAAGGAAGTCAGTTTCACTTTACAGTTCCTGTTATCTAAAGTTTTTGCTCAGAGTAATTCACTATCCCCAATATTATTATCTCAAGAACTTCTTAGATTGAGACGATTAAGAATCCGATGGGCAAGTTGTTGAGCGACCACTGGTTTATTGATAAAGTCATTAGCACCACTAGCAAATACTTGATTGGAAATATTGGGATCACTATGAACGCTCAAGAATAACACAGGGAGTTGACACCAATAAGCATGAGTTCGCAGGACTTTGCATAGTTCGATACCACTTAGGTGGGGCATTTCAATATCTAATACTAGTAGATCGGGGTTTACAGCTTGAAGTACTTCCCAAAATTGTCGCGGATCGTCTAGGGTGGTGAGTTTAAATCCCCAAGGTTTTAGTAAACTGGGCAATACTTGCAATAGTTCTATGTCGTCATCAACAATCATAATTTTTTTGCCTATAGAAGAATATTGTAATGCTTGTTGGCAAACGGAGATAATTTGATTAGGGCTCACCGGTTGAGTGAGAAAAAATTTTCCTCCATGTCGGGCTACTTGTAAACGATCTTGGAAGCGATCGCGATCGGCAATCACAACAACTGGTATCGATGGCACAAGTAAATTAAATTCAGCAATTAAGGCTAAATATTCTGGTCGAGAATCTGGTTCTAGTGCATCTTCAAAAAAAGATATGTTGAGCAAAACAGCATCTGGAAGTTGTTCATAGCTAGCTTGTTTTTCTGTCAACCAGGCTCTAACTAATTCTGGTGTCGAGATGATTTTAGTAGCAATGCCTTGAATTTGAGCTTCTAAGCGCAATTGTTCGGTAAAGTTTTCGTCATTGTTGACAATTAACAAAAAAGGCAAATCTGCTGCTAGTTTCTGAGATAGTTGCTCGCTAATATTCTGATTTATCATTAATTCTTGACGTAAAGCTTGCAATTTAGTAGCTAATTGCCATAGTTGTTTGGGATCATTACTAGGAGCATTTTGCAGCAGGTGTTCGATTTCTTTAGCTAGTTGGGAAGCTCGATCTAAACCAAATTGTCCTAAATTACCAGCAAAACTGTGAGCGATCGCAATTGCCGAAAGGCGATCGTGAGTCGCTAAATTTCCTGCCTGCAAAGCTGTAACAGCTTGTTCCAGGGAGACTAATTGTTGTTCTCTTTGAGGTCGATGTTTTTCCCAAATGCCAGTTAAAGCAGCTATCTGTTGTGATTTCTTATCTGATATCTTGTCTTGAGAAGTTGATTGTTGATTCTGGGTAATTGGGGAATTTTGGCTAGGATCATTCTTTTCATTCAGACGTTTTAAAGCATAACCTTGTCTTCTGATGGTAATAATTAGATCTTCAGGTAAACCAGCTAGTTTTAATTTTCGGCGCAAACGTCGCAGGTGGGAGCGGACTGTAGCTTCGGCGGGATATTCTGTGGCCGACCAAAGGTGATCGATAATCTCTTCAATGCTTAAAACTTCTTGGCTATGACGGAGAAACAATTCCAATAATCGATATTCTTTAGCCCCTAACGACAAAGGTTGTCCCTGATAGGTAACGGTGCAATTACAAGGATTTAGTTCTAACTTTCCCCAACTCAAAACAGGAAAAAAATCACAGTTGACCCGCCGTAACAAAGTACGAATCCGAGCGGCTAGTTCATCAAGATCAAAGGGTTTGCAGATATAGTCATCAGCCCCAGCATCCAAACCCCTAATTTTATTTTGACTACCGTCACGAGAAGTTAATAAGATAATTGGGTTGGCATAACCATGATTCCGAAAACGCTGGCACAAACTAATGCCATCAAGTTTGGGCAAAGACCAGTCGAGAATCATTAAATCATAGCTATAGGTAGAACCATAAATCCAGCCCTGTTCACCATCTTTTGCCACATCTACCGCATAATTCTGTTGCTCCAAATTTCTGGTGAGCAAATCAATTAAAGTGTTATCATCATCAACTAATAAGATTCTCATTCCTGCAGGATCTAATTTAACAACATCACTTACAATTTCCAGCCCAGTATTTTGGCTATTTGACTAGCAAGGGTCATGGAATTGAATGGTTTGGTAATGACATCAACTACACCGAGATTTTGCAACTGGTCTTCTTCTGCGGCTTGGGTTTTGGCGGTCAGAAAAATTACGGGAATCGTGCGGGTTTTGGCATTGGCTTTTAACTGGGACAAAGTTGCAATCCCATCCATGTCAGGCATCATCACATCGAGGAGAATAGCATCAGGTTGTTGATTTTGAGCTAACGTAATACCTTCCTGTCCTGAAGATGCGATCGCTACTTGCCAACCGGCTTCAATCTCGATGCCCACTTGCACTACTTCTTGGATAGTTTCTTCATCATCAATTAGTAAAATATTCTTGTCAGTCATGGCGATCGCTCCCTGATGGAATGAGTTCGGGTAGGGTGAAATAGAAAGTACTGCCCCTTGACCAGCAACTTTCTGCCCAAATTTGTCCCCCATGTCCTTCGACAATTTGACGACAAATCGCTAATCCTAAACCAGTACCGCCTTTTTTCCGCGAATCAGAAGAGTCTACCTGTTGAAATCGCTCGAAGATGGTTTCCAGTCGATCCTGGGGAATGCCTTGCCCTTGATCTTTAACGGCGAAGGTAATGTAGGATCTGGTTGAGGTTTGATCGGGGTTTTTCTGCTGAGGCATGGTAGCGGCTGAGAGCACGACAGCACTGTTGAGGGGAGAAAACTTAATCGCATTACTCAAAAGATTAGTCAGAGTTTGCACAATATAGTCTCGGTCTGCCCAAACAACGAAATCACCAGGTTCAATCAAGAGTCTAATTCCTTGTTCGTGAGCTAGGGTTTGCATCGTTTGTACAGCTTCGACAATTAGTTCTCTGGTATGACAGGCTTGTTTGTTCATTTTCACAGCGCCTGACTGAATTCTTTGTAAATCGAGGACATTATTGACCAAGCGAACCAGGCGTTCGGTTTGCTCATCGGCAATCTTTAACATGCGTTGTCCTTTACTCGAAAGACTGCCCAGTTTACCCGTTGCCAAAATCTTGAGGGAACTGTGAATTGAAGTTAGAGGAGTTCGTAGTTCATGGCTCACGACGGATATAAACTCATCTTTCATTCTTTCAATCGCTTTACGATCGCTAATATCGCTAGTAAGAGCAAAAAATCCTTGAACTAGCTCTTCTTCTTGAATATGGGGAATGTAGGTGACGTTCAGCGAATGCATAGAGCCATCTTGGAGCATCAGATCGCGCTCATAGGTGACGGTTTCTCCCTTGAGTGCTGTCTCAACATGGGGTTGAATCTGTTGGTATTCTTGTTCCCCATGAACTTTTAGCAGATGAGAGTTATTAATTTCTGTAGGAGATAAGCCCAACCAAATTTGATAAGCTTCGTTGTTAAAACGATAATGCTGCTGCTGATCTACATAAGCAATCAGAACTGGCAAGCCATTGGCAATTAAGCGTAGTTGTTCTTCACTGTGACGTAATGCGGCTTCTGCCTCTAAGCGATCGCTAATTTCCTGTTCTAGATTACGATTAGCTTGGCTCAACTTAGCAGTACGCTCGGCAACCAATCCTTCTAAATTTTCCAGTAGTTCGGCTTGGGATAAGGCAATGCCAATTTGGTTCGCTAACTGTTGCATCAGTTCTAGTTCCCCATCTTTCCATTGTCGGGTTGCTTGACATTGATGGGCAATTAGTAAGCCCCATAAGCGATCGCCATTAACCTCGTTTTGAGCTTGAGAATTTTGGAGGATCGGCACGATTAGCTTGGCTTTAATCTGCCATTCGTCCATAAACTCAATCAGGCATTCAGCTAAATTGGCATCAGCAGCCCGCACGTCAGCGATCGCTCTGACCCTTCCCTGAGAATAAAGCTGACGATAATCTTCTGGAAAAACTTCTTCAGGGAACTCGACCTCTAGGATGGGCTTAAATTCTGGCAATACGGCTTCACTAATGGACATGCCAGTACCATTGGCAAAAACCTGATAAATTAGCACGCGATCAGCTTGTAAAATTTTTTGGACTTCGCTAACTGTAGTTTGGAGAATTTTTTTTAGCTGAAGAGATTGGCGAATTTTGAGAGTAACTTCAGCCAATAATTCGGCTCGTCGATGATGGAGATTTAATTCTGCGATCGCTGCCCGTTGGAAATTGGTAAGATCTCTTAAAACTAGTAAGTTGTAGTGAGGTAATATATCCTTGACTTGACTATATTCTACAATCTTCATTCCTCCCTGAGGCTGTTTGATTTGCATTTCTGCTCGCTCTCGAACTACTTGCCAATTGAGGGGAGATTCTAAAAAATCAGTCATTACCCTATCTAACAACTTTTTTTTCTTAACTCCAAATAACTTACAAGCAGCAAAATTGACTTCCACTATGTGATCGCGACTATCGAGAATCATAATCGCTTCCACCGAATTCTTAAATACTGCCTCAAACAAGGACTTTTTGGTTGGGGATTTTTTCTTTCCCGCCATGATTAAATTATGACTATTTTTGTTAAATAACTTTAACGCAAATCAATCTTTGTTAAATTGTAATTTCATTAAAATTAATCAAATGTCCTACGGTTACTCCCTTAGTAATTCTCAATGTTTAGAGGACAATCAAAAAGCATTTGTCTCATATAGCGATCCGTCCAAGCTTGACCCAAAGACTTTTCTAAGACCCGCCGGGTTTTATCATTTTGTTGCTGTTGAGTGCAATAGTAATGTTGACCCAACAAAATTTGAGCTTTGTGAACTAAAGAGGAGATGGGAGATTGCGACACAGAAATTTGGCAATGTATAGCTAGATATTGTTGAACCCGCTCCAAAAACAGTGCTTCTTCATAACTATCCCCGGGACGGACAAAAAGACAAAACTCGGAGAAAATATCACCCCATTCCGGCAAATCTCGGGGCTGAGAAAATTCCATTGGGGGAAGATTTGCCAAAACTTGACTATAAGACTTAGATAATAGGCGCTCACTATTAGTCGGAGATAAATCGACAATTGCCGCTCCAATACCCAGCTTACTCCCCACTAGATCGACCCCAAAGATCGGTAAATCGTAATTAGCTCTGGGGAACATCACACAATGTAGAATATCTAAGCGATCGCCAATTCGGGCTAATTCTAAATGTAATTTGCGAAATTGAGTTGTTTGATAGCAACGGTTTTCGATAACTAATTTCTCTCCTTCAAAATTACCCTCTATGTAACCAAGATCTTCCGGTATTTCATAGGGAGATAACTCCAAATGCCGTTGCCACTGTTCTTCAATAAAATTTGCTAGTTGACAAACAAGAACATGTTGACGTTCCCTAAGAGATGATTGAACTATAGTAACCATTATTATAAGAATAAATTATCAAGGATTTTTTTATGAGACAGGCTGGGTCTGTTAGTGGGGTGGGCATTGCCCACCCTATTTATTATTCAGATTCCCCATCGCTCGGCTGGTCAGAACTATCGAGGGGTTTAATTCCGACAATGGTTCCGCCCATCCTGCCAATACGCTGCATTTCTTCATTCATGCGGTTATAGGGAACTCGCACAAAAACACTACTACTGTTACGGACAGGATAACTATTGCCGTCATTATTTTCGTTTTGCCTTAATCCAGATACTTCATAAACAAAAACTCGATTTTTGGCAGGGGAATTAGAACTCCCCCCCATCAAAGAACTACCTAACATAAATTTGACCTATCTCCTTCAATTAGTGATCGACTATGAATGAGGAATCAAGAGTTGACTAATATTTCATCCCTCATCCTGAGAGTTTTAAACAGCTTATAGCTAATAGCGAAGTGGTTTTAAGCCAAGGTAACGCTAGCAACTTTGCCGCCCATTTTATTAATTCTTTGCAAAGTAGGCGTTAGTTGTTCATAGGGAACCATGAGCGCACGACTGGCACGACGCACCTTAGGATAACCAGCTAAACTCATTCCTGCTATTTCCACCCGATAGATCCGACCGGCCTTCGTATTACTTCTAAAGGTGCGTTCGGGGGTGACACCTTGGCGAGAATCTCGATAAGCCCAGCCGTTTGTTCCACCAGAAGGAGCAACTACTGCTGAGGCATTATTGGTAGCTAACTCCTTAGCCAAATGAGGTGGTTTGCCCGCTATTTGAGCGCGATCGCTATTGGCATAACCGCGATAGAGTTGAAACATCCGGGTAAAGCCGACGGTTTTTTGCTGAGTCTGAGTGGTAAAACCTCTGTAATAGGGAACGATATGATCACCAAAGTTGGCTTCATATTCAGCTGAATCTATGTAGTCATCGATATCAGCTTCAAAACCTTGGTT
>JASJDR010000001.1 GCA_030065615.1 Xenococcus sp. MO_188.B8 | reverse complement strand
TTAGGTGATTTCTAGAAATATTTTTACCAAGTTTTGATCAGATTTATCAGACACCTGTAGGGGCTCATCGCGATGAGCCCCTACGTCAATGGTATATTCTTGACCAGAAATCACCTAAGAGAAATATATATTGCCCAAAAGTATTAATCAAAGAAGAAGTTTCCGCCATCATCAATAAATGCGATCAATAATTTTAAAGTGAACGTTACTAAAATTATTTATCATAAGATCAAGAGTCAACGCGATCGCGGTAAGATTAAGTTAACCCCAAAAGCGATCACTGAAATTTATTAATCTTCAGGGATTTTCCCGCAGCGCGATCGCCTAGAATAGGATTAGACCTTAAAGTCTATTCAATCCTGCCGTCGCCCTTATTAGTATATCTTGACGAAGTATTCTGCCAATGTTTTAGTATTAGGAGCAGGTTTCAGTAGTTTTTTCCTTATTTCTTGATCCACTGTTTCGCAACAAGTCTATTTGATTTTCCCTGACTTTTTACCTCTTGCTCCCCAATTTACCCTTCAAATTAAGTGATATATAAGACGAAGTAAAATGTATCAACCCCCAGATAATACTGATTTTAATCCCTTCTCCAATAAAGCAAACAGAGATCATAGGTTAGACAATCTTGCCCCCGAAAAGCTTGAAGAGATCTCTCCTGAAGAGCTTGCGTATCGCAAACATGAGTTAGGGCGGATTCTGATGTGGTTGATGGTTTTCGGTTTCGGGTTAGGAATAATTGTTATGATCATAATCGCGATCGCAATGACTAAATTAGGCTTAACTAAAAGACCAAATCAAATAAAACCAATCAAGCCCCAACAAGAACAAGTAGACAAAAACTCGATAGAAAACCTCGATGGAGTAGAAAGGCGATAAGGTATCATATTTAAGGAAGAAGGAATAAGGAACGAGGAACGAAGACAATCCCCAATCCCCGACGGAGCATGTTCTCCCCATTCCTCCCATTTGAGGACAAGTGAGGAAAACCTGGCGTCTTATAAAATGACGTAGAGTAGCACCGCAACCTAATCCTGAATAAGAGCATAAGTCCTGCTCAAATTTTTTTGAAGTAATCTAGGTAAAAAAATTTCATTAACGGGCTAATGAGGATTTTATTAGTAGACGATGATGAACTATTAATGGAGGCTTTAGCCACAGAGTTAATCGCTAATCACTATGCGGTTGATGTTGCTACCAATGGGGAAATGGGATGGGAATTTATTCATCTGTTTAACTATAATTTGGTAGTGCTAGATTTGAAGCTCCCTGATATTGATGGCATCACTCTCTGTCAAAAATTACGAGCCCAAGATTACAAAATGCCGATTCTTTTGTTGACTGCTAGCGATGATCAACAGGATAAAATCAGGGGACTAGATGCCGGAGCAGATGACTATGTAGTTAAACCTTTTGATTTCCAAGAGTTGACTGCGAGAATTCGGGCTCTATTACGCCGAGACAGTCAGAATATTTTGCCGATACTTTGCTGGAATGATTTGAGCCTCGATCCCAAAACTTGTGAGGTGAAATATCAAGAGCAAATTTTATCTTTAACACCTAAAGAATATGCTTTGTTAGAATTATTTTTGCGTTATCCTAAGCAGGTGTTTAGCCCTGGGGCAATCATTGAAAGTTTATGGGCAGGAGAAGATCCTCCTGGAGAAGAATCAGTTAGAACTCACATCAAAGGTTTGCGCCAAAAGTTTCAAGCTGTGGGAATGGCAAAAGATACGGTGCAAACTGTTTATGGGATAGGCTATCGTCTAAAGTCAATCCAAGAGAAACACGATGCCCCCCGTAAGAAAAAGGCTCAAACTCGCGCGTCTGTTGTTCAGCATTCCCAAGCTAGTAGTCCGTTGGGCGGGTTAAAGGAACTGGCGTTTGCACCTGACAGCGACGCAGGGTCTGACCACTTCCCTAACTCGAACAACCCGAGTGGTGCCGCTCGTCGGAAATCTGCAACATCAGCAAGAATTGCTCAAGCATGGGCAGAAAAATTTAAAGCTGTTACTCACGATCGAGTAGCCATCTTGGACAATTTTGCAACTGCGGTTTTTGATAATCAAGGTAGCGACGAATCCCATGAGCAAGCGAGAACTACGGCTCATAAACTAGCAGGTTCCTTGGGAGGTTTTGGTTTTCCCGAAGGCTCGAAGATCGCCAAAAAAATCGAACAATTACTCATGAATCAGTCTTTATCTCAGAAAGATAGAGAGCAAATTAGGTCATTAGTTAATAATCTACAAAACGATTTACAGCACCAACCTTTTCAGGAATCTGAGAAGACACAACTAACTCACAATCTATTAATTTTAACGATAGATGATAATATTCAGTTTACTCAACAGCTAGCACAAGCAGCGCCCGATTGGGGAGTTCGAATTGCGATCGCAAAAACTGCTGCTGAAGCAAGAAAATTACTAAAACAGGAACATCCTGAGGCGATTTTGCTCAAAATTTACTTCCCTGAAGCCAAAGGTTTGAGTTTACTTGAAGAATTGCGCCATCTCAAGCCTGCTCTCCCGATCGCAGTTATCATGGAGGGTGGTACTTTTGAAAATCGTCTTTCCATAGTTAATCAGGGAGCCAATTTAGTTTTACCCGAGCCAGTTTCTTGTCAAAATGCCCTAGCTTCTGTAGTGGAACTGGTGCAGAATTCTGGTTGGGGAGCCAAGATCATGATTGTTGATGATGATCCGCAAGTATTACGGACTTTAGAAATAGCGCTGCAACCTTGGGGCTTTCAACTGATTACTCTCGATGATCCCAAAAGATGTTGGGATTTATTGTTAACCACTAATCCAGATTTATTGGTCTTAGATCTCGAAATGCCTGAATACAACGGAATCGAATTATGCCAGGTATTACGTAGCGATCGCCGATGGCAAAAATTACCCGTCTTATTCCTTTCAGCACATAAAGATCAACAAAGCCAAACCCAAGCTTTTGCGATCGGCGCAGATGACTATATCTGTAAACCAGTTAAAGGAGCCGAACTAGCCCACCGCATTCTCAACCGCCTCAAAAGAAGCAAAGCACTCAATAGCTAATTAATGCCCTTAATAAATCATAATTCATACTTTATTTACGCCATGGTTTGGGGACAATAACCTAGTTTTGATACTAGTTCTTGGCGAAAAATTTCAATTTCCTCTTGATCGGGCTTACCATAGGCTACTATAACTATTTTGTAGCGATTCATGACATCTGTGGGTGACTCTCCTGCTTCTAAATGGAGCAGAGCCATCGTTAATCTTGGGGAAGGTTGGTGAACTATTCCCATCTCATTCAAAAAAGCTTGAAAATCTTGAGCTAATTGCCACTCAAGATTTTGCTTCAGTTTGATTTTGATCAGCCAGCGATCAATAAGATTCACGACAACTACTGAATCTACAGGGATCTTCTTTTGGTTACGCAGATATTCAATAACTCTCAGAGTTAAGCTAGCATTAGCAAAGGAGTAGAGATATTCTGTGTAAAGCTTCATTTTTCTGTTATTTCTAACCAATCAACTATATTGTGTTCGTTAGTTTGGGCAAAGCAAACTATACTTGAAGAAAACCGTCAGCAGCAGATTAAGCTGTAAAATTTGGGTCTTCTGGTTTCAGTCAAGATAACTTTAGAGAAAAAATCTGAAGAAGTTGTGAAGATGTAAAAAATCAATAGACAATAACTACAGGAATCAGTTTTTGATTGCCCACAAATAAATCTACTATGGAGCAGGCAAAAAAATCAATTCAGACAATTGGCTGGGAGCAAATTTTAGATAGCAATCCTTTGAGCGTTACGCCGGAAATCTCAGTTGATAATGCGATCTCTCTGATGAGCCGAGTTAGGGTCAGCCCTAAAGGATTTCCTAAAGGATTAGCTGGCGCGTTAGCTAACAGATCGGAGCATGTAGCAGCAGGGAGCAGCAGGGAGCAGGACGAGCTTCGGAAGAGAGGCAATGCTGGATTTAATAGTCAAGAAACTCATAGCTGTGTTCTGATAGTTAAGGCTAATAAATTAGTTGGGATCTTTACTAAAAGCGATCTGCTCAGACTAGTGACTTCTCAAGTTGATTTGTCTGCTGTCACTATGGGAGAAGTGATGACTCAGCCAGTGGTGACATGGCAAAAATCACAAGGGGATAATCTATCCTCAATTCTGTCCTATATGCAGCAGCATGATCTGGGTCATTTACCAGTTCTCGATGAGAAGCAACAGATTTTAGGACTTATTAATCAAGAAAATCTTTATCGAGTTCTTCACGAGGAACCTGAATTAGCAATCTCAGATAAAAACCAGAATCAAACAACAGAAGAGTTAGAGCGTTTTTTTTCTGTTACTCCCAGTCTGCTCTGTATCGCCGGATTTGATGGCTATTTTAAACGATTGAATAACAGTTTTCAGCAAGTCCTGGGTTTTACCAATGAGGAGTTACTGGCTCAACCTTTTATTAACTTTGTCCATCCAGATGATCGTGCTGCGACCATAGCCGAAATTGAGAATATAGAAAAGGGTAAAATAACAATCTCTTTTGAAAATCGTTACCTGACCAAAGATGGTTATTATCGTTGGCTTCTCTGGACGGCAACCCCCTATCTTCAAGAACAAAAAATTTACGCTGCTGCCAGGGACATTACGGAACGCAAACAGATCGAATTTGCGTTACAAGAAAGTGAAGAAAGATGGCAATTGGCACTTCGAGGAGCCAATGATGGGATTTGGGATTGGAATGTTGTCACTAATGAAGTCTTCTTTTCGAAGCGTTGGAAAGAAATGTTAGGTTACCAAGAAGATGAAATCCAGAATAATCTCGAAGAATGGTCAAAACGAGTTCACCGTGAAGATCTAGATTGGGTACAAGAATTAATTCAAGATCATTTTGCCCACAAAACCCCTTTTTACATTTCTGAACATCGGGTTTTATGTAAAGACGGCAGTTATAAATGGATTTTAGATCGAGGACAAGCTTTATGGGATGAAGCAGGAAATGTCATTAGGATGGCAGGTTCCCATGCTGATATCACAGATCGTAAACAGGCAGAATTAGAACTAAAACAAGAACGAGACTTTACCAAAGCGATCTTAGATACGGTTGGGGCTTTAGTCACAGTATTGGATCGAGACGGCAAAATTGTCAGTTTCAATCATACCTGTGAACAGATTACTGGCTATGATTTCTCAGAAGTACAAGGCAAACAATTTTGGGACTTTTTAATCCTTGCCGAGGAGAAAAACGCTATTAGAGCGGTATTTGGGCAATTATTAGAGGGACAACTGCCTAATCAATACGAAAATCATTGGTTAGCCAAAGATGGTAGTCGTCATCTTATTTCTTGGTCAAATACGGCCTTATTTGACTCTCAAGGAACAGTCGAATTTATAATTGCCACAGGAATTGATTTTACTCAACAGCGTCAAGTCCAAAATGAATTAGAACATCAGTATCGACAAACTAGATTATTAGCTGAAGTCACTCGCAAAATTCGGGTTTCGATCAAAATCGATGAAATCTTGCAAACTACTGTTACCGAAATCCAAAACCTCTTAGCCTGCGATCGCGTTATGGTAGCAGAATTAACGAGCGACGATCATGTAATACCGGTTAGTGAAGCCGTTCTAAGTCCTTTCCCTGCTATGTTGGGTTACGAATTAGCCGAACCTTTCTTAATGAATCAATATTTAGCAGGATATCGTCGGGGAAAAACTTTAGTAATTCCTGATGTCACAAATTCTGCTATTCCCTACGATGTCCAAGAACTTTTTAAACAATTTTCGATTAAGGCAAAACTCGTAGTTCCCATTCTCAGTAAAGAGCAACTAAAAGGACTGTTAATCGTTCATCAATGTAATAATTCTCGTTATTGGCAAAAGAGTGAAATCAAACTATTACAACAATTAGCTGATCAAATTGGAGTTGCCCTATCTCAAGCAGAATTGTTAAACCAATTAGAAGAATTAGTAGCCAAACGCACCAGTGAGCTAACCCTAATTAATCAAAGGTTACAGGCAGAAATTGCCGAACGAGAAATCACCGAAATTTCTCTGAGGGAAAATCAAGAAAAGTTAGCAGGAATTCTTGACAATGCAGATGAAGCGATTATTTCGATTAACGAACAACAACAAATTCAACTCTTCAATCAAGGTGCCGAAAAGATTTTTGGCTATAGAGCCAGTGAAGTTATGGGGGAATCTTTAGATATTTTGCTACCAGAAGTTTTGCGTGAAATTCATCTTCAACATGTTGAGGAGTTTCGCAATTCCCCCAAAAGATCTCGTACGATGTCAGACCGTAGCACTAATGTTTATGGCCGTCGTAAACATGGAGAAGTGTTTCCCGCAGAAGCTTCAATTTCTAAATTGCGAACCCAAGATGGCTTAATCTTCACTGTCATGCTGCAGGATATTACCGAACGTCAGCAAGCAGCAGCGAAAATTTTGCGTAGTGAAAACCAACTCAGACTGATTACTGATTCTTTACCAATTCTAATTGCCTATGTAGATAATCATCAGCGTTATCGCTACATAAATCAAACCTATCAAACTTGGTTTGGGAAACCTCGTCACGAATTTTTAGGACTGAGAATTCAAGAAGTAGTAGGCGACACTAATTATCAAAAAATTCTCCCCTATATCGAACAAGCCTTGTTTGGAGAGGAAGTTACCTTTGAAATTGAGCCGATCTACGTTCTAGGCACTTCTCGGTGGATCAATGCAACTTATATTCCTGATGTTGATTCGGAGGGGAAAGTTAAGGGATTTTTTGCCATGATTGAGGATATTACAGAACGTAAGGCAATCGAACAGATGAAGAGTGAATTTGTTTCTGTCGCTAGTCACGAAATGCGAACTCCTCTAACTGCGATTCACGGGGTCTTAAAACTTATGGCAACAGGACATCTTGGAACAGTTACGGATCGGGGACAAGAAATGATTGGAATTGCCGTCAGAAATACCGATAGGTTAGTTCGTCTGATTAATGATGTCCTCGATTTGGAAAGAATGGAATCGGGAAAAGAACGTATAGAGGCAGAGCAATCTACTAGTTCTGATCTGATTAATCAAGCGGTAAACGTTACCAAAGAAATGGCTCAACAGCATCAGATTGCTATTGAAACTGAACCTAATTCAATTAATTTATCAGTTGATAGCGATCGCATTTTACAAACCCTGACTAACTTACTGAGTAACGCGATTAAATTTTCGCCATCAGGTAGTAAAGTTTGGATTGATTCAAAAAAACAAGGTAATGAAGTTCTGTTTACCGTCAAAGATCAAGGTCGAGGTATTCCTCCAGACAAGTTAGAAACTATTTTTGAACGTTTTCAACAAGTAGATGCTTCCGACTCCCGCAAAAAAGGAGGAACTGGTTTAGGGTTAGCCATTTGCCGTCACATTGTTGAGCAACATGGCGGAAAAATTTGGGCGACAAGTATTCTAGGTCAAGGCAGTACTTTTTTCTTTACTTTGCCCCAATCCCCTAATACCACAGTGCCCAAGTAATAGCTAATAGGTAACTCCCTGGTCTCTCTATCTCCCCCATCTCCCTGAGCCCTCTACCTTAAACTTGGGGCGCTGATAATTTTTTACTGTTTGCGGATCAAAGCTTTATAATCGAAGATTGGGCCAAGAAACATTACTCTACTAAATTATAAGTTCATAACAAAATCCCGATAAATATGTCTCTAATAGATTGGTTTGCTAACCGCCGAAAAACAGAACCTGCGATTCAAAAACAACAGGAAAGAGAAATTGCTGATGGATTATGGTCAAAATGTCAGGTTTGTGGCGCAGTCGCTTATACCAAAGATTTAAAAGCAAATCAGCTAGTTTGTCTCGAATGTGGTCACCACTCCCGAGTTGATAGTGATGAACGCATTAATCAATTGATAGATCCTCAGACTTGGCAACCTCTAGGAGAAGAAATTCGCCCCACTGATCCTTTAGAATTCAATGATCGCAAAGCTTATCGAGATCGCCTTCAAGATTATCAAGCGAAAACTGGCTTAACCGATGCCATCAAAACAGGGATCGGGTTAATCGATAGTTTACCCCTGGCTTTGGGAGTAATGGATTTCCGTTTTATGGGCGGGAGTATGGGTTCTGTAGTGGGAGAAAGACTTTGTCGTCTCATCGAAAGGGCCACAGAAGAACGTTTTCCTGTGGTGATTATTTGTGCCTCTGGGGGTGCCAGAATGCAGGAAGGAATGTTGAGTCTGATGCAAATGGCCAAAATTTCCGGTGCTTTGCAGCGTCACCAAAGTACTCAACTACTGTACATCCCCGTTTTAACCCATCCTACTACCGGTGGGGTCACGGCCAGTTTTGCGATGCTGGGAGATCTGATTTTAGCCGAACCCAATGCGACGATTGGTTTTGCGGGCAGAAGGGTAATTGAACAAACCCTCCGAGAAAAACTGCCAGAAGACTTTCAAACCTCTGAATATTTATTGCAACATGGCTTTGTCGATCAAATTGTTCCTCGTACCCAGTTGAAAAAAACTTTAGCTCAACTAATTAGACTACATCAAGATTGTAAGTAATACCAAATTAAATTATGTTCACAACAGATCTTGTTGGTAGGGGCGATCTCTTGGGGCACACCGCTTGGCCAATCGCCCTTACAGGATTAAGTGTCGCATTTTGATTTTAAATTGGTATAAATTTATCATTTACTGCTACACTTTCATGACCTTTCGTGCTAAAGATAATGCTATTCTGGTTCGAGCCGATATTTTCTTTTGAGTCTGAATACTAACAGATTGTTCATCGGAGATATTTTCTTGCGGCCACTTGAATTTGGGAAATAACGTTAAGGCATTATCTCGTGCGATCGCTTTAAGAGTTTGGTCTTGAAAAAGATCAAGCTTTTGCAGATCTTCAACTTCTTTGGCTACTATAGGCTCTGGCGCAAAGGGAAAATCACTGCCAAAAAGAATTTGCGATGGGCCGACGAGTTCTAGCAACGTATTCATGGCGTAGGGAGAAGATGAAAGAGCTGTGTCATAATAAAAGGACTTGAGATAAGCGAGCATTCCTCTGGGAGCTCTGGCAAGAAATTCCGGCTCGAAATTAGCCAGCGAAAGCCGCCAAGTAATATAAGGAACAGTTCCACCGGCATGGGATAAAATCCATCGCAGAGCAGGATAACGCTCCAAAGTTCCACTATAGATCAAATTAACAACGGCACGGGTAGTGTCAAATAAAAATTCAACCAGAAACCCTGGCATCTCCAATTTTAAATTCTCACTAGATGGGTGAATGTTAGGATGTATAAAAATAGTAGCCTGACGTCGGTTGAGTTCAAACATCAATTCTTCAAAATCTGAATCCCCGAGGAACTTGCCGCCAGCGCTAGCTAAGAGAATAACACCATCGGCATTCAAGGTATCTAAAGCATATTCGGCTTCTTTCAAAGCAGCTTCCGTATCTGGCAGTGGTAGAACCGCGAAAAAGCCAAATCTATCGGGATGTTTGCTAACTAATTGGGCAGAAAATTCATTACACTGCCGTGCTAAATCCCTGGCGAAATTAGCATCTCCAAAATACACACCTGGGGAAGAAATAGAAGTAATAGCTGCAGCAATCCCATTTCGATCCATAACATCGAGTGCCATTGCTGGTGACCATTTAGGGAAACCGGCTCCGTGAGCAGCTTCTATCCCAATTCCTTTTAACGCTGTAACATACTGTGTCGGGACAATATGGTGATGCACATCAATACGATGAGGAATTGTGGAGTTTTGCTTAGTTGTTGTCATTTTATTTCTCTCGAGCTTGATTAGATGTTGTTTCCTGCGAAAACTTTAGCGCGATTAGAGAGCTCTTCTCCGAGTCCAGTTCCTCAGCAGCAAGAAGGTACAGGGGACAAAAGAGAGCGCCAAAAAAGTAGCACCGCTTACGCCAGCGGCAATACAAATAGCTAGAGGAGGCCAGAATTCCCCTCCATTGAGCAACAGAGGTATGAAACCAGCTACAGTCGTAATAGTGGTGGTGAGGACGTGGCGGGTAGAGCGAACAATTACTTCTCTTATTGCTTTGCGATCGCCTTTGCAGGCAGCTGAATCCGAACGTAAAGCAGCCAAGACAACAATGGAGTCATTGATGGCCACACCAACTAGACCAACGGTACCAAGAATAGCCATGAAACCCAAGGGGAAGTCGAACCACCATAAAGAAGCTAATCCTAAACCAATAGAGCTAATGCCCACTAGGGCGATGATCCCAGCTGAGCGAAAAGAACCAAATGATAAAACCAGAGTGGCCACCATTAATATTAGGATCAGGCTAACGGTAGACATCAGGTTATCCACCGCCTTATTGCGTTCTGCCGATTCCCCTGCAAACTCAAATGAATAGCCCGAGGGCAGCTGGAAATCACTATCAGAGAGGCGTTGCTTAAATTCAGTTAGAACCTTTGACGGTAACACACCAGCAGTAATAAACCCTTTAACGGTATTGACTCGCTTTCCATTACGTCGGCTAATAGTAGCTGGTTCCGGGATGAGTTCGATTTCAGCGATCGCCGAAAGAGGAATAAAATTAAGATTTTCCCTGTTCTCGGAGACGGAATCTGGGAGCAAATCCAGGGAAGCAATTTCGTCGAGTTTGCTGCGGTTATCATTCGACAAGCGTACCCGTACTGGCAGTTCTTCAGTGTCTTCCAATACCGAGCCCCCCAGAGAACCTTCAAGGCTGGCATTCAGTTGCTGAGCAATTGAAGTGTTGTTAAGTCCGACGAGTCGAGTTTGCTCCTCGTCCAAACGCAAGGCGAGTTTGGGGAAAAAATCAGTCAAGGTAGCACTAGTATGGGTGACGTTGCTAACTTGGGTAAGCTCAGTTCTAACTTGGTTTCCCAGCTCTCGCAAGACCTCTAAGTCAGGACCATAAAGGCGTAGCTCGATGGGCGCATTAACCGGCGGTCCCTGCTCTAACTGCTTTACCAGCACCTGGGCTAAAGGAAAAGTCTGGTCTAGTTCACTTTGCAATGTTTGGATCAAACCGCGACTCCCGTATGCCGACGTTAACTGAACTAAACCATGAGCGAAGTTGGCCGAAGCTCCTGTATGTCGGGGTATATTGTAGTAGAAAGCAGGAACAGTCGTGCCCACAAACCAGTGAACATTGACTACATCAGAGTGATTAAGAATAATTTCGCGCGCTTGCAAGGCAACAGACTGAGTTTGTTTCAGTGAAGCTGATGATGGCAGTTTCAATTCGATGTAAAATTGATCGCGCTCTGCGGGAGGGAAAAACTGCTCTTGCAGAGTTGGAGCCATTAGAAAACCAGTTATCGGCAGAATTAAGGCCAGCATAACCCCCTGCACCGGCCGTGCTAAAATTACGTCTAGGATACGGCGATATATCTGAGTTAGGCCAAAATTAGAAAAACCGTGGTTCCAGCAGCTCCATACTGAACTTTGAAGCTTCAGATATAAATTTGGGGTTGCCAGATTCCTGCTGAATATTCCGTTCTGTTCCTTATTGGTGGCAATCCGATTTATTCTACCTGCCAGAGCGGGAACTACTGTCAAGGAGAGAAACAAGGAACTAAAAAGCGCGAGGATGACACTCAAACCGACGGAGTTCACAAACTCTCCGCTATAACCTGACATTAGAGCAATCGGCATGAAAGTCAAAACAGTAGTCAGGGTAGAAGCAAGCAGCGGAACTGCCAGATAGTTAACGCTTGCTGAGATGGCATTTTTGGGTTTGAGCCCGTGTTTGAGCCGATCCTGTACTTCGTCTACCACTACAACTGCATTATCAATCAAGAGGCCCAAGGCAATCACCAGTCCAGTAACTGACATCTGGTGCAGAGAAATTCCTAGCATTCTCATACCTCCAAAGACCATCAGCACTGAGAGAGGTAAAGCTGAACCGACAACTAAAGCCGATCTCCATCCCATAAGAAATAAAGTACTGCCGATGACACATAGGGCACCGAGCAACAAATTGCGGAATAGGTTATCGAGTCGGTTCTTAACGTAACGGCTTTGTTCAAAAATCGTTTGTAAACCAATGCCACCTGGTAATTGTTGGCGGAAGGTTTCGAGGGTGTGACCTGCAGTCTCTGCCCATTCGTCAACTCGTTGGCTGGAATTGATCAACACAGCTAAAGTGATCGCAGGTTTACCATTGACAATAACCAGCTCATTAGGCGGCTCTTGAATACCCTTTTTGACCACGGCGATATCTTCTAAATAAGCAAACTGACTGCTCTGACCGAAGCTAATGGGAATTTGTCTAATACGCTCGAGGGAATCTAACTCAGTTTCTGGTTCGATCAGGAGGTTATTGCGGGAACTACGAAGTTGGCCGGCAGCTACTTTGGCATCGCTCATTTGAATTTGCTGAGCCAGCTTTTGGGGAGTTAAATTCAAAGCAGCTAGGTCGGTAGGACTAATCTCGACGATAAATTCTTCTTTCGGCATGCCAAACAGCTCGACTTTTTCTGTTCCTTCTAAAATGCGCAGTTCATCTTCCAAGTCTTGAGTGAGTCGACCGAGAATAGCATAGTTAGTTGGTGACTCAAGATCCCAGGTAAGGGCACAGATCAATGCATAGGCACTCGCTTCTAAGTTCTGGAATTCCGGCTCTAAAGTTCCCTGAGGTAGTTGAGGGGTAACATCAGAGAGTTTATCGCGCACTTCTGACCAGACTTGGTCTTTGTTAACAATCTCATCTTTAAGCTCAACAAAAACTACAGAATTACCGGCGCGGGAAGTAGAGCTGATCGTTTTGAGTTGTTCAAGCTCAAATAATTCTTGTTCGATTTTTTCAGTCACTAGTGATTCCACTCGGTAGGCACTAGCTCCAGGAAAGTGCGTTTCAATCGTAGCAAATCGCCTCGATAGTTCTGGGTCTTCCATCCGAGGTAGAATTTGATAGGAGGAGAGCCCCCACACCAGGATAAGGCAAATAGTCAGAATCAGCAGCCTTAAATTGCGATAAAGTAAGTTTGACATTTGTCATTTGTTATTTGTCATTGATCATTGGTGATGAATCACTGACCACTACAGCAATTTCCCCATGGGACGCACCAGTTGTCCAGGAACCAGGCGATGGGTTCCATTGACGATGACCTGGTCACCGGGTTGTATAGTACCTCGGACGAGAACGCGATCGCTCTCTGTCTGCAGAATTTCCACATCCCGCCGTTGAATGTGAAAAAAGTTGATTGCTTCAGAAGCTATAGATTCTGACTGGGCTGGTTCCCCCAAGACATAGCAAGACCATAAACCGCGTCCTCCTTGCACCAGAGCTGTTGTTGGTAGCCAGAACCCAGAAGTAGGAATTTGCTCTACCAATTTTAATCTCGCTACCTGTCCTGGTGAAACTGCTTTTGTGACTAAATTATCTAAGGTTAGGACAACCGTTACAGTGCGGGTACTAGAGTCTAAGACTGGTAGTAGGGAGGAAACTCTAGCTTGATAGGTTTGAGCTCCGATTTGTAAAGGCCAGGTACTACCAAGTTGAATTCTCTCAGCAGTACTAACTGGCATCCCAATATGAACCTCAATCTCATTTCCTACTAGACTCATAACTGACTGACCTGGGGAAATGACAGTGCCTTCATCAGCTTTACGGGCAGAAATAGTACCAGCAAAGGGGGCTTTGAGAATGCTTTTTGCCAGCTCGACCTCCAGATTGGCTAAGCTAGCATCGAGCTGTTTGATTGATGCTACTTGAGCCTCAATGCGTTCGGGGCGGGTTCCTGCTTGCAATTCATCTAGCTGGCTTTGGGCCTCGTCTAGGCGAGCCTGAAGTACGCTAGTTTCACTAACAACTTCGTCTAGTTGCTCACGGGAAATTGCTCCTTGTTGGAGCAGGGATTCCCGCCGAGAGCGTTTCTTTTCCGCCAGTTCTAGTTGGGACTGCAAATTCCTCACTGAAGCCTGGGCTGCGGCAATAGTTTCGGCACGTGGGCCTGCTTGCATTTCTTTGAGCTGGGCAACGGCTTGAGCTCGCTGCGCCAGTAATTCTTGTTGTTGTACTTTGAGATTGCTAGTGTCTAGGTAGGCAAGAGGAGTACCAGTTGTTACTTGATCCCCTTCATCGACATTGATGCGAACTAGTTGGCCGGAACGCTCAAATCCCAGTTGACTGGTGTATCGGGCGACTGCGGAACCCGTGTAGAAACGCGATCGCTGATAAGAATCTACTGGATTGACTTTGATAGTTTCCACGGGAAGAATCGTAGTTGCAGAGGAATCTTGAGAAGGTACTACTTGATGGGGCAGGAGAGTCGACGAATTTGATAGCTGGGAAACCCATTTATGATCTGATTGGATCAAGAACATAACTAATAGCCCTGACAGCATCAGGAGCAGCATATTGAAGTTGGGCTCAATTAGTCTTTTCTGCGATGTCTCCTGGGGAAAAACGACAACGGAATTTTCTAAATTCGAAGCAGGTTCAGCTCTCTCTGGGCAGAGTAATTTAGACTTGGATAGATTAATTAAATCTGAACCATTAAGAGCTTGTTCCAATTGCTGCTTATGATGAGCGTGTTCTAACTGTTGCTCGGAAATTGCAGAAGTCTCGGAATCTAATTTTTCGATTAAACCTTGTCCTAACTGAAAATACCCTTTATGAATATTTCGTATAGCAGTAACCAGTTCTTGCGGAGGTGCGCTCTTGAGGAAGTAACCTTTAGCACCGATTCGTAAAGACTTTTGAATATCTTGAACATTGTCAGAAATGCTTAATAATAAAATATTGATACCAACATAGCGATTGGTAATTATTTCTGTTGCGCTCAAGCCATCCATTCTGGGCATGTTAATATCCATAAGTATGACATCTGGCTCAAGTTTGTTAACTAATTCAACAGCTACCTGTCCATCAATAGCAATGCCAATTATTTCTAAATCCGGTTCTGGCTCTAAATAGCTTTGCCAAATTTGTTGACATGTGAGCTGATCTTCTGCTATTAAAACACGAATCATTTTTGGTTTTTTTTGGGTTGAATTAGATATAGGTAAAATCACTTCTGGCTCAAGGTCAGAATTGGGTTTGAAGTTAAAGATATATTGGTCTAGCTCTTTGTTCTTGTTACTCGTAGTTGCTAGATTAATAGGGTATTTATTATTTAACTTTACTTTGATATTATTCATACTTATATCTCTATACTCTAATCATTTATCTAACCTAGAAATGCTAGGTAGTTGGCCCGCGTATGGGCGGTTTTACCAATCCCTTAGGGGTCAGTGTTTCCGCGTTAATCTCTGACTTTTTTGGGGAGATCGTCTGTTCAATAATTTCCGCAGCCCTTCTTACTCCGCCACCTCGACGAATTGCTGCTTGTAACCTGGAGGCATTCTTGCGGTAACTGTCATTAGTTAGTACCTGCTGGATTGTTGCCCTCAGTCTAGGAGTGGTTAATCGGGCCAACGGTATAACTTCTCCAACTCCAGTCCAAGCAATTCGTGCTGCGACAGCAGGATGGTCATTGCTACTGGGAATTGCTACCAGTGGGACTCCGTTACTCAAAGACTCCAAAACCGTATTCAGGCCTCCATTAGTAATCACTATAGTTGCTCGTCGGAGCAGTTCTAGTTGAGGCGCATAAGCTACTACGAGCGGTGAACCAGTAAATTCAGGTAAAGAGTCCAGACCCTCAGATCTTCCCAGGGCAATAACTAGTTGGACATCCAATCCGTAACAGGCTTTAGCAATGGTTTGGAAAATTTTCATTTCACCATTAAGTACCGTTCCCAGAGAAGCATAAATTAATGGCTGCTTGGTCAACTTTTCAAACGGAAAAGAGATAGGTTTCCTGGTGACTGAGTCAATAAACGGTCCCGTGAAATGGAAGTATGGCGGCAAAGTCCGGCGCGGGAATTCAAATTCAGCAGGCTGTTGGCTTACCTGGGCGAGCTTGGAGTAGGGGTCATTGAGTTGAGAATAAGGGCGCAACTGCCACTGACGACGATACTCATTGACCAATTTTAGGATCGGTTGTGTGAAGTAATGGTGCATTAGGTAGTGGCTCACCTGGTTACGCCAGTATGCCCACCTTGATGTATTGTAGCTCCAGGGCATAATGTAAGGAGGGACGCTAGCTTCTACATTCAAGAGTAAAGTAACGCTCACACTAATAAAGGGGATACCCAGGAATTCTGCAATTGTCCCTCCTTCAGAAATTATCT
Source organism: Xenococcus sp. MO_188.B8 (assembly GCA_030065615.1). Lineage (GTDB taxonomy): Bacteria > Cyanobacteriota > Cyanobacteriia > Cyanobacteriales > Xenococcaceae > Xenococcus. The sequence goes on along the minus strand of JASJDR010000001.1, from coordinate 157,372 downwards.
GGTCCACTAAAAGAACATCTACACTTGCTGCTGTGATGGCGGATGGTCCTTCACGCAGGGTTATGGCAGCTAATGGTTGTAGATAAGATTTGATGGCGTAGCTTATCCCTGAGATCCCCATTAGGTTTCTCCACTCGGCCTTTCTTTGGCAAGTCCAACCTAAGGGAAATTCAGACTGCCCAATCAATTGACAGTTCATTTCAGCTGAAAGTACCTTTTGCTGCCCATCAGGAATCTGAAAAAAAGTGACATTATGACCGTGCCTTTGAAGTTCACGCCCCAATGCGATCATCGGGTTGAGGTGACCAAGCTCTGGAAAACAGAGAATTCCAAAATGAGCCATCTTAATTCTCCTTTTATAAGCGTTTGTTTTTGATAGTGAGCATGGTCTGGATTTTGGTTTCCGAGTGTCCATTTTGCTTTGCCAAAGCCTGGGCTAATGTTTTGCTATCGATGCTTGTAGATTGTAAAGATCCCTCAGAAAACTCTGAACTAAGTTGCTCTAACACAACAGCTGCTAGCTGTGCGATATTTGTATCCTCAAAGAACTGTGTAGTGGGAACGACAACCCCGAGATCGGCCTCAATTTGCGTTTTCAGCTCAAAAGTAATGAGAGAATCAACTAGAGATGTCAGAGACTGTTGTGAATTCAGTTTAGATACAGGAAGCTGTAGTGCTCCTGCCAGTTCTTCGAGAAGATAGCTCTCTAGCAGAGATTGACGCTTTTGAGGCTCAGCAGCTAAGAGTTGCTCTTTTGACAGGCTGCCTTTTGCTCTGGGGTGAACTCCAGTGGAGCGAGTCTTGGTTTCACTACCGGAGCGAGCGCTCATTAAGATCTCGCGACTAATACGCCTTAATTGTGCATTGACAAATTCTGCGATCAGTTGTCCAGTTTCATCGTAGATCCGAATATTAGCAGTAATGGTTTGGTTATTTTCGTATAGTTGTACCGAAGCATCGCTCCATAGTTGCTTGGGAGAAGAACCATAAAATCGGAAGCTTTCAATACCTATCATCACAATAGGCTCTTTAATTAAGTTGAGTAAGATGCCAATTAATAATTGAGTACCAGCGTCAATAACACCGAGGGGAATTTGATAGCTCTCATCGTTCTCACTGGCTATCTGAGGAGCGCCGATTTTACCAAACGCTTTTTCATCTTTTACCCACATCCGCTCTACCCATTGGCAGCTAGGACCTAAGTATCCTCCAAATTCTTCTATGAGCTGGTAAAATTGGGAACGGGATAATTCTTGGGGGTATTCATCCTGGGGATTGTCAAAGTAAGCAGGTTTTTGAATCGAGTGGTTAACTTCTAGTTCTCCCAAGCCGAGTTTTCCAGAGGCGTGCAGGGTCCAGTTTGTGGATTCATCTGTCTCACTATTCGTCAGGCTAAAAATCTTAAAGGAAGCCTTGTCAGAGCCTAATGGTTCTAATATTAACTGAACAGGTCGATTTTCCTTCTCAGATAGGGTAAGGGGCTGGGAAATAAAGACATCTTCTATCAGGTGAACTGCCTTGCCAAATCCTTCCCTAGCGCCAGCTAAGGCCATCTCTAAATAGATGACAGCATTCAAGAAGGGGATCCCGCCCAGCCGATGATCCGGTACCAGAGGTAGTAAATCGAGACTAAACTGTGACTCAAATTGAATTTGTTGTAAAGGAGAGTGCAGTCGCTGACCCAAAAAAGGATGGTCGATCTGGGAAGAAGACGCAACCGCTCTTAAGGGCTGACGCTCAACTGGTTCGAGCCAATATCGTTGGCGTTGGAAGGGATAAGTTGGGAGGGAGATTCGATGTCGCTGATAGTCTCGATCAAATCCGTTCCAATTGACCTCGATCCCTTGTTCGTACAAGTACTTCAAACTCGGAAGCAGTTGTTGCCAATCGGACTGTCCTCTTCTTAAGGAAGGTAGCCAAACTGCTGCTTCTGCTGACAAACATTGCCGTCCCATGCCGCTGAGGACTGGATGGGGACCGATCTCGACAAATATCTGATAGCCTCGATCGCGTAGTGTTTTCATCCCAGCAGCAAATCTAACTGGATTTTTAATGTGGTCACACCAGTGGGCAGCGGTAACCCCTTCTTCCGCTACGAGTCCTGTGAGATTGGAAATTAGCTCCAGTTGGGGTGAGGAATATACTACTTCGGAGGCTAGGTTGGCAAATTCTGTTAAAATTGGTTCCATTAAGGGGGAATGGAAAGGATGAGAGACTCGCAAACGACGGAACTCAATTCCCCGCTTCTCTAGTTGCTGGAGTAAAGCTTCGACGGCATCACGTTCCCCAGAAATTACCGTGTTTTGTGGACTATTAATTGCTGCGATCGCTACCTGAGTTTTATAGGGTTCAAGAGCCTGGACGATGGTCGCTTCATCGGTAAATACTGCTGCCATTTGACCGTTGGGGGGCAAAGCCTGCATCAATTTTCCTCTGTTGGCAATCAGTTTCAGTCCATCTTCTAAGCTGAAGATCCCAGCTATGCAGGCAGCTACATACTCGCCCACACTGTGCCCCATGACAGCGTCTGGTTCGATGCCCCATGACTGCCATAACTTAGCCAGGGCATATTCGAGGGCAAATAAAGCTGGCTGGGTATAAGCGGTCTCATTCAATTCACATGATTCATTATTAAATGAGGGGCTATCTGGATATAAAACTTCAAGTAACGGCTGATCTAAATAGGAACGTAAAATGGCATCGCAATCATCTAAGGCTTGGCGAAAAGTGGGTTGAGTCTCGTAAAGTTGGCGCCCCATTCCTACATATTGAGAACCTTGCCCCGTAAACAGAAACGCGATCTTCGGCTGGTTTATAGGTATTAGTTTTGGCTCCTCTTGGACTGCGATCACAGCTAATTTTTGCTCTATTTCCGCCAGAGAATCTGCCACCACCGCTGCACGATAGTTAAAATGCGATCGCCCAGTGTTGGCAGTAAAGCAAAGATCTGCTAAGGAGGTTGCTTGGTGTCTTACTAAATAACGATTCATCTCAGTCGCTATAGTTTGGAGAGCGGTTTCATTCTTAGCCGATAGGGTAAGCAGGTGCAGAGGGCGTTCGTTGGTGGTGGGTGCTAACTCTGACACTGGAGCTTCTTCCACTACCACATGGGCATTGGTGCCAGTAAAGGCAAAAGAACTGATACCTGCTATGCGCTGAGATTCGGGGTTTTGCTGCCAGGAAACTGGCTCAGTAGGAATTACTACCGAGTTTTGTTGCGCGACAATGTGAGGATTGAGTTCTGTTAAATGTAAGTGAGGGGGAATTTCTTGGTGCTGTATTGCTAGTACGACTTTAATCAAGCCCGCAATGCCCGCTGCTGCCTCGAGGTGACCAATGTTAGTTTTTACCGAACCAACCATGAGAGCTTGCTCTGGGGAACGTCCTTTGCCGAGGACGGCATCCAAATTTTTGAGCTCCACCGGATCTCCCAATGGCGTGCCCGTACCGTGAGCTTCCACATAGCTAATTTGCCCTGGTTCTACTTTAGCGTTAGCTAGGGCATCACGGATTACCTGCTGTTGAGCTAATCCATTGGGAACGGTCAGTCCACTGCTGCGCCCATCTTGATTGACAGCGGAGCCGCGAATTACCGCCCAGATCGGATCGCCATCGGCGATCGCTTTACTGAGAGATTTCAGCACAATCATGCCGCAACCCTCTCCTCTTCCATAACCATCAGCAGCAGCATCAAAAGTTTTGCAGCGACCATCGGCAGCTAGGGCGTGTAACTTGGACATGGCAATGGTAACTTGAGGAGAGAGCATCAGATTCACTCCACCAGCGATCGCAAGTTGACAATCTTGAGCTCGGAGGCTTTGACAAGCAAGATGAACTGCTACTAAAGAAGATGAGCAGGCGGTATCGATGGCCATACTAGGACCTTGCAGCCCCAAAATGTAGGATAAACGACCAGCAGCAGCGTTCAAGGCATTACCAGTAGCAGTGTAAACATCAATAGCACTGGGAACGTCAAACATCGTGCGCTGAGCATAATCGTTGGCTGACATCCCCACAAATATTCCCGTTGAGCTACCTACTAGTTTATGGGGTGCTAGGGCGGCATTTTCCAGAGCTTCCCAAGTAACTTCTAGTAATAATCGTTGTTGGGGATCCATACTGATGGTTTCCCGCGGGTTTAGACCAAAAAATTCGGCATCAAATTCGTCGACATTAACCCCTAAAAATCCTCCCTGACGCGTATACATCTTACCGCTAGTTGCCGGATCGGGGTCGTAGTAAGCATCGACATCCCATCGAGAACCAGGCACTTCCCTAATGGTATCGATGCCATGGTGCAGTATTTGCCAGAAAGATTCTGGATTATTGGCGCCCCCGGGAAAACGGCAACCCACACCAATGATCGCAATGGGCTCTGTTTGCCTTTGTTCTAGTCGCTCTAGTTTGCCGCGCGTTTCTTTCAACGCATAAACGGCACGCTGTAAGGGGGAGAGTTGGTCTAGTTTTTTAGAAATGCTGCTCATCTAATCTTCGGCGTGGAGACCCTCGGCTATGCCGACAGGAGGAAACGCCGACCTCCAATTGAGTTTTGTAGCTATAATGTAGTATTAATGTTTTTATAATGCTTTTGTTCGTTGACCCCCCCCAGACGACGCTGACAGGGCAATGGATTTGTACAACCCGGTCGGACGCCAATCAAATAAGTATTTTGTTCGGACAGTAACCGTACCGCAGGGCTTGCGGAATCGGGCTGTTGAAATACAGTGAAAATCTGTGGAGGTAACAATGTCAGGGGCATAGGTTTAACTTGTGTCTAGATACGTGCGGATGAAACAGAATCCCGACAGTACATGCCGAAGGGAGGATGTCAACTTAGTTTCCATTTGCTAATACTGCCAATTCTTCATTGATCAAAGCTTCTAATTCGTGATTCGAAAGTCCTTCGATTGTTGTTAAAACCTCAACTCGATCGTCAGTTGCGCTCTGAGACTCTATATCGGATGGGGAAGCAGATTCTAAGGAAAGTACTTCAGCGATCAGATATTCTACTAAAGCTTTAATCGTGGGATATTCAAAGAGCAAAGTTGAGGGTAAAGTTTGACCCAAACTGCCTTGAAGGCGATTTTTCAGCTCTAAGCTCATTAACGAATCCATCCCTAGGTCAAAAAATCCCAACTGCGGATCGATAATCTGCGATCGCTCGCGGCCTAAAACAGTAGCCACATCCTGTTGAATGTGAGCCGTGAGAATTGCCGGACGCTGCTTAGCAGAAGCTGCTGTTAACTTCTGTAACAGTTGGGACTTTTGCGATTTCCAATTTGGCTCGTTTCCCGCCTGGGAATAGGTTTCACTGGCGATTTGGGACAAAAAGGTTGGTTCTACTTCGGTAGCAAAATGCTGAAAAAATCTCGGCCAATTAACTGGTAGGACACCCGTTTGGGCTGCTGAGCCAGTGAGAAGTCGTTCAAATACTTCCATTCCTTCGGAGAGAGCGATCGCACTTACCCCCGCGGCTGCCCATCGCTGTTCGCCAAGACTGCCTAATTCTGCTGCCATACCCGTTTCGCCCCAGGGACTCCAGTTGATACTCGAAGCTGGAAGCTCTTGACCTTGGCGATAGTGAGCCAGAGAATCTAAAAAGGCATTGGCAGCTGAATAATTGCCCTGACCGGGGGAACCCAGTAGTGAAGCAATTGAGGAGAAGGAGACAAAAAAGTCTAGGGATAAACCTTGAGTGAGAAGATGAAGATTCCAGGCTCCTGCTATCTTCGGAGCCATAACTTTCACAAAACGTTCCCAATTTTGTCTGAGCAGCACACCATCATCGAGGACTCCAGCTAAGTGAACAATTCCTCGCAATGGCGGCAAAGATTCGGCAATTTCAGCTAGAACATTTTGTACCTGAGGGTGCTGAGTAATATCCGCCTTGATGATGCTGATCTCAGCCCCTGCTGCTTGCAGTCGCTCGATCTCTTCCCGGGCAGTAGGAGAAGCTCCCCTCCGTCCAATTAATACTAAGTGTCGCGCTCCTTGATCCACTAGCCATTTAGTTAACTTCAATCCTAAACCACCGAGACCCCCCGTAACTAAGTAAGTCCCATCAGATTTTAGCTGAAGATTGTCAGTCGCTCGGGTCGCAACTTGTTGTCGTTTGAGCCGCGGTACATATCGCTGCCCTTGACGGAAGGCAACTTCAGTTTCCGTATCTGGTTGCCAGATTTCTTCTAAACAGCAAGTTGCTGCTTGGGTAACATCGTCAGCAGCTAAATCAATCTGTCCTCCCCAAAGTTCTGGATGTTCGATGGCCACTACTCGGCTTAAACCCAACAAAGGAGCTTGGGTAACTGCCAGAGATGCAGTTTGAGATATCGGTTGGGCATTTTGGGTAACTAACCAAAGTCGAGGTAAAGAAGCTAGCTTGACTGCGCTCATTGCTTGAACGAGATGGAGCACGCTTCCACAGCTCAGAAGTTGGTCGTTGGCCCAGGAGTCAACAAAATTTTCTAGGGGCGCAACATCGATACCCCAGAGATGAACTATTCCCCGACAAGGTCGTTCATCGATGGCGGCAATTTCGGTCAAGAACCGCTGAAAATCTTCAGGTTTAGCGGGATCGAGCTGCCAATGTATTCCGTCAGTAGCTTGATAAGCTTCACCAGGAAAAATCAAAGCATAGCTTTCCCCCCGTTCCTCCAAAAGATTTGCTAGCGTCGTACCAATCCTGTTATTTTGATCGGCAAAAATTAGCCAACGACCGGGAACAGTTGCCGGAATTGCTGCGGTATGGGATTGATTATTTTCGCGAGATTTGGATTGCCATTCAACTTCGTAAAACCAATCATTGAACGCCTCATGAGGTTGACTTGTTTGAGATAATTGGGCAAGTGATTCGAGCCAATATCGTTGACGTTGGAAAGGGTAAGTTGGTAGAGGTAGACGGCGGCGCGGATAATCTCGGTCAAATCCGCGCCAGTCCACCCGAACCCCACGAACATAGAGCTCTGCTAAACTTTGGAGTATTTGCTGCCAGTCGTCATGACCTCGGCGTAGCGAAGGCAGCCAAACTCCTGCCTCTTCTGGCAAACATTGTCGTCCCATTCCAGTCAAAACTGGGTGGGGTCCAATCTCGATAAACACCTCGCAGTTACAGTCATGAACTGCCTGCATGCCAGCTGAAAATCTTACTGATTCTCGGATATGGCGGCACCAGTATTCAGCTTGGGCAATCTCTCTGCCTTCAATCGATTTTCCGGTTAGGTTAGAAATCAGCCTAATCTGAGGTGGGGCATACTCTACCGATCTAGCTATTTGCTCGAAGGAATCTAGCATTGGCTCCATCAGGTGAGAATGAAAAGCGTGAGAAACTTTTAAGTGACGGAAATCTACCTTTAAAGCTTCCAGTTTTTTCAGCACTGCTCGCATTGCCCCGCGCTCACCGGAAATAACGATATTCTTGGGCCCGTTGATTGCCGCAATCGAAATTAGCCCTGCTGAGGATTCTATTGCGACCTTCACTAGCTTCTCATCGGCAAATACTGCCACCATTTCTCCCTCAGATGGCAGTGCTTGCATCAATTTACCGCGATAAGCAATCAGTCTCAGTCCGTCTTCTAGATTAAATACTCCAGCAACACAGGCAGCAACATACTCTCCCACACTATGACCCATAACTACATTAGGCTCTACACCCCAAGACCGCCATAATTGAAACAAGGCATATTCTAGTGCAAACAAAGTTGGCTGAGTATAAGCAGTTAGATCTAGTTTTAAGTTGGATGCTGCTCGAGTTACCTCATCTGGGTAGAGAATTTCTAGGAGGGGAACATCTAAATAGAGACGTAAAATCTTGTCGCAAAGCTGCAAAGCTTTTCTAAACGTAGGTTGAGTTTCGTAAAGCTGACGTCCCATGTCCAGATACTGGGAGCCTTGACCTGTAAATAAAAATGCCACTTTAGGTTTATTTGACCGCGGCACTAAACCTCTGAATCCCCCTGTTACCTCTTGACCCGCTCTCAAAGCAGTCAGTTGTGCGATTGACTGAGCCTGCTGTTGGGTTACGATTGCCAAGCGATGTTCCATGTGAGAGCGTCCGCTATTAGCTGTAAAACAAATATCGCTCAAGGATTCCGATTCATTGATCTTTAAATATTCTGTAACCCGCTCAGTCAATTCTGTTAATGCTCCTTCACTCTTAGCCGATAGAGTCAGCAAATGTATTGGGCGCTCTACTTCTTTGGGAGGTAGCTTGACTTCAGGAGCTTCTTCTAGCACTACATGGGCATTAGTGCCACTCATACCGAAGGAACTAATCCCAGCTAGGCGTCGTTGCTCTGCTTCTGTTTGCCAGGAAGTTGCTTCTGTGGGAATCATCAGCGGCAAGTCTGGCCAGGAAATAGCAGGATTGGGAGTTTGAAAATGTAAATGAGGCGGAATCTCTTGATGTTGCATTGCTAAAACGACTTTGACCAAACTCGCTATCCCTGCAGCCGCTTCTAGATGACCGATATTGGTTTTTACCGAACCAAGCATCAGAGGTCGTTCTTGAGAATGTCCGTCGCTTAGGATCTTGGCTAAAGCTTCCACCTCAATGGGATCTCCCAAAGATGTACCCGTACCGTGGACTTCTACATAATCTATCTGATTAGGTTCTATCTTAGCGTTTGCTAAAGCAGCACGAATTACTTTCTGCTGAGCTATTCCATTAGGAACTGTTAATCCACTGCTCCGACCATCGTGATTGATCGCAGAACCCCGAATCAAAGCTAAAATATTGTCATTATCAGCAATAGCATCCGATAACCTTTTTAGTACCACAAAAGCACATCCTTCTCCCCTTCCATAACCGTCAGCTGCAGCATCAAAAGTTTTGCAGCGACCATCAACAGCTAAAGCTCGCATTCGAGAAAGAATAATGGGTCCCTCCTCAGACAGCATGAGGTTAACGCCTCCTGCTAAAGCCATACGGCACTCGCCCGTCCGTAGGCTTTGACAAGCAAGATGAATCGTAACTAGAGAAGACGAGCAAGCCGTATCTAAGGCAATGCTGGGGCCTTGAAGACCCAAAAGGTAGGATAAGCGCCCAGCGGCAACGCTAGCAGTGTTGCCGGTAAAGAAATAGGCATTAAGATTATTGGGATCTCTAACCTTCATTTGGAGCTGTGAGTAGTCAGCGGTATTAATACCCACAAACACACCTGTTTGACTGCCAGCTAACTGATCCACTGCAACACCTGCATTTTCTAAGGCTTCCCAGCTAACTTCCAGTAATAATCTCTGCTGAGGGTCCATAATCACGGCTTCACGGGGGGCCAGACCGAAGAATTCCGCATCGAATTCGTCTACCTTAGCATCTAAAAATCCCCCTTCTCGCGTGTACATCTTCCCTAAAGTTTCGGGATCGGGGTCGTAGTAAGCATCGAGATCCCAACGCGAAGATGGCACTTCTTTAATGGTATCGATTCCATTATGAAGTATTTGCCAGAAAGATTCTGGATCATTAGCTCCTCCAGGAAAGCGGCAACCCATCCCCACGATCGCAATGGGCTCGGTTTGCGCTCTCTCTAAACGAGTGATTTTAGCACTCATTTTGTCTAGCGCCAAAAGTGCTTGTTTTAATGGCGACATTTGACTAAAGTTTTCCGAAATTTTACTCATCTGCAATACCTGCTCAAAGATTGGCGAGTTTTTGAACTAATAAAGCTTCAACTTCTGCTTCCGATAAATGTTCCAGCTCGGAGCTAGTCAAAACCAGCTCTTCAGTATCTTCCTGAAGGGCAAGGGCAGTCTTATCAGTAAGCTCCAAATCCAGGACCTCAGAGAGTAGATACTCAGCTAAACTTTCAATGTTAGGATGATTAAAAGCGACAGTTGAAGAAATCGAAATTCCCAAGCTCTTTTCTAGTCGGTTCTTTAGCTCGACAGCCAGCAGAGAATCCATGCCCATTTCAAAAAAGCCCAGACTGGGGTCAGGAAGCTCAGAGGGCTCGAAACGCAAAACCATAGCAACTTGATGCTGAATTTGGTCAATCAAAAAAGCTCCGCGTTCCTTCCGAGGCATGGCTTCTAAACGTTGTAAAAGCCAAGGGGACTGGGATTGTTCAGGAAGCTCGACCTCCCCAGGCCAATCCCAGGCTGATGGGATGGGAACTCCAGACTGTTGATATTGATGCAATATCTGCAGCAACTTAGGCAATAATTGGACTGCTTGACCCAATAAAGCTTCTATTTCTGCAGCATGACCATTCTTATGACCATGATTAATAGAGTGAGAATTACCATTACTCATAGCATGATCATGACCATTCTGGAGCAAGTCAGAGATGAGGCCATTGCTGCCGTTATCAACCTCTGAGAGACCTTCAGAGGAAGTGAACTGGTAAGAAGACAAATCCTGCTCTGACCTTGACTCATGATGGTGAATCCCATCTAACCAATAGCGTTGACGCTGGAAAGGATAAGTAGGCAATGGCATCATACGACGGGGATAATTACGATGAAACTCAGACCAATCAATCGAGACGCCTCGGACGTATAAGGCCGCTAAACTCTGAGTCAGGGTTTGCCAATCATCAAACCTGGGATCTAAACTGGGCAACAATGCCATCTGCTGCGGTTCCGGCTCTGTTAAGCAGTGACGGGCCATACCCAACAGTATGGGTTGGGGGCCAATTTCGACCCAGACCGGATAACCTTGCTGAGCCAGATAATCTATGCTGGGAGAAAACCGCACCGGCTCTCGGAGCTGACGGCACCAGTATTCAGGGGTAGCCAGCTCAGAACTGGCTAAGTTGCCAGTCAGATTGGAAAGGAAATCGATTTTGGGACTCGAGTAAACCACCTCTGTGGCCACTGCTTTAAAATCGGCTAACATCGGTTCCATGAGAGACGAGTGAAAAGCATGGGAAACTTGCAAGGGTTTGCTGTTAATTCCTTGAGCTGCCAAAACCCCTCTCATCTCTTGGATACAGTCACACTGACCAGAAATTACCAGGCTCTGGGGGCCATTAATCGCGGCAATGGCCACTTGTGAAGCATAGGGTTGAATGAGCTTTCGCACTAGCTGTTCCGAAGCGAACACAGCGAGCATGGAACCATTTTTGGGGAGAGCTTGCATCAGACGTGCCCGTTCAGCAACCAGTCTGAGTCCATCTTCGAGGCTAAAAACTCCTGCGACACAGGCAGCGACATATTCCCCCAAACTATGACCCATCACCACCGCTGGTTTGATGCCCCAGGATTGCCATAATTGAGCCAGGGCATATTCGATGGCAAAGAGGGCGGGTTGGGTATAGGCGGTTTCGTCTAAGGGGGAGTTGGCAATCTTCGATGGGGACCCAGTAGCATCGGGAGCGGGATAAAGAACTTCTAGCAGAGGAACATCTAAATAGGGAGCTAAAATTTGAGCGCAGCGCTCGAGATTGTGGCGAAAGAGTGGCTCTTGTTCATAGAGTTGTCGTCCCATGCCGAGATACTGGGAACCCTGACCCGTAAATAAAAATGCGATTTTGGGGAGCTTGCGGCTGGTTAATTTCCCAGTGATGATTCCTGGAGTCACCCGAGCCTGAGTAAAAGCTTCTAGCTGTTGGCGCAACTGTAAATTAGTGGCAGTTGCCAGCACTAAACGATAATCGAAATGTTCCCGCCCCTTATTGGTAGTAAAACATAAATTGGCCAAGGGCAAGTCAGGGTAAGAAGTTAAAAAACTGTGATAATCTTGTGCTAGTTTTTGCAAAGCCGCCTTGCTTTTGGCCGAGAGCGTTAAAAGATGCCAGGGGCGCTTAACCTCACTAACTACCGGTGTGAGCTGAGGAGCTTCTTCGAGGATCACATGGCAATTGGTACCCCCGAAGCCAAAGGAGCTGACTCCAGCGAAACGACGGTCGCTAGCCGACCAAGATTGGCGCTGAGTGGGAATGGATAAAGGGGTTCCTTGAAGGCGAATATAGGGATTGAGCTGTTTCAAATGAAGGTGAGGAAAAATCTCCCCATGTTGTAATTGTAAAACTACTTTGAGCAGACCAGCGATCCCCGCGGCGGCTTCTAAATGACCGATGTTGGTTTTGACCGAGCCAATCCAACAAGGATTGTCGAGGTCGCGGCCCTCCATCAACACAGCTTTGAGGGATTTGACCTCGATGGGGTCACCTAAAGAAGTGCCGGTGCCGTGGGCTTCGACATAACTAATCTGAGCTGGTGTCACCCCAGCATTTTTGAGAGCTTGACGAATTACCATCTGTTGAGAAGGGCCATTGGGAGCGGTCAATCCATTGCTAGTGCCATCTTGGTTGACAGCTGAGCCTCTAATGAGCGCTTGAATATTGTCGCCATCGGCCAGGGCATCCTGGAGCCTTTTGAGGACCACGACCCCGCAGCCTTCTCCTCGGACATAACCATCAGCCGCTGCGTCAAAGGTTTTGCAGCGACCATCGGCTGCCATCATCTGAGCTTGAGAGAAAGTGATCGAGGGACCAGGCCATAGTATCAGATTGACTCCTCCCACTAGACAGCAATCGGATTCGGCACTGCGTAAACTTTGGCAGGCTAAGTGGACGGCAACTAGAGATGAAGAACAGGCCGTATCGATTCCGATACTGGGTCCTCGCAAATTCAGAGAGTAAGAAATGCGATTCGCCGCAATCCCAGGCGAAGTACCTGTACCGCTGTAAGCACAAATATTATCAAAATCTCGACACCCTAGTCTCTCATAGTCACTACCGCTGATGCCGACAAATACTCCAGTTCTACTCCCAGAAAGCTTTTGAGGTACTAAACCAGCATTTTCCAGAGCTTCCCAAGTCACTTCTAACATAAGTCTTTGTTGGGGGTCTATATATTCGGCTTCGCGGGGGGAAATCCCGAAAAACCTAGGATCGAACCAGTCTGCCCGCTCTAAAAAGCCACCCCAGCGACTGTTGATTTTTCCTGGTTTAGCTGGCTCAGGATCGTAAAAGCTATTAATATCCCATCTCTCTGGCGGCACTTCGGCGATCGCATCTGTCCCTTGACGCAAAAGCTGCCAGAACGATTCGGTATCATGAGCACCGGGAAAACGACAACCAGTTCCGATTATAGCTATGGATTCCATCTAATTTGTTATCTCTCACTTCAACTGTAAGTATTTCGGCTAAGATGCTCAATTCTCACTCGATCAACGAAACTGAGCAAAGCTAACAAGAAAATTATCGGGGGCTAGCTACGAATCTCGGCAATAAACTGGGAAAACTGCTGAAAAGTTTTTCGGTTTCTTTGAATAGCTTTTTCAATAGTTCCTTCTGAGGCCATGAGGCTCATTTCCCGATTGACCGGCCAAAGATGCTCGAAGCTTTCGTAAAATCGGCAACAATCTGCTCTCAAACGTCTATGGTATTTAGCTGTCATCTGGAAGCCCTCGTGTTCCTCGCAGAAACATTTCTCAACCCAATGAATTGCTTCTTGGTGAGGCATCCCAAATAGAGGCGACTGTAAGATTTTATATACAAAATGCATCATAGAACAGTCATCCGCATAATAGCGATCGGGTACAACGGCAGAAAGTCCACTTAAAATACCACGTTGCATCATATAAAGTGCCAGATTGATTGTTAATTTTTCGTAGGCTGTTGGCTGGGGGAAGTCTTTATATAGGTCCCTGGCAATCAACATCGAAGTAGTAGTGTGCAAAGATTCGTCTAAGAAATGGTAATATGAGACAGCTGTGGGAGCAGGAATAAAATCACCTTTCTTTTCAAGTTTTTTAAAATATTTAGATCTGATATGCTCGGTATTCTTCAGTACCATATTAGCCATCATGCGTAATCCGTAATACTGGCTCGCGAGGAAAGGGGAGCCTCCCCAGTTGAAGGCAAAGAATCTTTGCATTGACGGAGGGGACAATCCTCGCCCGATCAAACCTGTCGTCGAAGCCGGAATAAATTTATAAGTATAAGTTTTTTCCAACTCACTCAGATATTGGGAAGAGCATTGATTTTTACTAGCAAGCATCGTCTTAGCTATAAAACGTAAGGCATAATACTGGTAATCTGCCAACGAATTTTTCCACTGGAAATCAAATAAATTTGGCAGACCTGAAGTAGTTAATCCCCTGGTTTTATTTTTATTAGTCCGTTGAGACAATTTACCTTTAATAGAAGCTTTAAATGCATCTTTGCCCAACAGAGCTTTCATCGTTTTGTGACCGATATTGTGAAAGGCATGAATGTGGGAGCGTTCTTGAGAGGTTTCTAAGGTCAACATCTGAGATAGCGTTTCGTAACCACAGGCCGCAAAAACACTAGCCGTAACTTGATTATAAGTAATTGTTTCGGTTTCACTAGCAGCAACAACATTATACATTCCAAACCAGTGAAGATGATTGAGTGCTATTTTTTGCGCAGGAGAAGCAGCTTCATAGATTGGTGTGCCGTAAAGCATTGAATGCTCTGGTTCGCTCCAATAATGATTGCTGTTGCTACTATATTTAAAGTTTTTTTCTAGCTCCTCTATTTTTTCGGTGTAGTCAGAGTTATTATTGCTACGGTAAGTAGTTTCAATCAATTTGTGATGTTTCTTTGGTTTTTCCTCTGCTCGAGCTAGAGACTGTTTTTGTTTATCCCGCGCTTTGATAATTTTTACCATAATATTCCCCTTAAAGTTTTAATGCCGAGCTTTATTTTCTCAGCGATGATTTGCATTTATACAGAAAATTCCTCGGCTAAGTGTTGGGCTAAAACTTCAATAGTTGGATAATCGTACAATAGGGTAGGGTCGAGCTCTCTTCCCATCCAATCCTCTAAGTCGCCGGTCATCCCAACTGCAACCGCAGAATCGAGACCGTAGTTATCGAAAGGAATCGCAAGATCGATTTCATTGGGATCTAGTTCCAATAATTCGGCCAAATAAGAGACTATCCAGCTTTGAATTTCTGCTGTCGACAGCAGCTTTTGTACTTTCTCTTGAGAGTCGAATTGGTTATTCCCCAAGACGGTAGAGATCTTAGTTACTTGAAGATTTTGACTTTCCATGCTGTGTACTTCTATAGATTTGTGCTTGTAGCCTCTAGTTTGAGGCTAATATCTAGTTGATAGTAATCGGCAATTAAGATTTAACATGAATTCGTTTTAGACTGTTCGGATCTAACTAGGTAGGCAAAATTAGGTTGTTATGCTTAATTAATCTCCAACACTTATCTAGAGCAAGAGATAAGCGTAAAATAAATCCTTGCAGAGGTACTTATTAGGATTATTACAAAAGCAAGTTCTAACTAGCTTGCTCAGTATCTCCGGAATTTGCGCTCCTAAAAAACGAAGTTATTAATGGGCAACTTCTTGGTATGGTTGAACTTTGTTGATATTTTATTGTTTACACTCTTAAGGTAATTAAAGCATAGTTATTTGACTTTGTCGGTCGAAAAATTCTACATTCTAGAAAAATTCTACACTGATAATTCTCAATTATTTCGAGTTGATAATGATGGGCTAAGTTCTGCTAATCAAGGCAAAAAAAATGTGGCTCTTCAGTTATAAGTATGCTAATTAATTAGGTCATCTAGGTTGTCCTCCCGTCTGATTTTGTGTAAGCTCTGCACAATTGATAAATTCTAAAAAATTGACATCTCGCAGGTTACTCAACACAGCAGATAGTATTTAGCAAAACCTCTATTCTTTTACCTGCGAAATACAGTTTCTTTGGGAGCAGCTCCTGGAAACAAAACGGTCATTGGGTTTCCCAATGACCGCGTATTTCGCTTTTCTAACTGTTTGAGCTGCTGGATAGAAAGTAAGGTGATTTCTAAGAAACAAATTAGCAACTAACAAGGTCAAATGAGAATATCCCATTTTTGTAAGTGTGGATTTCGCAGGAGACGCATTTCAATTTCTTCCATGCCAAAAATACTTAAGACAAATTTGCGCTTGAAACGAGCTTCGAGAAGCTCCAGTCATTTTCGAGGCTGCTAAACATAAATCTTCAACCAGAGATGGTGTCAACCTAATTATTTTCTTGCTTTGGCTTCAATTTACTCTCTTTAATTAGTTTATTACCCAATCTTAAATTTATTTGGTATATTCATTTCCAGAAATCACCTGATTCACTTCAAGTCAAAAAATCTAGGTGAAAGCCTTGTTGAGATCGCAATTTTTCGGTTGTGCCTTGCAGTTGTAGCTGACCATTTTCTATCAATACAATCCAGTCAGCACGTAGGATTGCGCTAGAGCGGTGGCTAATCAAAATTGTGGTTTTGTTTTGTCGATACAGTAAGAGTTGATCTAAAACTGTGGCTTCTAATACTGGATCGAGTGCGCTTGTAGATTCATCTAAAATTAGCACGGGCGGATTGGTAACAATTGCTTGAGCTATAGCTAATCGTTGCCTTTGACCACCCGAAAGATTGACCCCAAATTCTCCCAAGACAGTTTGATACTTGTCTGGTAATTGACTGATAAATTCGTCGGCACCAGCTATCTGACAAGCTAAGACAATCTGTTCGAGTGTCGCATAGGGATTACCAAAACGAAAATTATCAATAATTGATCGACTCCAAAAGTGAGGCTCTTGAGGAACTAACACCACTTGTTGGCGCAAACATTCTAAAGAGAGATCTTTTTGATTATAGTTGCCAAAACGAATATTACCGGACTCAAGAGGATATAAGCCGACAATTAGTTTTACTAAAGTACTTTTGCCACAGCCCGATTTACCAATAAGAGCAGTAACTTGGCCTCCAGGGACAGTCAGGGAAAACTCTCTAAGTAGATTTACTCTGCCAATATGATGAAAGTTAAGGTTCGTGCAAATAATGTCAGTTTCGCCAGAGATTTTCGTCCAAGATTTGCTGCTATCTCCTTGGTCTTCTGGTGTAGTATCAATCACCTCGCTCAACCTTTGAGTCGCAGTTTGGGCACGGGCAAATTCATCAACAAAGCTAATGACACTAACAATTAGGGCAGCGAAGTTCCCGTTCATACTATTAAAAGCTAGCAACTGTCCGATGCTTAACTCTCGTTCGATGACTAGGCTACTACCTATCCAAAGTATAGTTACAGTGCCTAGCCCAGAAATTAGTTTAGAAAAAACACCGTTGATAATTCCAATCTGAATCGTACTGAACGTAACGTTAGCCAGACGACCAAAACGGCTTTGGATTTCTTCCCAAGCTTGAGGGGCAGCATTAGTAGTTTTAAGATTGAGTGCGCCTTTAAAAGTTTCGACTAAAAAACCTTGGTTTTCAGCAGCCGTCACCAGAAGGGCCCGAGTTTTTTGTTGTAGTACCGGCAGAAATATGACAGTGGAAATAGTCATACTAGCAGCAACAATGGCAGCGGCAATAGTCAGTTTAGGACTATAAAAGATCATGAAACCTAGGGAAACCATGCCGATGAAAAATTGGCTGGGCAAACCGATAACAACTTGGGAAACTAGATGATTAATTTCATGAATGTCTCTGAGACGACTTACAATTTCACCACTGCGGCGTGATTCATAATAACTCAGAGGTAAACGCAAAATTTGTCTTCCAAATGCGAGGACGAGTCCTAACTGTAGACGTTGGCCAAAATGAGAGATTAGATTAGACTGGATGAACTGGAGGATGCTACTAAAAAGATTAGTTGCTACTACTCCAATAGCTACAACAGTAAGTAGTTGAGTATCTCCACGTACCAGTACGTCATCAGTAAGAATTTGAAATAAAAATGGGCTGGCAAGGGCCAGAATGCCAATGACTAAGTTGAGCAATAAGGCCTCTGCCACTATACCACGATAAGGTAAAACTTGTTTAAAAAAACGCCCAAACCCACCTACTTGATCGTTTGGTTGTTGCTCGAAACGGGTGATTTCTGGCATCAACAACAGCATGATCCCATTATTCCAGCCAGTAGTTAGTTCCCGATGAGTAAGATAACGAATACCGGCGGCAGGGTCAGCTATAACATATTTTTTGCCTTTTTTTCCGTATAAGACAACCCAATGATAGCCTTTCCAGTGAATAATGGCGGGCAGAGGGACTTTATTAAGTTTATGTAAAAGTTGAGAATTGACTTTAACTTGACGGGCATTAAAACCTAAGGTTTCTGCTCCTCGTCTCAAACCCAGTAAAGTAGTACCTCTTTGTCCAGTTCCAACAATTTCCCGAATGCGATTGATAGCAAATGTGCGCCCATAGTGTTTGGCAATAGTAGCAAGGCAGACTGCGCCGCAGTCTTCTTGGCTGTGCTGTAAAACTGTCTGGTATTTCATGAAAATGCTCAGGTTTTCCCGAATTAGTTTTGTCTTAATCACGAGAAGAGTAAAAACCAGTTTGACCTTGACCAAGAGTCGATATCATCAATCTGGTTTTTGAGACTTCAACTTTTACAAGCTGGGATTTATTTAATAGAATTATAGTAAGCTATAGCAAATTACAATAACTCAAACAAAGAGACATTTCCCATAATTAAACTGAAACTATTGAAAAAACATAGTCAAAACTTAATTGCTGGAGATGTCTAATTTGAATCTAGCTAAAGCTGAGGTGAATCTAAAGAAAATATCTCTTAAGGTCAACGCTTTCCCATATAATATTTATGTCATGAGCTGTGAAGTCCGGCCAAACTGATTGCTTTGCAATTCAGTCATCAGGCTTCTCTTCGATTAGCTACTCTTCTATAGAGTAAGAGCTGATTCGTAAGGTAAATCTTAAAAAATCTGAAATCCCTACTATGATGATCTTTGAGATATCAAATAGTTCAATTCTTCTATTTTGGCAAAAGAATTGCCCAATGAATTTACAGCAAGTTTACAAATCAGCTCTAAGTTAAAGTAAGTTTTTTTTAAGTCCAATGTCTAATGGCAAGGGCCAAAAAGGTGATTTCGGAAAGAGACTGTACCAAGATCATTGCTGCTAGGGTGCTGTTAGCAGAACTCTAACGCACCATTTTCCAGTTCTGCGAGGGTACCTATTTCTAGAAATCACTCAAAGAAATTAGACTTATAAAGATAGCAAGAAGAGTTTGCTTTTTTAAGTTTCTACGATATCTCTCCTACAAAGGAAGTCATAGTCCTATCCTATATTGGGAGAATATCAGTAACGACCCCAGCGACCTCATTAAGAGAAACCAATTCGTTTATTGCAGGTAATCCAAAGAATTCTGCCAATCCAGAAATCGCCTCGAGGCTTGATTTTAACAATTCAAGTGGAACGCCGGGCAACTCTACTAGATCTACTTCGAATCCTGCTGCTCCTTCCAATTCAATACCTCCAGAAATAGCTTCAGCAGCTTCATTGGAAACCTCTTCGAAAAGAACAAACTCTAATTCAGACGTGGTTATATCTTTAGCCATCATCTTGTTTATATCTCCTTGTATAACTTGTATAATTTGTTGTCGAGAAGAAAAGCAATAAAAAATTAATTTTTACTTTTCTCACTGAACATATTCAACCGTAATTATTTGATTTTGTCAGTCGAAAAAATCAACATTTTTGTTTTTTTTTGTGTTGAAAATTACTACAGTCAGAACTATTTTTCTAGTTTAGAAATTTTTGTTTTAAAATATAGATATACTAAATTACCTATAGCAATCCTCAATCGTTTGTGAAAAAGATTGACCATCTTGCTTACATATAGCGATATGCCCTGACAAAGCAGATGCTTTGGGGTACAGGACAATCTTGTTTCATGATTAAGATAAGATTGTTATAAGTCAATAGTATGGTGTTAAAAAAGAAAATTACTCTGTAATAAATTATGAGTGATGTTCAATAAGTATTTGCTTTATCAGTCCTAAATTATTCATGAAATCAACAAATCAACAATGATCAATAACCAAGAACAATCTTTTGGGTTACTAATGTTTGATTCAAGAGATTAATCTAAGTAAATATTTACTATTGAGCTTCTGTTTTCAAAGTTTACAGACTAGTACAAACAGAATTAATAAGGGTTCACGATTAAATATCCGAGAAATCTCTCTCTAATCTCTCTAAATAGGCAAAATTAGTAAATTTTTCTATTTCAAACAATTTAGGTTTCTTGATATTTAAAAAATTCTAAAATGATTAGCTACTTGGGAACGACCAACAGAGCTATAGGCAATATAATCGTGATTGCATTTTGTAGTATAGCAATACTGAATTCATTCTAACAATTATCAATTATGCTGAGTAACATTGATGCAAAATCTCTTGATCTTAATCGGGAGCAAGATACCCTCCGTGCTGTCGGTCCAGAGGAATTCTTGCCTCAGATCCACTGGTGGGTGAGTGTAGGGGGGCTAGTCTTGCTCACTATTTTCAGCGCGACGCTAACTCTCGTTAGTATTCTTAAATACAAAGTAACCATTAAAGCTCCTGCTACTGTGCGCCCTGTTGGTGAACTGCGAATTGTTCAAGCGGCGACGGAAGGACAGATTCTCAATATTGCCGTCCAAAATAATCAAACGGTCAACAAAGGAGATATTATTGCGACTATTGACGACTCCCGCCTGCAAACGAAAAAAAGTCAACTGCAGAATAACATCCAACAGCTAGAGCAGCAATTAGTTCAAATCAAGGCTCAGATTATCGCTCTCAAAAGTCAGATCCAAGCTGAAACTAACCGAATCGACCGTGCTATTTTTTCTGCTGAAGCTGAACTAGAACGTCGTGAACGAGAATATCGAGATAAGCAAATGATCGCGGCTGCTGAAGTAGAAGAAGCCAAAGCAAATGTCAGAGTTGCGCGGGAAGATTTACAAAAGGCGCAGGCGGAAATGAAATCAGCACAAGCTAACTTAAGATCGGTTCAGGCTTCCTATTCAGCCGCTCAGTCGAAATACAACCGCTATCAGAATGTTGCCAATGAAGGAGCTCTACCATTAGATCAATTAGAGGAAGCTAAACTAGCTGTTGATCAACAACAACAAGCGGTAGCAGCACAACAAGCTACAGTAGTTATGCAACAAGAAACCATTGAACGACTACAAGGAGCTGTTTTGGCTGCTCTAGCGAGATTAGAACGAACTCAAGCTTATCTTGATCCTAGTAGAGCTGAAGTAGAGATCGCCGAAGCTAATATCCCTCGAGAACAAGCTACTGGTCAGGTAACTCTTGCGATTTTAAATAAGGAACGAGAAGCCATAATTCAGCAGCAGATTGAAACCCAAAATCAACTTAGTCGCGATCAACAAGAACTCCGGCAGCTCGAAACCGAACTTAAAGGCACAGTAATTCGGGCTTCGGCATCTGGGATCGTTCAAGAACTAAATCTGCGTAATCCAGATCAAATAGTACGTCCTGGCGATGTCATCGCCCAAATTGCCGCCAGTGAAGCTCCCTTAGAAATTAAAGCGTTGGTAGCATCACAGGATATTGACAAAGTGGAAATGGGTCAAAAAGTACAAATGCGAGTGTCCGCTTGCCCTTATCCTGATTACGGCACTCTTAAAGGCACTGTCAAGACAATTTCTCCAGATGCCACGACTTCTCAAAGCAATAATTCTAATTCTTTATCTGAAACAAGTAGTTTTGATAATGCTAAAGCTACTTATAATGTGACTATTGCACCGGAAAGCCTCTCTTTGGATGCTGAGCGCAAGAAATGTTCGATTCGCTCTGGCATGGAAGGAAGAGCCGATATTATTTCTAAGGAGGAAACAGTCCTAAATTTCATTCTGAGAAAAGCAAGGTTGCTTACAGATTTTTAACAATTTTGTAAACTTCCAAAAGTATTAATATTTTTTCTGGTGTAATATTAGTACTATGCTAGTAAGTCACTAACTTTAAGCAAGGGTTGATTGATTTTAGTACTATTACCTAATAAATTGAATCCTAAAGCATCTATTTCGATAATGTATCTTATACTTAAATAAATTTAGATGATGCAGGATTTCTTAAGTATTAGGGTATACAATTAATCCAATAATTACCAAGCTAGATTTATTAATGAGTGTAAATTTTTTAATCATTGTCCTATGGCTTTTTTAAAAGTTGACAATATCATTCTCAATACCCACTACATCGCTTCTATTAAATTAGAAAGCCAAACTTTTACTGGTGAAAGAAGCCTTTCCGTTCTCATGGCTACTCCTAGATTTCCCTTATTAGCAGGAGCAGACAACACTTCTCCAGAATTATATCACTATGAATGGCTTCATTTTACTGGTAGACAAGCACAGGGACTCCGAGACTATTTCAGTAGTTACAACAATGTAATCGATTTGCTACCACAGGATCGACAAGAAGAATGCGAAAGAATAAGCTGAGTATAGATAGATTAAATCAAGATCTCAAAATCAAAGGAAAATTTGGTATTGCTAAATTTAGGAGATGAATCAACTAAGAAAGTGATCGGGAAAAATTGTTGGAGTCGGTTGATAGTAGAGTTCAAAAATATTGTTTTATTAATGCGGGCGGCTGAGATTGGGAATTTTTCTCAGGTAATTTCTAGCAATAAATATCCCAGCCCAACTGAGAAATGGTGCGTTACGCTGGCGCTCTCTTGGCCAGCATTCCCAAGCCAGTCCGTTGCAGGGGTCTCCCCAGAAGTTTATACGTCCCCATTGTAGGAACTGGCGTTTGCCCAGAGCACGAAGCTGGGCAAGCGTCTTACGCCGCCCTAACCCTAAAGGGTACCCCTTCGGATTAAGGATACCGCTCCGCATATCCTTTAGGATAACGCGGAGTCTGACCGCTAACAGCACCCTACTGTCGATGATTTTGGTAAAGTCTTTTTCAGAAATCATCTAAAGTGATGAAAAGTTTTTCTGGTTTGAATCCTAGCATTTTATTAAAAGTCTAGTTTTAACCTGCCCGCAGTACAATTTGTATTGAGCTGTTAAAAGTTTTATAGACTGGCTCATTTGTGAATCTGGAAATCGTCAAGTGGATTCCACTATTAAAATTTCATGACATTAAAACCCTACCTCAAGCAAGATTAATAATTCTTAACAAATTGCTTGAGTGCTGAAACAACGCAAAGTTATTTCAAAATGAGAATTGTTAGATAGAAAAGCTATAATATCAGTAATATTTAGGTTGAAATTTTATTTGACCTGAAAATGCTATAGTTTTCAGAAATTAGCCTGGATCGCCAATACTACTTTTAACAAAACTAGGTCTTTGAGCCTGTAAACTAAGAAATTTAAATAATGTCAAGTTTCGAGGGCTATAGTGATTATCAGAGAGTATCTAAAAAGTAAGTTTTTTGTTAGGCAAAAACTAAAATTAAATTATGTAAACAGATTAATTTATTAATAATGTTTACAGAGGCTCAATTTATCGAAACTTTGTCATTGAGACTTTTCAGATATCCTCTAATATTAGGAATTTATAATTAACATCAGAAATTTATAATATCGTAACTTCAGAGGATTTTAGGATATGCCAAATTTAGAGAATTAGTAAATGTCAATTGTAAAAATAGTAAAAATAGAGCTAATTAAAGTTAAAGGCAATAGGCGCCCTCTCAAGCCCGATAAAGTTGCTGAATTGAAGGAATCGATCGCAGCTAATGGACTTCTCAATCCTATTACTCTAGATCAAGAGCTCACCTTAATTGCTGGATTACACCGTCTTACAGCTTGCCAATTGCTTGGGTTAGAACAAATTGAGTGTAATATCATTACTTGCGAAGATGATGAACAAGCGCGTTTGGCAGAGATCGATGAAAATTTAATACGTAGTGAGTTAGAAGCATTAGAACGTGCTGAGCTTTGGTGGGAGCGAAAGCAGATCCTCGAACAAATAGGACTTCTGGCAAAATCTGGAGACAATCAGTATGGTAGCCAACAGAGTACATCGATTTTGTCCTCTTCCAAAACTATGAAAGATCTGGCTAAAGAGGCGGGATGTTCTCCAAGAACTTTATTTTTAAACACCCAGATTGCTCGAGACATTCTTCCAGAAGTAAAAGAGATAATTAGAGACACTCCAATAGCTAATAAATTTACAGGGTTGTTGGAAATAGCAAGAGCTGGCAGTGAAGAACATAAGCAAGTAAAAGAGGCAGAAAAAGCAGAGCACCAAGCCTTAATGGAAGGCAACCAAGAGGAGGCTCAACGGCAAGCATTGATTCTAGCTCAGGCAAGAGCTAAACAAAAAGAACTGCAATTATTAACCTTAGCTGAAGTTCAGAAAAAAAAAGTTAAGTCGGCTCCCAAAAAAGTTGACGATGAAATTCGAGCTCCAGACAAACATGACATTCGAATTGGTGATGAATGGCTCTTAGATCGTCATATGGTCTATTGTGGGGACACCGCCAGCAATAAATTTATTAATCTTTTACCATCTGAGGCAGCTTTGGCGATCATTACATCTGCTTCTCCTTGGAATCATGATTACTTGATCAATAAAGCTCGTACTGTTGCTGTGGTGCTAGAAGAGGGTCAAATTTACGACTTCTGTAGGCATCAGCAGATGCCGTTTAGATTTGAGTTATTATTCGGTAAGCTATACGTCGCAGTTTTTTCCCATGAATTGATTTCTGGAGCTCGCAAACCAACAGAGATAGAGGGAATAGAAGGGATTGTATCTTATCTCGTTAACCAGTATACGAATACCAGCTTGGGCTTATTTGTGCTCGCACCTAATTTAGGAAATGGCGAAATTTTAATAACTTGTCAAAAAATGGGACGTATGTGCTTTGCTGGGGATAACAATCCCAGAAAGGTCGCTCGTGCGATCGCTAGATGGCAGAATTGGACGGGAAAGGGTGCTGTTAGAGAGAACTGACAATAACCTAACAGAAAGATGCGGGAAAAAGCATCCAATTGAACAATTGAGAAAATGTCTAGTCAAAAAAGTTAAAACTAACATCAGGTTTGCACTATTGCGAAATAACCGTAGTCTAATTAGCCATGATGTTGCTGATTGAAATTATAGTTTGATGTAAATCAAGTTCTTTGACAGCCAATCTTCTATTATTTCCATAACCTGTTGTTTTTCTGTCGTTAATGAAACACCCAAATTATTATCAATCCAATAAAGTATAGACTGCTGTAACTGCTGCTTTGCTTGGCACATGGCTTGAGTTGTATTTATTTTGGTATAGTGTTTCATAATTGTTCTTTCATCCATTCTTTGGCAATAGCGCATTTCCAAAATTTCTTGCCTGAAAGAATCCAATTTCTTAAAAGAATTTAACAAAACAGTCTGGATTACCCCTTGATAGTATTTTTGCAACCAAAGCCTAATATACTCTGCTTGCCACTTACTCAGCTCTTCTAGAAATTGCTGTTGCAACTTATTTTTTACTCTGACAAGTATTGACTTAATTTCGCATGGCTTGTTCCGTTTTTGGCTGTTTAAAGCGCTAGCAATATCAGCTAAATCCATGTTCTGGCTGTAGCGAAATTTGAGAATTTTTTGAGATTCATCGTCTAAACTTTTAATTGCTTCAACTAAAATTTTATCCAGCAAATTGGAAAATTTAGGATTAGTGAATCTTGTTTCTAAAAATATATTTAAATAAGATTCAATATTTAATTTCTCATTAGTAAATTGCTTAAATTCATTTAACAAAGGAATTTCAAAATACTTAGAAATGTATCGCGAAACAGTTCCCTGATGAACTCCAATTTTATTGCCTAGTTTTTCTTGATTCAGAGGCGCAAAGGGATGAGAATAGCAGAGCGGCATTACTGCTGGGCGAAATTCTTGGGGAATTTTGCTACGAATCTCTTTAAAACTATGCTCAATTTTTTGGATTTTTTTTCTTAAAACAAAATCAGCTTGTTGTGAAATATTTACTGTTTCTTCTTCGGGATCAGAAAATTTGTAAGAATTACTCAATTCGTAATCTTTTTGTTTATCACTATTTACATTATAAGGAATCTCCACTATTTTAGGAGAATATTGTAGTGCTTTAAGACAAATATTTATCCATGTTTTTACCGTCTCAGGGGTTATTTCCGAGCCAGCAGATACTTGGAGAGGAGCATTTGATAAAAATCTTTGAGAGTTGTAGTATTTGGCAACTTCTACAAAATCAGACCATTCGGGTTCTGGCCATCTACTTCCTTGTCTTCTATTAGAATTATGGATTCTATTGGTTTTGTAAACTTGAATAAAATATTTTAAAGCGAAAATATATTGTGATACAGATGGTTCTGTTACTTGATATATTTCTAATGCGTCTCTTCTTTTTTGTAATGCACGATCAAATTTTTTAGTTTTATTAGTATCGACATCACATAGAATACGCCAACTAGATTTTAAATCTAATTTTTCTCGAATAGTATTTTTAAGTATAGCTAACATATAAGTTTTTAAGTTAGCACCCCTAAGGTTTTTTGAGTCGTATTTATAAATATACTTTTGAAATTTATCTCTTTGAAAAAGTAAGCTATTGGTGAGATCATAAAGCTCGTGAGAATTGACTACATAAAAAGGAAATTTACGAAATTCTCTCCAGATTAAATAACACCGATCTAGATCTAGATAAGCTAATAAATGCCAATGAGCAAAGCTTTTTTCGAACTCAGATTGGGAATTATCTTTAATGATTTTCATAAAATAGTTAACCCATATGGTGTAATCCCAATTTGGATATAGGTTAATCAGCCATTCCATTCTTTTTTTTAATCTATTTTGAATTAAGGGTTTAAATGGAGGATAGCCGTTGTGATTGGTAAAATCATAGAATGTGTAGAATTTCTCGATTTGCATGAGTTTCAGCAATTCTTTAACGGTTTGCTTATTGTTTCTAAATCTGCATCAGAAGATGATTAACCTCTCCTAGTGATAAACTTTTTTAAAAAGTTTAAAGTTTTTTCTTTATACCTGGCGCGGGATGATTTGATTAAAAATCAAGAAATGAAAAGTCCCAAATCTCGATCATCGTAAATTTCTAAACTAAAGGGGATCATAATCATTTCTGGGGATTTTCTGGTAATTAAAGAAAGATTATCTCAAAATAATTGTTACCTAAATAACAGATTTTGTCTGTTGCAAAAATCTACATATTAAAAAATTTATATATTACTTACTATGCAACTTTCAATTGAGAAATAAGAGCTGGAGGCTATTTTGTTAAAACTGCTATTTAAATAATAAATGGAAAATTATACGTTAAAAAAATTTGTACATGACGTACATATTATAAATTAGACTAGTATTTGACAAAAAAACTTGGTAATTGATAAAAAACTAGATTCTGAGCATATTTATTTGACATAATTTTTTTATTGTCGAATGATTCAACAACAATTAGTGCAAATGATTAGTAAAATAAATTTGTAGGTCTCATAATTTTAATTTAATTAGATAAATAATCTTATTCAAAGCTTTACTTAGTAAGGGTTGGAATTTATGAGATAATAAATTTGTACTGAAAATTGCCGAGAGGAAGCTTTGAAAAATTGGAGATCAAAATCTAAAACTAATTCAGCTTCCTTTAATGGCAGTGTTGCACAAATACGTCAGAAGCTTTGTAAGTCATGACTTAATTAATAAGAGTTTTTAATGAAACTTTTTATTGACCAAAGCTTTTTCGGTACTTGTGCAACAAAGACACTTTCAATCACCAACATAAATTTACGGTTGAGTTTATTACACGCACGTTTAACGGTCTTTTAATGACATGCCTAACGTTCAAATTGGCGATAAGTGGCTCTTAGATAGGCACATAGTTTTCTGTGGAGATACTTCTAGCAACAAATTTATTAATTTTCTTTCATCTGATGCAGCTTTGGCAATTGTTATTCCCTCCTCTAACTGGAATCATGATTACTCGACCAATAAAGCTCGTATTGTTGCTGTGGTGTTAGAAGAAGATCAGATATACAACTTCTGTCTCCATTTTTGTATCCATCAGAAGATCCCTTTTAGATTTCAGTTCTTACTTGGTAAGCTATACGTCGCAGTTTTTTCCCATCAATTAATCTCTAGACCTCGCAAACCAGAAATAGAGGGAATAGAAGGAATTGTGGCTTACCTTGTCAATCAATATACAGATTGGGGAAATTCTGTGATCGCACCTTTTCTAGGACACGGCGAAATTCTCATAACTTGTGAAAGGATGGGGCGTATATGTGTTGCTGGGGACAGCAATCCTCAAATAGTCAGTCGTGCCCTCGTTCGATGGCAGAATTGGACTCAAAAGCAAGTACGTTTAGCTCGAACCTACATTCAGTAGCTCTACAGCAGGTACAAGTGAGTGTAACAGTAGTGGCTTAATCACTTGCTAAGCATAAGTTTCACTGTATACCTCTAGGTAAAATCTGATTGGGCATCGTTTAGTTCCCAATTTAACTTGTACCTGCTCTGGACTGATTTTTGATACCTGGGAAACAGTCAAATATCTTTGACTAACTTTGATATACAATAAGACTCACATTCCTGAATGTAGGCTCGATCTAAAGTTAGAGATAACTTCGCGATTAAGGCGGTGAAATTATTTCATGACCTCTAAAATCCAACTAACCGAGGCAAGAATTCTTAAAAAAAAGTTGATATAGTCGATTTTTACAAAAGTTGATTTTTTCGACTGACAAAATTAAGAAAATAAGTTTAAATTTATATAGAGTGAAAATTAAGTAAGACAATCAATATGTTGTCTACCTACTTTGCCTTATTTAAAATTTAAAACACTAACCTTTAGCTGATAAGACGCTAATCCAAGTTTTATCCCCCGTCAAGATTGAAAACTGGAGTTATTTTTCAGTAGGGAAAAACTCCTGGTTTCAAATTAGACGCGATTTAGCTTAGTTTCAGTCTCGGAAGAAATACAAGTGGACACCCTTGTAAAATCGATTTTTTTGATTTTGGGTGCTTTTCATTTATAACGGATGGTAATCGCCATCCGTAGTCTACTTTCAACAATCTTTATCTTCAAGATAGATAGAGATGAGTTAGCTTTGTCACAAAATATGGCGTGGTAATTAGCGGAATTAATTTCAATTATATTGTTCGAGAAATCTTTAAGGACAATGTCTTTTATCCGACATGCCAAAAGGTTTCATCCCTAAATCTACCAATGCCCAAAACATTCGTCTTGTCAGAACTCCAATTTCTTCCCTAATGCTGAAGCTGTTACTTTGCCAAGATACTTCTTGGTATCGAAGTTCAAATTTTGATGACAATCAGTAAATTAATCAGTAATGGCTCAGTAAAGTTAATTCATTCTCAGTTAACTTTGAAAATGAACAGTAATACAATCAAATCCAATAATGGCAGAACTAAATGTAAAAACTCCTAGTTCGAGGGTAGTTGGTCTATTTTTAGGAGTTAACTACGTTATAAAGCGTTTGTACTATATAACTAAGTCAGTACTGAGGATTATTTTTCGACATCCAGTAACTGGAACCTGCATTATACCGATTTTTGCAGATGGTCGAATTGTCTTAGCTCGACGACATGATACCGGGCGCTGGGCTCTGCCAGGTGGCATGGTCGAATGGGGGGAAGAGATTGCCACCACAGTTCGGCGAGAGTTACGAGAAGAAACTGGATTAGAATTAGTCCGTATTTCCCGTCTGGTAGGAGTGTATTCTCATCCAGATCGAGATCCACGGGTTCACTCTATCTGCGTTGTAGTCGAGGCAGAGGTACAAGGAGAGATACAAATTCAGGATGAACAAGAAATAAGCGAAGTCGAAGCTTTTAACCCTAACGATTTGCCCTTAGTTGGACTTTCTTATGATAATGGTAAACAGCTAAAGAACTATTTAGATGGTCTAACTATTCTAGCCTAAATTGGAAATTTCCTTGTTAGTACAGATCATCCCACTATGGCAGCAATGTCAAAGTGTTTTAAGATTTTAAATTAAGGAGAATGTAATGACTACTTTTATCAAAGAATCGTCAGAGAGAAAAAGTCAATTAAAGACCATAGTAGAGCTATTAAGATTCAAAGCCCAATCCCAGCCCGAAAAAACCATCTATACCTTTCTTCGTCATGGTGAATCCGAATCAGGACAACTGAGTTATGGAGAATTAGACCGACAAGCTAGAGCTGTAGCTAGTCAGCTGCAGCAGCTAGAAATGGCAGGGACTCGGGCTTTGCTACTGTATCCACCAGGACTAGAATTCATCATCGGCTTATTCGGGTGTTGGTACGCCGGAATTGTAGCTATCCCAGCCTATCCACCTAGGCGGAATCAAAACCTATCACGACTACAAGCAATAGTCACCGATGCCCAAGCCTCAGTCGTTCTTAGTACTAGCACCCTGGTGACCAACCTCAAACATCGCATTGCCGATAATTATGATTTAGCAGAGTTACCCTGGCTAGCTACAGATAGCATCGTTGCCGAAACTACAATGGTCTGGCAGCAACCGTCAACACCCGATGACAGTTTAGCTTTGCTGCAATACACCTCCGGCTCGACGGGAACCCCCAAAGGGGTTATGGTCAGTCACAGCAACCTCTGGCACAATCTTAATGCAATTTATAGGTGTTTTGGTCACCAGTCCAACAGCCAGGGAGTAATCTGGCTACCACCGTATCATGACATGGGATTGATTGGCGGTGTACTGCAACCTCTATATGGGGGTTTTGAGGTCACCCTGATGTCTTCGGTTGACTTTTTGCAAAAGCCATTGCGCTGGCTCCAGGCAATTACTCGCTATCGAGCTACCACTAGCGGGGGACCCAATTTTGCCTACGAATTGTGCGCGCGCAAAGTTACTGACACTCAACTAGCTAGCCTAGACTTGAGTAGTTGGAAAGTAGCTTTTACTGGTGCTGAGCCAGTGAGAGCTGAAACTATTGAACATTTTGCCAGAACTTTCGCCCCTTGCGGATTTCGGCGAGAAGCTTTTTACCCCTGCTACGGCATGGCAGAAACCACCTTAATTGTTTCAGGAGGCTTAAAAAGTTCACCGCCAGTATTATGTTCGTTAAAAACTGAGGCTTTGGCGCAAAATCAAGTAATCGTTACTGAGTCAAAAAAAGAAGACTATTACACTATTGTTGGCTGCGGTCAAAGCTTACCCGACCAAAAGGTAATAATTGTCGACCCCGAAACTAAAACCCAATGTCCTGAGGAGGTAGTCGGCGAAATTTGGGTTTCCGGACCTTCGGTTGCCCAAGGTTATTGGAATCGACCCCAAGAAACAGAACAGACATTTTGCGCCTCTGTGGCCGATACTGGGGAGGGATCGTTTCTGCGCACAGGAGATTTGGGATTTCTCCGTGATGGAGAGTTGTATATCACAGGGCGCATCAAAGATGCGATTATCATTAGGGGACAAAATCATTATCCCACAGACATCGAACGGACGGTGGAAAACTGTCATCCAGCACTGCGACCTAGTTGTGGAGCAGCATTTGGAGTAGAAGTCAAAGGTCAAGAGCGATTAGTGATAGTTCAAGAAATAGAGCGTTCCTATCTGCGTCGACTTAATTCCCATGAGGTAATGGGGCAACTACGTCAGGCAGTAGCAGGAGAACACGGTCTACAGGTGTATGCTGCAGTACTGGTGAAGACGGGGAGTATTCCTAAGACTTCAAGCGGTAAAATTCGCCGTTATGCTTGTCGAGCTGGGTTTAAAGAGGGGAGCTTGAAGGTGGTTTCTGATTGGAGCGAAAATCCTCAAAGTAAAGCCGAGTTTTTGCATTTGTGGACTCAAACTGAATCTTTATTAGAGAAACTACAGCCAAATAAATACACTTCAAATCTGTAAATTGCTTGATTGATCTAAAGAGGTATAGTAAAGTGATCGTAACTCATAAAAACAACTGTCAAATTGATACTAATCAGATTATTAGTCAGCTGGAGGAGCTTGGTGAATTGCATCCTTTAGATTTCCGCATGGCTTTCGGGCTAACTCATGAACAAGCAGCAGAAGAGCTATGCTTAGAACCTCAGACAATGAGAGCTTATTTAAAGAATAATCCATCTAGGCGAGTGAAAAAGTTAGCAGCTACAATTGCGAAGAAATGGCTCTCTGGAGAACGCCAGTTAGTTGATGAGACCTATTTAACCGCACCACGCTATCCCTCGTTTTGAAGTTTTGTATTTTGGTAGTCTACAAGCTCAAAAAGATCCGCTTTGTGGTGCTAGGATTAATCAATAAAAACTGGTGGATGACCAAGCCCAATCAAAAATAGCTGTTGACCGCTCCGATATTAAGCACCACTATCCTTAGCATAGTAAGAGTCTTAAAGACTCTATCAATGTTAAAATTCAAAAGAACTTGATCCTATTTGTAGAGTCGCAAATGTGCATTGCTCTAACTTTGGACAAGATCTACGGAATATCTGCTTGATTGTAGTTCTCGGGAAAAATTTGCCATGAGATATTCAACAATTGCATCAGTGTGGACTCCCGCGAGTTTGGCAATCGAAGCTGCTCGCTCCCTGTCTTGATTAGAAGGAGTTGACTGTACAACGCCAGAAGTGCCTGACTTGGCTAGCAGAGTACAATAAACTTGAACATAAATTTGGGAATATTCGTCTTGATGTTGATTCATTTGGAATAATTTTACCTCTAATATTTCTATCGTACTTTGTTTGTTTAAGTTTTGTGTTATTTTTTGTATTTTGTTTGTTTAAGTTTTGTCTTATTTTTTGTACTTTGTTTGTTTAAGGTTGATCTTTTTTTTGCTGCTTTTTTTTTGCTGTTGAAGTTATGAGATTGAAAAATCTGCTGTAAAGTTCCCTAGTTAAGAAAATATTAACATTTTCTTAATGTTAATATTGCGTTTAATTAACAGGCTAATTTATTTAAATTGAATAATCCCTGAATTATACCTTGACAATGTTAAATTAGCTGGACAGCTCGATAAAACTATTGATATCTTGTGGAATAACGAGGACTAAAACCGAAGTTGTGAAGGCTACAATTGCCAGTTTTCGTAAATCTAACATTGTCAAGCTAATATTTTACTGAGAAAAGATAAAGCTCTGACTAACAGAACGATGTCAAGACAACCTTGCCAACAGGTAATTGCTTTATTTGCTATTAACAGTACTTGAAAATAATAGTTTTAAGTAATTGTCTTTATACAGGAGTCCACAATGAAAATTCAAAATATAATCGGAATTGATGGCTATACCTTATTAATTTATTGTTCTTTAGATCAACTGTATAGTTTTAGTATTATTGACTTTTCAGGTATCGCATTCAACTTTGACAGTATCTTTTTAACCGCAGAAGAAGCGAATATCAAAGGTCGTGCAGCAGTGGAGATTGCCCGAGATTTTGACCGCAATTTGAAGCAAGTGATGAGACCTTCTGCTTCCGAATTAGACTGGCAACAGCATTTTTCCGACCTGGGTCTCGATTCTTTAGATAGCGACTGAATTAAGAAAGCAGCTTCAAGACAACTTTGAGCAGAAATGTTTAGAGATTTTTAGATTGTTAGAAGACAGCGAAAAACCAAGCAAAAGCTAATAATTGTTCCTTTCTCGACAAAAACTATATTTGTGACCAGGTTTTCTGTCATTCTTTTCTTAAAGCCCCTTGATAACTTACATACCTTGTTACCAATGACAAACTCGTGGATCGTTTGCCCTCGACCCAATCCTCAAAACCGTCTTCGTCTATTCTGCTTTCCCTATGCCGGAGGGGGGGGTTCCTGTTTCCGCTCTTGGACTAGATGTCTACCACCGGAAATAGAAATTTGCTCGATTCGCTTACCAGGCAGGGAAAATCGACAAAGGGAAGCTCCTTTAAAAAGGCTGAAACCAATAATAGAAAATCTGGCCCCCGTTCTTCGACCATATCTAAATCAGCCCTTTGCTTTTTTCGGTCATAGTATGGGAGCATTGTTGAGCTTTGAATTAGCACGCGAATTTAGGCGACGAAATTGGCCAAACCCAGTTTACTTATTGGTTTCTGGTAGCCGTGCTCCCCAACTGCCAGATCCTGAGCCACCAATTCATCGCCTAGCTGATACTAAGTTTATCAAGAAACTAGAGCGTCTCAAGGGAATTCCAGAGGAAGTGCTAGAAAACCAAGAGTTGATGCAGTTATTTCTCCCAACTTTACGGGCTGATTTCGAGTTATTAGAAACTTACCATTATCTCGAGGAAAAAGCCTTCGATTTTCCCATTGCGGCGTTTGGTGGTTTAGAAGACAACAAAGTCAGCCTAGAAGAACTTGCTGCCTGGCGGGAGCAAACTAAAAGTGAGTTTAGTCTGCAAATGTTTTCTGGCGATCATTTCTTTTTACATACTAGCAACCGTGAGCTACAGCCAGCCCTAGCTCAGCAAATCCAAAAACTCTTGATTTTTAAGTGAGATGATACAGAAGCTTGATCTAAATCGGCTTTGAAGTAATGAGGCTATTTTTTTTAGTACTATAATCCCTAACTGATAACTGAAATGCTTGAAGGTTCAATATTAAAACAATTAAAATTAGCTCATCAAAATAGTAGCAATCCTTTGAATTTAGAAGTTTATTATAAAAATACTTTGATAGTTTTATGTCATGCTTTAGAAGATTTTATTTTAGAATCCAATAAAAATCCCTTGATAGTGACAGCTTTTCAGCGGGGAAAATGGTATCCTAAAGAAGCAGAACGTTATCGTAAATTGGCTAATAAGTCACAGCAAATCGCAATTATGGCAACATCCGATGCTGGATTTGAAACTCACCCCATTAGTCAAAAGGATAATGTTGCTCTTGTGAATCTGAAACCAGAAGATCCTGTTGCTCAAGAATGGCATTTGATAATTTTGTCTCCTAGCTATACGGCAATGGTTTTGTGTCAAGAATTGTCTGAATCAGATTATGGGGCATTAGGACAGCCTCGGAAAGATTGGGAGCGTAAATGTTACGGATTTTGGACATTTGAGCCAGAATTAGTCACAGAAACCTTGGGACTTGCGATCGCACATATTAGATCCTATAATCCATCTTTAGCTGCAACATTAACCTCTAGGGTTAATTTGATGACTCAGGAATTTAGCAAAGAATGGGTATTGAGCGTGAGAGACGCTGGTCTTTCCCCAGCTTATCCAGTCACTTTGTTGAAGAAATGTGCCAAGATTTAACAATTGCAACCCTCTCTCAACGTTAGTTCTCTCAACGTCAGTTCGATGAGTTGTGCTTAGAGTAAAAAACTATAGGTTAAAGTGTGAGAAGATAGCCTCTTACCTTTCCCCTTTAACCAACCCCAACTTGATTCTTTATGAAGTTCATCGAACTCATATTTTCTCAGCCAATAGGATCAATGATGGCGTCAGGCAAGTGATCTTCTACTAACCTTAATGGAGCATACTGATAGGCAATAATAGTGGTTAACATAGTGAAGATTCCCATGACCATAAACATCAGACCAATACCACGGCCTGGTCCAGTACCTATAAGTTGTCCGATACTGCTGGCTAGGGGGCCATTAACTGTCATTAAAGGTTCAAATATTTCTTCGGCTAGGGGACCTGCGAGCAAATAAGCTAGAGGTCGTGATGACCCAGCAAACATACGTCTAATAGCAAAAACTCTTCCTTGGACATTAGGTGCTACCTTAGTTTGCCAGATGGCATTAGAGGAACTGCTGGTAATAGGGATTGTAAAAAAAGCCATAAAGACTCCAATCGTAATTAAGATAACAGAAGTTTTCAGCCCTACTAAGAAAATCCCCAGCCCCAGCGGGATCGCAAAACCAAGTACACCGTAAATTCGACGTTTTAGACCTCCCCAAATGCTCATAAGGAGGCTGCTGATTAACATCCCACTGCTCCCAATGGATATAACTATGCCTAGGACATTAGCAGAGGTAAAAGACAAAATTAGGGGAATGAATAAAACTTGAGTAGTACCGATGGCGAAGTTACTGATAGCGAAGAATATTAACAGTCCTATCAGTCCTGGTCGAGCCAGGATATATCTCCAGCCATAGATAGATTCCTTTATTAGAGAACCTTTGCCTAATTTTCCAGCGATCGTAGTCTTTGGTTTCGGAAATTTGACAATTAAAAGTATCAATATTGCTAATAAAAAGGTTATGAAATCAAGCAAAATTACACCCTGTAAATGGATTAAAATTACTAGAAACCCCCCACAAATTGGCGCTAGCAATAGAGCTAAAGCTTGTGAAAACTGAGTCATGCCACTAGCGCGACTAAAATGTTTTTTTGGGATGATTAGGGTGGTGGTGGCAACATAAGCAGGCCATTGAAAAACATTCGAGATGGAACTGATGGTGGTAGCGAGATAAATCTGCCAGATTTGTAGTTTTCCCGCGATCACTAGCAAGGCAATACTGAAGGTACTCAAACCAGCAACTGAATCACTGAAAATCATCACCCAACGCCGATCGCAACGATCTACTAACGCTCCAGCTAGGGGAGCAATTACTAAGCCTGGTAGAACTGTGAAAAAAGAGATAAGAGCATATTGAGTTACTGAGCCGGTGTTTTGATATACCCAAACACCAAGAGCAAAGCTGGTGAGTTGAGAACCAAATAAGGATATAAGTTGACCAAACCAGACGACAAAAAAAGTTCTCATGCCAATATTTTTAACTGCCTATCTTCTAGAGTTTGTATAAGCTTCAGATGCTCGTTTAATTTTTCAGTCAGACCCTCCACTTGTGGTGCTTTCATAATGGTGTAATGGTCTCCAGTAATAGTGTGAATTGTGATGTCATCTAGAACGAGATGCCCCCAGCCGTGCGTGGGGTCTTCGATTACTTCTGATGTAGTTTCACTAGCATTGAGAAGGATAATTGAACCTGAATAAGCTTTGGGTTGATAATGATACATGGCAATCAGATTGGTTTGGAAAACTTCCCATAAAGTAAGCATTTGCTCTATTTCTATTTCTGGGGGGAAGATGGCTTGCTGTTTGGCTTGCTCAAATAGATGTTTTACTTGCTGGTCAGGTTGGAGTTTTCTAAGTGTTTCTAGGGAGATATCTAACTCTTGACCATAGAGACGTACCCAATCTTGAGCCAATTGGTTGATTATCATTGCTTGATCTATTTCTGAAGGCCGAGGAATTACAGTGGGTGCGTAACTGTCTATTAAAGTTAGAAGAGCAACTGGCTGATTTTTAGCCTGTAATTGTTGTGCCATCTCATAGGCAATTACGCCTCCCATAGACCAGCCTATTAGGTGATAGGGGCCTTGGGGTTGAATTTGCTGTATTGCTTCAATGTAATGGGATGCCATCTCCTCTAGGTCAGTTAAGGGTTGCTGTTGTCCATCTAAACCGACAGATTGTAAGCCATATACTGGGTAATCTCGATCTAAATGACGGGCTAAATCTGCATAACACAGGACATTGCCACCAACAGGGTGAATGCAGAATAAGGGAGGTTGGTTTCCACTGGTTTTTATGGGAACTAATATGGAGCTTTGTGTATTTACTGAAGAGTTTATAATGCTGGCTAGTTGTTCAATGGTTGGAGTTTGGAATAGGGTGGCTAAAGGTAAATTTATCTGGAATTTTTGTTGAATCTCGGACATGAGACGGACAGCCAACAGGGAATGTCCTCCCAATTCAAAGAAGTTGTCGTAGATTCCTACATTTGAGACACTGAGAACCTCTGCGAAGATGTTGGCGATTATTTCTTCACTTGGGGTCCGTGGTGCTACGTATTCCTGTTCTCGGGTGATTTCCCCATCAGGTGCGGGTAGTGCTTTGCGGTCTATTTTGCCGTTGGGTGTTAAGGGTAGAGCGTCTAAAGTGACAAAAGCAGAAGGCACCATGTATTCTGGTAGCTTCTGTTTGAGAAATTCACGCAGTTGAGGGGTGCTGAGTGATTCATCCTCACTGACTACATAGGCAACTAGGCGTTTGTTACCAGGAAGATCTTCTCGGGCAATAACTACAGCTTGTTGGATTTGGGGGTAGGTGTTGAGGAGAGATTCGATTTCTCCCAGTTCGATGCGGAAGCCCCGAATCTTCACTTGATGGTCAATGCGACCAAGAAATTCAATGTTCCCATCACGACCGTAGCGGGCGAGGTCGCCTGTTTTGTAAAGGCGTTCGGATTGTGAATTAGAGAAGGGGTTGGGGATAAACTTTTCGCCTGTTAGTTCTGGGCGATTTAAGTAACCTCTGGCTAAGCCATCACCACCAATGTACAATTCTCCCGTTACCCCTATGGGTAATGCTTCAAGGTGTTTGTCTAGGATGTATATTTGGGTGTTAGAGATGGGGCGACCGATGACTGGCTTATTATCAGATATTCGTAACTTACACAATGTACTATCAACAGTACATTCTGTTGGTCCATAAACATTATAAAAATTAATGCTTTCTACTTGAGTCAAAGCTTGCCAACGGTCGGGTGTAATAGCTTCTCCTCCTATCAGTATGTATTTAGGTACATCATCGCCTAGAAGTAACCCTGCGGATATTAATATTTCCAATTGTGAGAGCGTGCAGTCAAATACATCAATTTTGTGGTCTTTTAGGTAGGATAATAAGGCATCTCCATCAAATCGCACTATAGTCGGTATGATATCAAGAGTGAAACCATTAAGTAATTGAATAAACTGTTTTACAAAAGTATCGAAACTAAAAGAACCATTCAAGCTAATTCGTAGTGGTGAATCTTTAAGTTCGGCATAGATAGCTTTATTAAGACCCTCTCTAAGATTTAGAACAGAGTGATGTTCAATCGTAACCCCTTTGGACTTTCCAGTAGAACCAGAAGTGTAGATCACATAAGCCAAATTATCCGAACCTACCCCAACATCAAGATTCTTTTGACTCTGTTGCTCAATTGCCCCCCAATCACTATCCAAACAAACCACCCGTGCTTGCTTTTCTAGCAAAAATTCCAATAACGATCTCTGAGTAAGCAACACCTCAACAGCCGAATCCGCCAACATATAACCGAGCCGTTCTGCTGGATAATTGGGGTCCAGGGGGACATAAGCACCACCAGCCTTGAGGATCCCCAACAGTCCCACCACCATTTCAAGAGAACGTTCCAAGCAAATACCCACCAGCACTTCTGGCCCCACTCCCAAGCTTTGCAGGTAATGTGCCAGTTGGTTGGCTCTTCGATTTAATTGCTCGTAGGTTAAATGCTGATTCTCAAACACCACCGCTACGGCATCGGGGGTTTTTTCTACCTGCTCTTCGAATAATTGATGGATACATTTATCAGTGGGATACTCCGTTGCCGTATCATTCCACTCCACCAATAACTGATGGCGTTCTGCTTCACTCAACAAGGGGATTTCAGCTACAGAAAGTTGGGGATTTTCTACAATGACTGACAACAAGTTCTGAAAATGACCTGCCATGCGCTTAATAGTTGAGCCATCAAATAAGTCTGTATTGTACTCCCATGAGCCCACCAATCCCTGGTCGGTTTCCGTCATTGACAAGGTTAGATCGAACTTAGCAATGGTGCTTTCTCGAGCTAATTGAGTCCAAGTCACACCGGGTAATTCTAGTTTACCCATGGGGGCATTCTGCAGCACAAACATCACCTGGAACAGAGGCGAATGACTCAAAGAGCGTTCTGGTTGTAATGCTTCTACTACCTGTTCAAAAGGCAGATCTTGATATTCATAGGCTTTGAGAGTGGTTTCCCTCACTTGTGCTAGTAAGCTCATCATACTGGGATGCTCTTCAAAACGGGTTCTCAACACTAAAGTATTGACAAAAAAGCCAATCAGCGGCTCAATTTCACTGCGGTTACGATTGGCAATGGGAGAACCAATCAAAATATCTGATTGACCGCTGTAGCGATAGAGTAAAGTGGCAAATGCCGCCTGGAGGGTCATAAATAAAGTTGTCCCCGATTTCCGAGACAGGGTTTGTAACTTCTGACTTAGCTCGGTATTTAACGTAAAACTTTGAGTAGTACCCCGGAAAGTTTGCACAGAAGGACGAGGGCGGTCTGTGGGTAGTTGTAATAATTCGGGGGCACCATCTAATTCCTGTTTCCAGTAATTGAGTTGAGTTTCTCGTACTTCTCCCCTCAACCATTGTCTTTGCCAAACTGCAAAGTCGGCATACTGGATTGGTAATTCTGGCAAGGGGGATGGTTCTCCCGCAGCAAAAGCTTGATATAAACTATATAGTTCTTGGATAAAGACCCCGATTGACCAACCATCAGAAACAATGTGGTGCATGGTCAGTAATAATACATATTCTGTAGCCTCTAGCTGCCATAAACTGCATCTGATTAATGGTGCTCTTTCTAAGTCAAAGGGGGTAATTGCTTCAAGTTGTATTTGTTGCGGTAAGACAGTTTCCCGTTCTGTTACTTCTACTTCCTGTAAGTCCAGCACCTTGATGTTTATGGTGGCTTCTGGGTCAATTACCTGAATAGGTGTGCCGTTAACTGTTGTGAAGCTAGTACGTAGTACCTCGTGCCGGCGGACTATTTCTGATAATGCTTGTTGTAGGGCATTAAGCTCCAAGTTACCAGTGATCCGGACTGCTCCTGGCATGTTGTAAGTAGCAGAGGCTCCTTCTAGTTGGTTGAGGAACCACAGTCGCTCTTGTGCCCAAGATAAGGGTAATTGTTCCCTCTCAGTTCTGGGTTGAATCGGGGGAAGACTTAATCCGCTATCATTAGTGCGTAACTGGGTTAATGTCTGGTCTAATTGAGCTACGGTGGGAGATTCAAATAATGCCCGGAGGGGGATTTCTACTTCGAAGGCTAGTCTGAGTCTCGAAATTAATTGGGTTGCCAGTAGGGAATGTCCTCCCAATGCAAAGAAATTGTCATAGATTCCTACATTTGAGACACTGAGAACCGAAGCGAAGATATTGGCGATTATTTCTTCACTTTGGGTACTTGGTGCTACATATTCCTGTTCTCGGGTAATTTCCCCATCAGGTGCGGGTAGTGCTTTGCGATCTACTTTGCCGTTGGGTGTTAAGGGTAGGGTATCTAAGGTAACAAAGGCAAAAGGCACCATGTATTCTGGTAGTTTCTGTTCGAGGAATTCACGCAGTTGATTGGTCCTGAGTGATTCATCCTCACTGACTACATAGGCTACTAGGCGTTTGTTACCAGGAACGTCTTCTCTGGCAATAACTACAGTTTGTTGAATTTGGGGGTGGATGTTGAGGAGAGATTCGATTTCTCCCAGTTCGATGCGGAAGCCTCGCACCTTCACTTGATTATCGATGCGACCGAGGAATTCAATGTTACCGTCACTCAAGTAGCGAGCGAGGTCGCCTGTTTTGTAAAGGCGTTTTGATTGATAATTAGAGAAGGGATTGGGGATAAATTTTTCGCCTGTTAATTCTGGGCGGTTGAGGTAGCCTCTGGCTAAGCCATCACCTCCAATGTATAGTTCTCCGGGTACACCTATGGGTACTGGTTGGAAGTGCTGATCTAAGATGTAGATTTGCGTGTTGGCAATAGGGCGACCTATAGTAATTTTCTCACTATCATTGCTCATTTGAGCTACCGTCGCACAAACAGTAGACTCAGTAGGACCATAAGCATTAAAGAAACGCCGACCAACAGACCATTGATTAACCAATTCCATCGGACAAGCTTCTCCTGCTACAATTATGTGGCTCAAAGCAGGCAATTGAGCGGTGGGTAATACTGCCAGGGCAGAGGGAGGTAATGTAATATGAGTCACACAGGACTGATGTAGGATTTGCTTCAAATCATCTCCGGGCATTAACTCAGAAGCCGTTGCTAAAATTAGCATTCCTCCAGAAGTCAGAGCCATAAATATTTCCGAGACAGAAGCATCAAAACTTACGGAAGCAAATTGAAGAATACGACTAGTTGGTTCTACATCAAATAAATTTCTTTGTGCTTGAGCTAGATTGCATAAACCTTGGTGCTCAACTAAAACCCCTTTGGGAACTCCTGTAGAACCAGAAGTGTAGATCACATAAGCCAAATTATCCGAACCTATCCCAACATCGAGATTCTCCTGACTCTGTTGCTCTATGGTACCCCAATCGCTATCCAAACAAACCACCCGTGCTTGGTTTTGTGGCAAAGATTCCAATAATGATCTCTGAGTAAGCAACACCTCAACAGCCGAATCTGCCAACATATAACTCAGCCGTTCTTGAGGATAATGGGGGTCAAGGGGTACATAAGCACCACCAGCCTTAAGTATCCCTAACAGTCCCACTACCATCTCAACAGAACGTTCCAAGCAAATCCCCACCAGTACCTCTGATCCGACTCCCAAGCTTTGCAGGTGATGTGCTAGTTGGTTGGCTCTTTGATTTAATTGCTGGTAAGTTAATTGCTCCTTCTCAAATACCACCGCTACAGCATCTGGGGTTTTCTCTACCTGTTCTTCAAATAACTGATGAATACATTTATCACTAGGATATTCACTCTCGGTTTGATTCCAATCGGTCAACAATTGATGACGTTCTGCTTTACTGAGCAAGGGTAATTCAGCCACAGAAAGTTGGGGATTTTTTACTATCGCTGACAACAAGTTCTGGAAATGAGCTGCCATCCGCTCAATGGTTGAACCCTCAAATAAGTCAGTATTGTACTTAAAAGTCCCAAAAACAGATGAACTACCCTCCATCATTTCTAGAGTCAAATCAAACAGACCTTCCTGTTGAGGGATTTCATAAGGATTTATCTTCACTCCGCCCCAGTCAACATCCTTTTCTATTTCATTTACCAACAATTTCTGTATATCTTGAGATTTTTGTAACTTTTGTAGAGCAAAAGAAGCCTGAAAAATTGGCGAGCGACTGGGGTCACGATGTGGCTGTAACTTTTCTACCAGTAAAGCAAATGGATAATCTTGATGCTTGAGAGCTTCCAGGACAGTTTGACGAACTTGGCTCAAAAATTCCTTAAAACTGGGATTGCCTGATAAATTTGCCCGCATAA
The DNA here is from genome assembly GCA_030065615.1 of Xenococcus sp. MO_188.B8. Lineage (GTDB taxonomy): Bacteria > Cyanobacteriota > Cyanobacteriia > Cyanobacteriales > Xenococcaceae > Xenococcus. The sequence goes on along the minus strand of JASJDR010000001.1, from coordinate 114,783 downwards.
CAACTGGGTCAACAAAGTAGCCTATAAGCGGAGCAAACTCAAGTTGACTCCTACCTAAGGTGGGAGAACCGACTAGAATATCTTCCTGACCTGTATAACGATACAGAAGCACCTCAAAAGCAGCTAAGAGAACCATGTAAAGCGTTACTCCCTCTCTTTGAGCTAGTTGCTTAAGTTGCGAGGATAGCTTGTCAGATAATTTAAATTTATGAGAAGCACCGTTATAGGTCTGTATGGGCGATCGCGGTCTATCTGTCGGCAAATTCAGTACAGGTAACTCCCCTGCCAGTTGTTGCTGCCAGTAGCTCCAGTTTCTTTCCCCTTCAGTCCCCTGCAAAATATCCCTCTGCCAACAAACGTAATCTTGGTAGGAATGCGTCATAGGGGGGAGGGATGCTTCAAAACCTGTATGTTGTGCCTGGTAGAGTTGTGGCAACTCTTGTATGAGCAGATCTATCGACCAGCCATCGCAAGCAATGTGGTGTATGGTAAGCAAAAGGACATGCTCTTTGTTAGAACGAGTAAACCACCTAACTCGCATAACAGGTCCTTGTTCGAGGTCAAAAGGAAGTTGATGGCTCTCAATCACTTTCGCTTTTAGTTCATCTTCACTCCAAGAGCGAGCATCAATTTCCAAGAAATCTAATTCCTGATTTTGATGCACCTGTTGGATTGGTTCAGATCTTTGTTTTGGAAAAGTAGTACGCAAGATAGGATGGCGTGACCTTAGTGCTCCGAATGCCTTTTCCATTGCTGTAATATCTACTACAGAATAAATACGAGCGGGGAATGATACGTTATAAGCATGACTTAGGGGTGCTAATTGCCACAAAAACCAAAGTGCCTTTTGACCGTAGGAGAGAGGATATACGTTCAAAATATCTGCGCGATCGCGCAGTAACTGTAAGATTTCGGTTTTGTGTTGTTTGAGTTGAAAGATCACATCACAGGTTAATACTTCCTGGGAACCACCACTGCGTAATCGTCCATCCTCAATCCACAACTTTACGCCTTTTAGCGAAAGGTCTTGTAAAAACTCAACTAAATTCATAGCACCACCTCAATCCAATTACTATCCTTCACCTCAGTTAAGAGAGTTTGCTGGTCCTCATCTTGCTCAACTCCTTGATTCCTATCAATTTGGGTCAGTTGCCCGTTTACTTCAGTCGCCAAATCGACGATACTGATATCTTCTATAAATTTGACTATGGGCACATCCACTGCCAAATCAGTTTGAACACGATTCCGCAATTCCACAGCCATTAAGGAATCAAGTCCCATGGTGTTAAGAGGCTGTTGCCAATTAATTTGGGAAGCAGTCATTTGAAGTACCTGAGCTACTTCATTTTGAAGGTGAGAGACTAAAATGTTTTGGCGATCGCTATCCGGAGCTTCTTCCAAGCGTTGTAACAGCTCATACCGCTGGTTCAATCCCTGTTCTGCTTGCTCCTGAGGCCTTGTCTCATGAACTAACTCAGAGAGCAACGGCAGCGATATATCAGAGGGAAATTGTTGCCCAAACACTGACCAATCGACTAGCAACACGCCAACTTGAGCAGTGGTTTGCCCTAGTACCTGCTTCAGCACTTGTAATCCCTGGTTTGGAGCAATCGCATTCAGTCCCCCGGTGGCCATACGTTTCTGGTAACTGCTTGTTAAACTGGCTGCCATTCCCGCATCGTCCCACGGACCCCAATTGATGCTTAACCCAGGCAGACCTTGAGACTGACGATAATGCGCCAGAGTATCCATAAAAGCATTGGCAGCAGAATAATTTCCCTGACCTGGTGAGCCTAACAAGGCAGCAGCAGAAGAAAACATTACAAAGAAGTCCAATGATAACTGCTGAGTTAAGATGTGCAAATTCCAGGTTCCTTGAACCTTTGAAGCCATGACTTGCTGGAAGCGAGCCCAATTTTGCTGTAACAGAATGCCATCGTCAAGGATACCAGCCGCATGAACAATTCCCCGCAAGGGAGGCATTGATGCTTGAACCTTTTCCAGCATCCTGAACAGCTCCTCCTGGTTAGTCACATTAGCCTGAGCAACTAGAACCTTAGCTCCTGCCCGTTCCATGGAGGTAATGGCTTCCCGTGCCTGAGAAGAAGCACCACGACGCCCTGTTAACACCAAATGCCGTACGCCCTGCTCCACCATCCACCGAGCTACCTTATGTCCTAAAGCACCCAATCCACCAGTAATCAGGTAAGTGCTGTCCGAGCATAACTGTAATTCTTGATTTTCTGATGGTTGACTCCGCATCAAGCGAGCTACATAGCGTTGTCCCTCCCGAAAAGCAAGATGGTCTTCCCCTTGGGAATCCTCAATCTCTGTTAGCAGCATTGCTGCTTCATCCCCAGTGGTCTCCGGCGCTAAATCCAGCATACCCCCCCAAAATTCCGGATGTTCTAAGGCAATCACTTTACCCAGTCCCCAAAGAGGAGCTTGAGCGACTGCCGCCAGCGACTGCCCGACTGGTACTGCCCCCCTGGTCACTAACCACAATCGGGGTGAGGCTAACTTGTGGTGCTTGACCAAGGATTGCACTAGATGCAGCGCACTCCCACAACCAAGAGCCTGCGCTTGTTCTAAAGAGGAGACGGTTAGCGCATCTGGCGAGGCTGCTTCTAAACTCCACAGGTGGATAACTCCCCTTAACGGTGGCTGACTTGTTGCCCAATCCTCTTGGAACAGACGCTTAAAATCATCTGGGATTGACGGGTTGAGGCTCCAAGCTCCGTTTTCTTTGGCCTGATAGGTATCCCCAGCATAGACCAGAAGACAGCTATGACCCTGCTCCCGTAAAAGTTCGGCCAGGGTTTGTCCTACCCCACCAGGATCGGCCAAAATCAGCCAACTGCTCGGTTCGGAAGCTTGGGTTCTCTCTAGGGCAGTCTTCAGGATTCGAGGCTTGGGTTGCCACTCTACCTCGTAAAGCCAATCTTCGATGAATGATTTAGTTAGCTGCTGTTGGTGTTGCTCAACTAATAATTCCAGCAACTTAGGCAGTAATTTCACCTCCTCTTCTGAGAGTTTTTCCGCCGTTTCTAAATGTTGGGCAAGCTGTTCACTATTCCCCTGATTGAGAAGGTTAAAAATTGGGGTCTGAGCCTTCTGTAAGGATAAAGTACCTGCTTTTTGGTGCCCATTTTCCGAGACCTCCACCCAATAGCGCTGTCGCTGAAACGGATAAGTGGGCAATACTACTTTACTGCGGGCATAATCTTGCTCAAAACCTGACCAATCTACTTTAACTCCCTGCACATATAATTCTGTCAAACTCTGTAACATTTGCTGCCAGTCTGCTTGACCCGGACGTAAAGAAGGCAACCAAATTCCTACATCCCCTGGCAAACAACGCCTTCCCATCCCTAACAAAATGGGTTTGGGTCCAATTTCGAGAAAGATTTCATACCCTGCTTGGTGCAAGGTCTCCATACTCTGGGCAAACTTCACCGGTTGACGCACATGATTAACCCAGTAGCTTGCTATAGCAATAGTCTCGTCGGCTTTGGTACCCGTAATATTGGAAATCAGGGGAATCTGAGGTTGATGGTAGGTTATTTGATTAGCTACTACTTCAAAATCTGCCAATATTGGTTCCATTAAAGGAGAATGGAAAGCATGGGATACTTGTAGTTTTTTGATCTTGATTCCTGCTTCTTCGAAGATTTCTTTAACTATCCCCACCGCTTCTGAGGCACCGGAAATGACAACACTTTGGGGTCCGTTAATGGCAGCTATTACTACTTTATCTCTGTAAGGGGCAATCAGTTGATTTACCTTCTCTTCTGATGCCATAACAGCTACCATTTCACCTCCATCAGGCAACTGCTGCATTAACCTGCTACGATGTGCTATTAGTTTCAAGCCATCTTCTAAACTAAATACTCCTGATATGGTTGCGGCGACATATTCTCCGACACTATGACCCATCACCACATCAGGTTGAATCCCCCAAGATTGCCATAGTTGGGTCAGGGCATATTCAATAGCAAAGAGAGCTGGTTGGGTATAGGCAGTTTGGTCAATGACAAAATTATTTAATTCTTTAGTATTTTCTGGATAAATAACATCTAAAATAGATTTTTCTAAATAAGATTGGAGAATTTGCTCGCATTGGTCTAAGGTTCGACGGAATACAGGTTGGGTACAGTAGAGTTGTCTTCCCATGTTGATGTACTGAGAACCTTGTCCGGTAAACAAGAAAGCAATTTTAGGTGCTTTATTATTACTAGGGAGTTGTCCAGAAAATACACCGTTAAATTCTTCTCCCTCGCTGATTTTAGCTAATTGAGCGGCTAATTCTTCTTGGTCAGAGGTGATAACAGCCAGACGGTGGTTAAAATGCGATCGCCCTGTATGGGAAGTGAAACAGATGTCTGCGATCGCTAATTCTGGATGATTTTCCAGATACTGTTGATAGGAGGTGACTAATTCTTGGAGAGCCTTTTCAGTTTTTGCAGAGAGAGTGAGTAGGTGCCAAGGACGCTCAACGTCACTAACTTCACTAACTACCGGTGTTGGGCTCGGAGCTTCTTCGAGGATGACATGGCAATTGGTGCCCCCGAAGCCAAAGGAACTGACTCCAGCAAAACGACTGCCTCTAACCGACCAAGATTGGCGCTGAGTAGGAATGGAAAGGGGCGTTTCTTGCAGACGAATATAGGGATTGAGCTGCTTCAAATGCAGGTGAGGGAAAATTTCCCCCTGTTGTAATTGTAAAATTACCTTGATTAGACCAGCGATCCCAGCGGCGGCTTCTAAATGACCGATGTTAGTTTTGACCGAGCCAATCCAACAAGAGCTGTCTGGGTCGCGATCTTCCATTAACACGGCTTTGAGAGATTTGACCTCGATCGGGTCTCCTAAAGAAGTGCCTGTACCGTGGGCCTCAACATAACTAATCTGAGCTGGTGTCACCCCAGCATTTTTGAGAGCTTGACGAATTACCATCTGTTGAGAAGGACCATTGGGAGCGGTCAATCCGTTGCTGGCACCATCTTGGTTGACTGCCGAGCCTCTGATGATGGCTTGAATGTTATCGCCATCGTCTAGGGCATCCTTGAGGCGTTTGAGCACGACTACGCCGCAGCCCTCTCCCCGAACATAACCGTCAGCTGAAGCGTCAAAAGTTTTACAGCGACCGTCGGCTGCCGTCATCTGAGCCTGAGAGAAAATAATGGAGGGACCGGGCCACAGCATCAAATTGACTCCTCCCACCAGGCACAAATCGGATTCGATACTGCGCAAACTTTGGCAGGCTAAGTGAACGGCGACCAAGGATGAAGAACAGGCAGTATCAAGCCCGACACTGGGTCCTCGTAAATTCAGAGAGTAAGAAATACGGTTAGCAGCAATACCAGGGGCAGAACCAGTACCGTTGTAAGCACATAAGTTATCAAAATTTCTACACCCTAGACGATCATAGTCGCTACCATTAATACCGACAAATACTCCAGTTTGACTTCCAGATAGCTTTTCAGGTACTAAACCAGCATTTTCCAAAGCTTCCCAAGTCACTTCTAACATTAGTCTTTGTTGGGGGTCTATATATTCGGCTTCGCGGGGTGAAATCCCGAAAAACTGAGGATCGAAACGGTCTACCTGCTCTAAGAAGCCTCCCCAGCGACTGTTGATTTTTCCTGGTTTCGCTGGCTCTGGATCGTAAAAGGTATTAATATTCCATCGTTCTGGAGGAACTTCAGCGATCGCATCTATCCCTTGGCACAAAAGCTGCCAGAAAGACTCAATATCAAAAGCACCGGGAAAACGACAACCAGTTCCAATTATAGCTATGGGTTCCATCTAATTTGTTATCTCTCACTCAAACTGTAAAGATATTTCCGCTGAAGTGTTAGCTCCTAACCCCATTAATAAGAATAATTAGTCAGCCAGATAACTCCAAACTGATGTTGAAAAAAAGCTCGAGGATTTTTCCTTTTTTTACCGTCTAAGGTAATTGAAGCATGGCTATTTGAATTTGTCGGTCGAAAAAATCAACATTCGGCAAAAAAAAGTTCCCTCCCGGCGCGCACCAAGACAGACAATCGCACTCATGGCATTGAAACCTTTGTTTTCCATTGTGAATATGACCATTTTTGACAGTTTTCCCAGAAGAACAATTCGGACAAGTTGGCATTGGCAGCAGTTTTTTATACTAAATTAAATAATGTTAATGTTGTATTCTTATTTTAAATTGGTATTAATCGTTGTAATTACAGAGTCGTTAGCAGTTAAGAATATGATTAAGAAAGATGTATTACCGACACCCAAAGATGACAGCTGATAAGAAATAATAAAGCATAAGTGAAATAAATTATTTTTTTAGTGCTTAATTTGAACTCGGTAAAACTAAACGAAAAAAAAATCAGTAAATTAAAAGTTAATAAACCTTCAGCATAAATCCAATATGTCTTAAAATCATAAAAATTAATATTTTCTCTTTCTGCCATCAATAATCCATGAACCAAGCCAGAGAAAATAGAAATTATTAAGCCCCAATGAGCTACTGTAAATATCACTCTATTATTAAATTTATAATTTGAGATGTTGGCGATAAAGGAAAAAAATGCCAAGGCAAATCCTAATGATGATAAAATTCCTAAATAATTTGCCATCGAGTGTAAATTGGTTTTTAACATAATTTTAATCTTAATTGATTTAATTCGTGGCAACTGTTGCTAAAAAAATAGCCTTTTTAAATTTAAATCTAATTTTTTAAGGTATAGCTATTACTATTGTTTTTCTTATGACATAAAATAGAGCTGAAATATAATATACTGTAATTAGGAATGATCCCAGATTAATTTCTAAATAGTCATATATTTTTTCTGGGAATAATATATGTAATTCAAAAGCTTGAATTTTTAAGTAATTGTTGTATAAATTCCTTAGCTGATTTATGTAGTTACACAAAATTAATTACAAACTTTTGATATATAAATTATTACTTCTACCAGAATTACGGAAAATAAGATAACAATAAATAGCGTTGCTGATTCAAAACAAAAATTAAATAGTAATACCGATATAGCCTTTAATAGGCTTACTCTTGGCTATTAGCTTTTTGATAATACATATAGAAGGTGATAAATTTACCGTTCGTAGCCTGATTCAGCAACGCCTGATAAATTAAACAAAATGGTCGTTAAAGTCTTTTAGCATTCCTGATGCAGCATCGAGCTTAGCAATCCAGCCATCGACAGCTCCAACATTAATATCACCCAAAGAGCCTTCAGTGATTCCTGTTACAAAGAGGTTGCCACTATTGTCAGTACTAATACCACCAGCATAATCATACTCCGGGGTACCAAATTGTTGGGTCCACAGTTGATTACCATGACTGTCATATTTAGCTACCCAAGCATCGTAAAAACCAACATTGTCACCCCCTAAGTTATTATCGGTATATCCAGTTATGTAAATATCATCATTAGAGTCTACTTTTATATCTCCGAAGAAGGTTCCAGGACCTTCAATGCCGCTAGTTCCAAATTGCTTTAGCCACAGTTGGTTGCCATGACTGTCATATTTAGCCACCCAAGCATCGTAAAAACCAGCATTGTCTCCTCCTAAATCTCCTAAAGTCCATCCTGTTGTATAAGTGTTACCCTGGCTATCAATATCAATACCCCAGGGAAATTCGTAATCTTCACTTCCAAACTGCTCTTTCCAAACTGGATTACCATCACTATCGAGCTGAGCTAGCCAAATATCATAAAGTCCTTCATTTTCCCCTCCTAAATCCCCTAAAGTCCATCCTGTAGCATAAACATTATCGTTACTATCAACCACAACATCGTAAGCTTCGCTCAAGCCAGTATCCTCAAACTCTTGGAACCATAGCCGATTGCCATCGTTATCGTATTTAGTTATCCATGGATTGAGAGTCTGTCCTAATAGGGATTCTTCGTCGTCCTCTGAAGCTACTCTGCCAGAGTGTCCTGATAAATAAATATTGTTATTACTATCAATATTAATACTATAAGAGAGATCGACAAGCTCATTGCCAAATTGTTCAATCCACAGTTGATTCCCGTGACTATCATATTTAGCTAGCCAAACATCAAAAGAACCAGCATTTGCTGCTGCTAAATCACCATTGGTCACTCCCACTAAATAAAAATTTCCTTCTTGATCGCTTACGATATCAGTGGCAGTCTCGAAATCAGCAGTGCCAAAATCTTGAATCCATAGTTGGTTGCCATGATTATCGTATTTAGCTACCCAAATATTATCTTTGGTTCCACCAGCTACATAAACGTTTCCACAAGGATCTGTAGTCGAACTAATGATACTGTCAATTCCATCAGTGCCCAATTGCTCAATGGTCTTTTCTACTGGACCTTCTGGAGGAGTATCGCCCTCAAACTGAAAGTAATTACTTTCTAGACTTAAATCAGAAGCTGAATAAACAAAAGCGACAAGATCGGGTGTGGGGGATTGCTGCCAGAACATTGCTGTACCTAGTGGTGTTGTTACTAGTTGATAATCTTCCAAATTACCGTGTAACTGAATTTGATCTAGCTCAGGATTGAAATCAGCAATTACAGCAAACTGGTTCAAGCCTAAGGGGAATGGGGAATCGTTAACATAGTAGGGACGATTCCAGTCACCAAGAATAAATCGATTTTGCCAATCCCTAGAAGAGGCTCCCACTTCTGGAAATAATTCTGATTCAGCTAAGTCGCCAATCACAAGATCGATTTGCAGGGGATTATCCGGGTCAGTAGCAAGTAAAAAAGTATCACTGCCATCACGTCCCCAATAAATTGCACTTTCCTGAATTGAAGTGACATATTCACTGCCTGGGGAAGCGGCAAACACAATGGGGCCAAGTCCTAAAGAATTACCAAAGGGGCCAAATGTAAAATCGTGAGTAGTGGGGCCAGATATGAAATCTTGAGTAGTGGAGCCCGATGTAAGATCGTTAGTCATAGGATAAGTAGGATTAATTTAACCAAAAACAGAAAATTTAGATGCCAGATGTTAGGTGTGAAAGTGATTTGGGAACAAATTTTTAGTTAAGGTGGCATCTGTCATCGCTTACTGATTTAGTTAACATAAGATTTTTCATTTTTTCCGTGGAAAAAATCTACACTTTCTTACAAAAATGTTAAGCTTCCCCCAAAACTCAGTATTGAATTTATATTAACTTCTAAACATATTAGATTATACTAGTCTTTAAATGCTTCTGAATCTCCTTCAAATATTTTTGGTTAAAGCATTCCAGAAAAGTCTTGTAAGTGACCTGACTCGATATCAAGCTTTGCGACCCAAGAATCGTAAGACCCAGCATTGAGATCTCCTAAAGAGCCTTCTGTTACTCCCGTGACGTAGAGACTACCATTATTGTCAGAACTAACACTGCCAGCATATTCATAATCAGAAGTGCCAAACTGTTCCAGCCATAGCTGATTACCCTTTGTATCGTATTTAGCTACCCAAGCATCGTAAGAACCAGCATTATCTCCCCCTAAGTTGCCATCGGTATATCCAGTCAAGAAAATATGGTCATTGGAGTCTATTTCGATGCCCCCCAAAAAAGAGCCATCATCACTGCTAGTGCCAAACTGCTTCAGCCACATTTGATTACCATTGCTGTCGTATTTAGCTATCCAAGGATCATAAGAGCCAGCATTGACCCCTCCTAAATCTCCTAGAGTCCAACCTGTAGCATAGATATTACCATGACTATCAGTATCAAGATCCCACAGAAAGTCATAATCGATGGTACCAAATTGACGAGTCCACAGCTGATTGCCATCACCATCAAATTTAGTGATCCAAGGATCATAGAATCCGGCATTCTCTCCAGCTAAATCCTTAAAAGTCCATCCACCCATAATGATGTTGTCATCTTTATCAGTGGCTAGACCATAAGTATCGTCATTAGATATCGTGCCAAATTGACGAGTCCATAGCTGATTGCCATCACTATCGAACTTCGTCAGCCAGGGATCTGTCGATGGTTGAATATCTTCTTCATTTTTGTTAGGGCCTCCCACATTACCTATAGTGTAACCAGACTGATAGATATTGCCTTGACTGTCGGTAACAACAGCAAAAGATTGATCGAAAGTCGAACTACCAAATTGACGAGTCCACAGCTGGTTTCCATCGCTATCGAACTTCGATAAATAAACATCTTCTCCTCCTAAATTGCTTCCAACCAAGTCGCCAGTAGTATTTCCTGCTACATAAACATTGCTGCCATCATTGGCTAAAGCCCAAGAGTTTTCTGTATCAGTAGTACCGAACTGCTGACTCCACAACTGATTGCCATGACTGTCAAACTTAGTTATCCAAGCATCTCTAATTCCTGTAGCAGTTCCTTCTAGATTCCCACTAGTTCCTCCCCCAATATATACATTGCCCTCGGGATCGGTAGTTGAATTGAATACAAAGTCAATTCCCGCTGTTCCAATTTGCTGAACTGACTCTATAAATGGTCCTGGGGGAGGACTATATCCAGTGAACTTAAAGTATTCATCTTCTAAATTTAAACCAGAAACCAACGGCAAAAAAGCGATTAGGTCAGAGCCACTTTCCTGCTGCCAGAATATTGCCGTTGCGTTAAAAGCTTCTACCAACTGATAATCTTCTGGGGTGCCGTGGAGCTGGATGATATCTTTGCTAGGACTAAAATCAGCTATTGAAGCAAATTGTCTTAAACTGGCTCCTGAATCGCTGACGTAATAAGGCTGTTGCCAATCACCCAGAATATATCTGTCTTGCCAATCACGAGCTCCAGCAATCAATCTGTCGTTGAATTCCCTACTGACCAATTCAACTATATTTGTATCTGTGCCAAAAAATACCTCGTTAACACCTGCAATTATTCCTGGTAAATTTGCAGTACCAAAAGCTGCAGCTACTAAATCCTCACTATCACCTAAGAAAATATCAATTTGTGTTTGATCTCGATTGTTCGTACCTGGATCGAAACCTAAGAGGCTATCGTTGCCATCGCGTCCCCAGATAATTTCACTTTCTTCATCAGCAAAATAGTTAGGTTCGCTATTAGGCGTCAAGAATTTGACAAAAGTTAAAACTGGGTCTACGAGCTCTTTTCTGAGTCTTACTACATTTGGGTCTACAAAAGCTAGATTATTGCTGGCTGTATCCATCTTAAAGAACTTAACGTTAGTTTTTTCTTAATTTATGCGGAATATTCGTAAGTATTCCTAATCTCAAATATAAGCATTATACCTATTGCTAATAATTCATTTAAATATATTTTTAAAAAGTTGTCTATAGAAAAAATCTACATAAAAAATTGTAGAAAAAATCTACATTATTATCAATTTCAAACTCTTAAAATCCTTTATATGTCAATTTTTAGCTGTTTGAAATAAATACGGTAAAATTAAAAATGTTATAAAATAAAAAAATTAGCTAAAATGTAAAATTAATATTATTTTTAAGTAGGTAGGTATATTTATTTATAAAATACCCAAAGAATTACTAAATAATGGTTTAGACAATCAGACCAAGCAATTACTGTGATATAGGTTTTATATTTGATATCGCCCACCCACTAAAATCTGCGAATACTATCTCAATATCCATAGAAATAAGACTCATGAGCATATTTGCAAAATATCGTTCTATTGACGGTAGTTACAACAACCCTAAAATCCTTAACTTAGGAAGAGCTGGCGAGAATTTAAGCCGTAAAGCACCAGCTGCTTATAGCGACGGAATTTCAGCACTGGCGCATCTTGATTTCCCCAATCCCCGTTTCATAAGTAATACATTGTCGAACCAGACAGAATCTCTACCAGATAAAAGAAACCTCAGTGATTATGTCTGGGCGTGGGGACAATTTATCGACCACGATCTGGTTTCTACTCAGCGTCAACAAGGGCAGGGAACTGAGTCGGTCTACGGCAATTCTCAATTCTTTCTCATCTCTGCCCCTCCTCTCCTGCCTTTTGGTCCACCTTTATTTCTGCCACAATTTCAAGGAGTTGAAACTATTGACATTTCTATTCCCGAGGGCGATCCAATTTATCCATCAGGTTCGGTTATTCCTGTCACTAGATCGATTTTCGATCTCCGTACAGGGAATAATCCTAGCAATCCTCGTCAACAAATAAGTAATGTTACTGCATGGATAGACGGTAGTATGATTTATGGCAGTGATGAACAGCGGGCTAATTGGCTGCGTACTTTTGAGCAAGGCAAACTTAAAGTTAGTCCACACTCAACAGGAGACTTGCTGCCCATTCGCGGTAATGCATTTAATGCACCAGCTATGGATAGTACTGAGAACATCGCTATAGATTCTGAGTTGTTTATAGCGGGAGATACTCGCGCTAACGAAAATGTGGCGCTAACGTCTCTGACTACCTTGTTTGTCCGTGAGCATAACCGTCTAGCCGATCTAATCGATACTACCCACACAGACTTACCAACCGATTCAGCTGAACGTGATGGAGAGATCTATCAACGAGCTCGTAAGCTTGTTGGGGCTGAAATCCAAGCAATCACCTACAATGAGTTTCTTCCGGCACTAGGAGTAACCCTTGACCCTTATACTGGTTATGATCCTAGCGTAGATGCATCCGTGACCAATGAATTTGCAACCATAGGTTTTCGGGGAATGGGTCACAGCCAGAATGCCGGGACTATTCCCCGTCTGAAGGAAGATGGCAGTTCGATTGACGCCGGTTCGCTTGATTTAACTCAAGCATTTTTCAATCCCAGTATCATTATTGAAGCAGGTGGGATAGAGCCGATTTTACGCGGCTTGGGGACGGAGGTACAAGAAGCGACTGATTTAAAAGTAGTAGATAGCTTACGCAATATATTGTTTGTTGGTGCTCCTAGTGGTGGGCCAGTTACCAACGGGACCGATCTCCTTGCATTAGACATTCAGCGCGGTCGCGACCATGGCTTGTCAACCTATAACGATACTAGAGAAGCTTATGGACTAGAAAGAGTAATTAGCTTTGAGGACATCACCCATAACTCAGAAATAGCAAAATCACTAGAAACGCTTTATGGCAATGTTGATCGTATCGACCCAATAATCGGAATGCTGGCTGAAGATCACTTGGCTGGTGCAAGTATCGGTGAACTAAACGAAGCAATTTTAGAAGACCAGTTCGAGCGTTTGCGCGACGGCGATCGATTTTGGTATCAAAAGGATCTAGATTTGGTTTCCTGGGATACACTGCATTTAGGTAGCAGCGGCACGGCTTTAGACTGGCTGTCACAACTAAGTCTCACAGACATTATTGAGCTGAACGCTGATATTAAAACCTTACCAGACAATCCGTTTTTTGCCGCTCAGTTGGAAGATTTCTCAGCTATGTAAATACGATCTGCTCTAGTGGTAATTCGCTCGCTTGGTTCAATACTTACAGAATTGCCATATAGCGATCGCGTCTTATCAACTATAACTAATCGATGTTGTTAATTTGCGATATCAAGTTTAATCATCCTTGTTTTCAGAAATCATAATAACAGGGATGATTTTTTGGCTAACTTTGTTACTGAATGTTGATTTTGTCTGTCGAAAAAATCCAAGAGCCATGCTTCTATTCTTTGAGTTGTTCTTCTAAAGCTGACAATTCTAAACTTTAACCCAAATGCAAAACGTCGCTTAACCGAAATCTTGCAAATATAGAATGAACTGGAAGCTATTTTTCAGCGACAACCAGACTTAATCGTTGAAGCGGCGATCAAGTCTATTCAACAATTAAAAATAAAGTTATCAGGTTGTTGTGAGATCACTCAAGAAATAACTGTTTTTCTGCCTCTCTTCTTCTGGTTAATCCTGCCAATGGAACAAGTTGACCTCTAACATGAGCTTTATTCCAACGGGGGAATTCATTAGCAGCACCCACATAATCTCCGGCGTTGAGTTTCTTGAGCAAAGTACTTCTTTTCACCCCATGGATACCAACATTAAAGGCAAAAGAAATTAAAGCGCTTAATTGATTGCTGTTGAGTTTTACTTTAACCATAGACTTAATTTGTTCTTGCAGATGTAGCACTTGTTTCTTCAAAGCCGCATCAGCTTTAGCCACAGAAATGCGATCTCCTAATTGGATTTTTCTACCATCTACTTTCGATAAACCATAGCCAATCACGGGAGTACCATCGGTATCGATATAAGCCTGCTCACGAAAGCCTTCAAATTCTTGGATTATTTTTAAAGCTTGGGATAAAAATTCTTCTTTTTGATAACGATAAACTCCATCACTATTATCATCAGTCAGCTCAATTGAAAACTCCATAGTTTGATTAATATTTGGGATATTTCTATACCATTGATCAGAATTTTCTTGAGTTGTAGTTTCTAAATCAAAATGAAATCCATGTTGTCTATTTTGGCGTTCAAAGTCAGGATGTTGATCACTAAAATCTCTTAGAGTTCCTGTAGGATTAATCGAGTTACTTAAAGCTGCTTGAGAAAAAACCAGAAAAAAAACATTAGTGAGAGTAAGAATTGCTATAGCTTGAGGAATTAGTTGACTTTGACAATTGTTTTTCATATTTTTGTTTTCCAATTATTCTTGATAAAAACTCCATCTTACATGCACAATATTTTCACAAATTATTATGCTTAATCTATACTTAATCTTGACGAACGACTCCGCATCAACTTAAGATGCAAGGAAAACTCTATTCGTCCCGTTAGGGAAGATAAGAAGGTAAGCGCACAAGTTGTGACTATATTATGAATATTTTATGAGTATTTTGTAATATTATTTATTCTTTATTGTGAAAGATTATGTTTTTGTGAAGTTCACTTGATTATTTATTAATTTAGCAAAAACTTTTTGCTCAAGTAAATTATGGAAAATACTGTTTTTTTAAATTAATTCATCGAAAAAACATACAAATATATTATTTTCATGAAAATCCTATCTACAATCAATAATAAACTTCATGAATTAGTTATAAACTATAAATAAAATTCAGTATATTACACAATTATCTTTGGATAACTTGATTAGAGTCATGCCAATTTGACGAGCGAGTTTGATCTAGAATTCAAAATTAAAGGTGTTTGTTCGTAATCTTGTTGTTGCTGAATTACTATTTCAATGGGATCTCGCAAAGCGAGGCACTGCGTGGTCGCTGAATTAACAGTATCTATCAATACTTTAAAGCGAATTACACATAAATTAACCAATACAACTTGGCAAAATTAAGGTAATAGTGAAGAGGGATAGGGAAATAAAATAAAAACCATCAACAATGAAATATTAATCATGGATCTCCAGTTTGGGCGGGAAGTATGTAGTAACTTAAAAATTGCGGAGTCGCGAGAATGGCTAGTTACTAATGGGATTGGCGGTTATGCTTCAGGAACGATCGCAGATATCTTAACCAGACGCTATCATGGTTTTCTGGTCGCTGCTTTAAAACCGCCTGTAGCCCGAAGTTTACTAGTAACTAAATTTGATGAAGTTGTTCAGTACAACGGACAATTTTACGATCTTTATACTAACCGTTGGGCAGATGGCACAGTTGAACCCCAAGGATATCTGAATATAGAGAGTTTTCATTTAGAAGGTACTACCCCAGTCTGGTATTTTGCCTTTGCTGATGGGTTACTAGAAAAGCGTATTTGGATGGAGCAGGGAGAAAATACTACCTATATTCGCTATAGCTTTCAGCGAGGTAGTCAGTCTTTAACTTTATTCCTCAAAGCATTAGTTAACTATCGCGATCATCACGGCAAAACTGAAGGGAGATCGTTATTCTCGATCAATAGATACCGAGAACAAGGTTTAGAAATTAAAGCCTGGGCTGATGCGCCAAGCTTATATTTATTGGCTACCCAGGAAGCTCAAAAAAGTAACTTTCGTTGGGAAAACAATAATACTTGGTATCGTGATTTTGCTTTAGCTGTCGAGAAATATCGAGGATTAGACGATCTAGAAGATCATCTTCATGCTGCTACAGGCAAGATTAGCTTACAGCCAGGAGATTCGATAACTGTTGTTGCTAGTACGAAGAACGACCCTCAATTAGATAGCAAAGTTAGTTTGCAGGAGAAAAGTAGTAGAGAAAGTAAATTACTCAATCTTTGGTATTTTTCTAATTTTTTAGCTACAAACCCTGATCCTGGTAAATCTAACCATTGGAGCGAACAGTTAGTTTTAGCAGCAGATCAATTTATTGTCGATCGCCCGTTACAGGATAACCCTGAAGGCAAAACTATTATTGCAGGCTACCCTTGGTTTACTGATTGGGGTAGAGACACGATGATTGCTCTACCAGGATTAACGATCTCTACAGGGCGTTATGAGATAGCGAAAACTATTCTCCGCACCTTTGCTAAGTATGTAGATCGGGGAATGTTACCCAATCTGTTTCCCGATGCTGGATCAACTCCAGAATACAATACTGTAGATGCTACTTTGTGGTATTTTGAGGCGATTGGCAACTATTACACAGCGACAGCAGATCGAGAATTCTTAGCCGAATTATTTCCTCTCTTAGCGGAAATCATTGACTGGCATATTAAAGGTACTCGTTACAAGATTCAGATGGATGATGATGGTTTACTCTATGCTGGAGAAGCAGGAGTACAGCTTACTTGGATGGATGCCAAAGTGGGAGATTGGGTAGTTACACCGCGTATTGGTAAGCCTGTAGAAGTAAATGCTCTTTGGTACAATGCTTTAGTCTGTATGGTCTATTTTGCTCAAATTTTGGGTGAATCTGCGCTTAAATATCAAGAGCTAATAGCCAAAACGCGATCGCATTTCAAGAGATTTTGGTATGAAGCTGGCGGTTACTGCTACGACGTAATTGATACTCCTGAAGGGAATGATCCTAGTTTTCGTCCCAATCAAATTTTTGCTATTTCTTTGCCTTCAATGAGTTTGCAGAAGGTTGCGGGCGAATACTCAGCGCTCCTCCAGAAATCACAGCAAAAAATGGTAGTAGATAAGGTAGGACAAATTTTACTGACTTCCTATGGATTGCGCTCTCTTGCTCCTAATCATCCTGATTATGTCGGAATCTATGGTGGCAATCAATTACAGCGTGATGGGAGTTATCATCAGGGAACTACTTGGGGTTGGTTGATTGGTCATTTTGTTCAGGCTCACTTAAAAATTTACCAAAATCCTGAACTAGCTCGTAGTTTTATCGAGCCAATGGCTAACCATTTACAGGATGGTTGTCTCGGAAGCATTAGCGAAATTTTTGATGCCGATGTGCCTTTTACTCCTAGAGGTTGTTTTGCCCAAGCCTGGAGTGTCGCCGAAGTATTAAGAAGTTGGCTCATGGTTCAGGGAAAAGGTTAGGGGGTGTTACCTAGTAGAGCGTCAACTTTGTTTTGAGGGATAAATTTTTCCCCATGCTCCCCGCTCCCTTCTCCCCTGCGAAAAACAGAGTTATTTATGGGATACAGGATCAACACCCCAGGTGTTACCTGCTCTTCGTTTATTCGCATCCGATTGTTGGTCGATATCAAGAAGCGCTTGTTGAAATTCTTGAGCCCAGGCATCTGTTTCAGCTTGAACCTCAGAGTTTACAGATTTAAGGAAATTCTTGCAAAGCTTAAGGCATTTTTTGGCGGTCTCAGAATCTATAATCCTTTCATTGCTATTGTCTTCACTACTTTTATCACTTTTGTCATAAATACTGAGACAGGTCTCCTCCCAATCAAGTCGGAAGTTCCCTTGAAGAATAGTCAATTTTTGCGCTGTCCTGACATATCGCACCCAACCAGTGGTGTAACCACCTAGTTGATCCAATGCAATAAACAAAGCAGCTAATGCAAGTGATAGTGTTGCCCAGGTTGGAGATAACCACAGGGTATCAAACTCTTCGAAAATTTCATCCAAAATAGGGATCACTCCAGCTATCGCTACTGCAAGAATGGCAAAAAAACGAAGACCATATCCCCATATTTTTTTCCACTTCTTGCTTTTATAGTACCAACTGATAGCATTCTTGCACTCGGCATTCACAAAATTATAGACCTTTTGCAAAGATTCATTTCTATTGCTCTGACTCCAGTTAAGCTCCTTCGGAAAGGATTGCGCGATCAAGTTATCTTCTTTCTCGGAAGTAGAAGTATTATCTGTATTATCTTTTTTCCAGGAATTAGAAATATCTTCGTGATTAGTCATTCTGCTTTAGGGAATGGGTAACAAGGAAAAATAGAGTTCCTCATGACTCTGAGAAATGCTGTGAGACGATTAAGGATTGGGAACTCACTAACCTTTAAGGTTTAAGATTGTTTTTCCTTTGCTACTTCTTCCTGCAATTTCGCTAACTCTTCAGGAGACATTTCTTCCAGACGTTTTTGCAGCACCGCCTCTTCATAGTCCTTCAACTGCTGGTTATAGGTCATATTTTTGGTTAATACCCGAAACAAATAGGTTAAAGACCAACCAATTACCCCAGCAATTAAGATAGTTTGACTCCAAATTCCCGCTGAGATACTATCTAAACCAGCAAAATTGAAAAATAAAAAAATGATTCCTCCGGTAACAAAAATACCCAAAGAAATCGCGATCGCATCTATTCTACGCATATTAAATGATTAAGCTTTAAGTTTACGAGGTTTGGGACGAAAATTGAGAAAGGGACTAAGAAGCAACATTCCAGGGAAGGACAAGAACACGAATAAATACATAATCAATCGTTCTACTGAACTAGCATTGTACCAACGAATATTGAGATAAAAATATACCAATGCAGGTAACACTACGAGATAAGTTCCACTGAGGACTAAATACAATAAGGCAACTAATTGAGTTTCCGTTACTGGTATAATTGGCATAATTTCCTTTGAGCTTTTTTAATGACAATATTTGATATCAATAATAATATACACGACTTGGCAATTCATTTACTGGTCAAGACCTTAATCTTGAGGATGAGATAATAGGGAAAAAGACCTCCATTACTAGGATTCGGGATTTTTCTTCTCCCCCTGAACCCAAGCTTCCTTCGCTTACCTATCTTACCAACCATTACCTTAGTTTTGCCTAAAACCTAAGTTGATACTCTAGTTTAACTTCATGGGCATCATTAGTAATTCCATAGTTATAAGTAGATCGCAAAGCCGATTTCTTATTAAATTCATAGACTCCTTCTAATTGAGGCAAAAGATGTAAATAGTCTAAGCCGATTTTTCTCCCCAATTTAACCACTTGAGTATCTACTGTATAGAGAGCTCTTCTATAAAGAGGAGTGATAATAAAGGTGTTGACACCTAAGTTAAATAATTCAGATTGACTACTGTCTCTTAACCTTTCGCCAAAAGCCAAGAATTCATTTCCCATCAAACTGACAATTTCCTCTTCACTGCGGAAGGGAATACTGGTTAATTTTATAGCAGATAAGTTCAAGAGTTCTTTATCTTCAGCTAGGGCTCTATTATTAAAACATTCGGTAAGTCGTTCCAGCTCTGCTACCGTGTAATGCGGATCAGACTCTGCTAAAGAAGCGTTATTGGGGCGTATCTCACAATAATTATTTTTCTGAGCTAAACCTGGTAATATTGTTTCTGTTTCTCCATCAATAATCAAATTCACTACAACAGAATTTCTGCCCTCGGCTTGAGAAATTGGATCTCTAATTTCACTTTCTCCTGTCTCAAGTATTCTAGTAGCTGCCTGATCGAATTCGTTAATTATGGTTCTAAAATGAATATCTACATAAGGATTTAGTATCCCGGCATTAGGGGTAAAAACAATAGTATTTTCTCGTAAACGATTAAGATCAAATTCGTTACTCAAAAAATTTACCCAGCCTTGTCTTAAAGTAATAGTACCTTGAGGTTTAATGCTATCAGGTTGATCGACAGTGCCGTTGAGAAGCAAGTCCCCATTCACACTGAATCTATACCACGGTCTGTCTTCAGCTGCTACGTTTTTTAAGTTAACTTGAAAATCATTCAGTGTAGTTACAAAAGCAGATTGCCTACTTTGGCTATTAGTAATGTTTACTGCGGTGTCTCTACGGGTAGCTTTGTCTGCTGTTTCTGTCAGATCGCTATTAGGTTTAGTTGTCTCAGTTTTAGGGATATAAACTCTACCATTGTTGAGGGTAAATTCTCCACCTATGATTGGTTTTAATGCTGCGCCTGTGACTTTGATGTTACTGGAAATACCGCCTCTATATACTTGTCTCAGATTAATTTTGCCCTCAGGAATGTTAATTGTTAAGGGATTTTCTAAGTTATTAACGGCAGTAAGTATTGGTAATACACCATTGATAGATAAATCTTTCTCGGCAAACGTTCCTTCTAAACTTTCTACGGTCAATATTTGATTATTAACTGTAACTTTTCCGGTGCCTTGAAAGGGTGCGGAGAAAAAGGGAGTTTCTAGATTAACTTGAGAGTTGTCTAGGTTAACTATTCCTCTAGCATTGAGCTCATAGATGGGAATGTCTCGTTTTAAATCGAGGCGAGCATCAACTTTGAGATCGGCATCTCCCGAACCACCGAGCCAATTTAAATAGCCTTGGCTGACAACATCCAACAATTCAAAAGCTTCGGGATCTAGTTTGACTTCTGCGGCTAAGCGATCACTCTTTTCGGGTACTATGGGATAGGGCACAGTAGCAGTTAGTTGGATAAAAGATGGTTCGCTAGTATCAACCTGAAGTTTTGTCCCGTCGTAATCAAAGTTAGCCAAAAATTTTTGAGGTAAAGGTTTATCGTTCAATGCGCCATCAACAAAAGCTAATTCTGCTGCAATCTGAGGCTTGTTAAGCGTACCTGTTAATTTACCGGTAACATCAATTACTCCTGCTAAATCAACTGGCAGTTCAATAATTTTATCAATCGCATTTATAGTGAGATTAGTTACTTTAAAATTAAGATCTTCTTGTGCTGGAGATAGCTTACCTGAAGCGGAGAAAGTAGCATCTTCTAGTTGCAGTTTGGCAACTTCGAGATCTAGATCCGTCCCTCGTAAATTACCTGCAATTAACAGCTGAGGAATGGCAATTTCTGGGTCTTCTTCTTTAACTATTTCTGGGTTTTTTTCTGTAACTAATCCGTCCCATTCAACCAAATAGTCAAACTTTGCTTGGGGTTGCCATTGCCAGTTATTGCCTTCTACCCTAAAGGTTGCTTCTGGTTGTTCTAGGGTACCGCCAAAGGTAATTGAACCAGTATATTTTCCTCGAAAATCTAATTGGGTGGGAATGCCACCTTTTTCTTTAGCTGCAGCAATCTGCTGGATTTTATTTTCTACTTGGATAAGTTTATCCAGTTTTATGACTACAGGTTTGCCTAACGTATATATTTCATTAGTTGGCATAATTGCTGCTGTAGGAACATAATCAGGAATATTAAACAAATCAGTTAAATCTTCGATGGTAAACCAGCGAAAAGTAGTTAAGACATCTTGAATATAAGCTTCAGGAATATCTAATTTGCCATCGATAGCTCCTGTTTGTAAATTTAAAGAGGCATTGACGTTATATCTACTGTTCCCTAAATCTAAAGAGGCAGATGTTATTTCAGCGACATTATTATCTGGATCAAAGTTAAAGTCGATAGCAAATTGATCGGCTATGATATAGCCAACTCCTGGTTTTTCGACTGTTACTTGACCATTAGCAGCCAGGGTATCAAGATTGAGATCGATCTTGCCCGTGGTTTTTCCTTTTAGGGCACCTCGAATTCCTGCGGCTCTACCTGGGGAGAGATTGAGTAATACTAACGGAAAATTATTAATATCTAAAGAGAATCTCTCCTGGTTTTGATTCCCTGTAACAATTATTGGTTGAGTTGTATTTTCTCCAAGACGGAATTCTAAGTTAGTTGGTAAATAGGGTAAGCGACAGTTATCACCCTTACAAGGTACAGCTGATGCAGCAATAACATCTTGTTCCCCTTGTAGGTTTAAAGCGATTTGTGAGCCTGAGACAATATTTACTTTTCCGGCGATTACAGGATCAAATTCAATATCATTAAAGGCAAAATTTACTAGTCTTAAGTCTCCGATTAAAGAGATATTACCTGGTTCTAAGGGGGCAGAAATGAGGTTTTTTCCGCTAAATGCTCCGTCAAACTCAACTGCTCCCTGAATGTTAATTCTATCTACTACTAATTGATTATTTTCATTAACTGAAACCGCCAGTTGTTTGATCGGCAAGCGATCAAAATCGAGATTAGCATTAACATCTAAGTTAGTATTGGCAACATCGAGATTAGTGGTGATGTTAGATAAGGTTAAATTACCTTGAGCATCAAGAGTTTGCGCTCCAGACTGGATGGCAGCACGTTCAATAGTGAGAGGAATATTAACTTCGTTATTAATTACAGGATTGATAGCACCACTAACATCTATCTGAGCGTTGATATTATCTAAATCGAGAGCGGCTAGGTTTTGGGGGGCAAAAGTATTTAAGAGTATAGTTGAACTAATATTATTGGCATTGATGTTAGTCAAAAATTGATTATTATTTAAATTTGCGATCGCGTTTACCGTTCCACCCGCTAAATTTAAGTCGGCATCGACATCTATTTGAAAACTACTAAGATTGGGATTTTCCTGAAAAGTCAGTAACTGTTGTAATTCACCAGAAAAATTAATACCACTAGATCGCACTGTAGCAGCTACGGGTAAACTGGCTATAAGTTGATTTAAGTTAATTTCATTGGTATTAACGTTGCCACTAATGATTCCCGAATCTAATTTGCTGTTTACGGCAACTGTACCGCGATCGATATTTAACTTTATGTCCGCAACTCCTGTTACTTGATTAGGGTTAAGCTCGTCTAACTTGCCATTGAATTGAAGATCCCCATTCTGTAACGCAATCGGGCGATCGAGATTGAGATTAGGTATCGTTAACTGAGTTAAAAAGGGAGTTAGGGGCAAAGAATTAGCTGCAATATCTGCTTGCCATTGTTTATTCTCTAAATTCGCCTGAGCTTGAACTTCAGCAAACCCCTTACCCAATCTGACTTGAGTATTCTGTAACTGTAATTGATTATTCGCTAGCCGCAGTTCCCCTGAGCCGGAAATATTTTCTCTATTAGTAGTATTTGCTTCGGGGATTTGCCAATTGACTACAGCATCTAGATTATTTATCGTACCAGTCACTTTTCCAACTGCGTTAAGATTATTTACTGTTACTGCAGTCGGAAGTTGATAATAAGGCTCAACTAAGTCTTTGCTAGGTAATTCTGCCAGAAAATCAAACTCCAAAGGCATTTTTGTCAAGTCTATGACTTGTTTGCTCGCTAAGGCTTCTCCTATCTTAGTTACAATTATTCCCTCAGCGGTAATTTCTCCGCCAGCAACAGGAGTAATTTGCAAATTTTCTAAGACAGCTTCTGTCAAATCCGCCTTAAAATCGACTTGAATTTTTTTAAACTGGGTTTTATCTACATTGATAATGCGAGTATTGTTAACTCTCCCCATTAATAAAGGTTCTTGAATGTCTCCTCGCAACTGTAAAGCTGCTACAACTTCTCCCCCAAGAGCCACAGGTAATTGCTTGGAGATCTCAGTTGGTATACTAGACAACCGAAACGGTAACACCTCAACATCTAAGTCGTAACCGCTTTCTAAATTTACCGTTCCATCAACTTGAGCAACAATATCTCCTAAACTAGCTTGAGTTTGTTTAACCTCGGCATTTTTACCATCAAAATCTAATTCTGACTCGGCTTTAACTGTCGAAGATAAAGCAGTAACTTCTCCAGCGACATCATTGACGCTAACCAATCCCTTAATACTAGCCGCCGTAATTTCTGTAAAAGAAGGAATATCAATATCTAAATCGGTATTTAAAACTCCACTATTGAGGATAACGGGAGAATTGGGTAATAAAGTTGTGACATCTGCTAAAGCTAAATCTTTTACTAGTAATTTAGTATCAGTTTTCCCAGTTTCTAGTCGCGTTTCCCCTTTGAGCGTCGCTTGGGCTTTGGCAATAGTAGTCTCGAAATCGTAAGCCACTAATTCTGCTTCAGTTTGATTATATCTAGCAGTGCCATCGATTTTTATTGTCAGCGGAGATTGTTTATGGGGTACCAGGGTAATGGTAGTAGCTTCTAAATCAACACCCAAATTTAATTTAAGAGGTAATGGTTTTTTTTCTTGATTAGAATCGCTAGGTAAGAAATCAAGGTTGAGCCATTGCCCATTGGCTGATTGTTCTAGATAAACTTCGGGTTGAATTAAAGTAATGTCGGCAGGTAAAGTGCGGCGAAAGATCAGGGGAAAGATCTTAAAATCGATTTTGATTCCCTCTACAGATACCTTGTCAGGATCTTGAGCTGTAGCAGGAATCGTCGTCTGACCAAATTCAATGCCTCCTAGGGAAAACCCCTTGACCTCTCCTAAATCTATCGGGCGATCTATAATATTGCCAATCTGTGTTTCCAAAAACGGTGGTAATTTGGCCCTGACTAAGTATTGTACTCCTACATAACCCAAGATCCCCAAAGTTGCGATCGCAGCAACCCCGAAAGTTAATTTTTTGCTCGGTTTTTTCAAACTTTCTAATAAATGCTCAAGAGAACTTTGTTTTTTTGGTTCAGGATTGGGAGGATTGTTGTCAATTGACTTAGTCATAATCCAAAATTTCTTGGTACAACCGCTTTGCGATTAGCTATAATTTCTAAGCTACTTGTCCCTTCAAGTGGGATGATATCCTCCAATGGGGATTAGCCTTTTTACTCACATATAGAGAGAATTAAACCAGGCTGAGAGCTTGAAGTTGGTTAGTAGCTCCACCACTTATCTTAATTCAAATATGTGCTGCCCATTACCCCATTTGCCTCGTCTTCGCGGGACAAGCGGAATAAGTTCTTATATATTTACGATACCCAATCTTAATGAAAATTCACCGTGCAATTTCTAGACTGATTTTATTCTTAATCTTTCACCTATAGTTCTTAATATTTACACTGCAGAGCAAGCCGAGGTTTTAGGTGATTTCCAGAAATATTTTTACCAGGTTTTGCTTAGATTTATCATTCACGAAGTTAGAGGAAGCTGAAGGGCTGATTCCGTCATCTTACGGCGGAACTCGTACGCTCCGTCCGTCGTTTCTTTTGGTGCGTGCTTGTCCTTAGCAATATTATTCTGCGTCATTTAGCTGTTGTGCTTTTGGGAAGTCAGAAATGGTCTCGTTTCTGATGAACTCTCTCTTGTGCACTGTGGAAACTTATCAGAAAAATAAGATTATCAACCACAAGCATCAAATCGCGACAATAACATACCTCTTTCCTGCCAACGTAAATCATTTCTATCTGAAGATATTTTACCTGGACTGGGAAGATGTCCTACCGGAGCTATATCAGTAAATTTAAGATCTCCATATAAGCTCCATACATCAGAAATAGTTCTCCATTTAACTTTGTTGCCAAATTCTTCATAACTAGATTCTCTATATTGACCGATTTGATTTCCTGTATCTAAATAGATTTTCTTTTGAGGAGTCAAACCAAAACGTCCGTTACTATTTTCTTGCCAAAGTTCATCAATTTTCTGGAGAGATTCACAAGGTAGTTTGTTAATAGATTCTGAGCCTAAAGAATTATTCTCTCCTGCGATTTTTAAGATTAGTCTGTCAGTTTCCGCATCGGCTTGTTGCCATTGATCATTTTTTAGATATTCTTCTAATTGAGCGTATTTAGGTTTATTAGAAAACACATAAAATCCTATACCAGCTAACCCCATAATCCCTAAAAATAAAAGTAATAGTTTAATTTTTAATTGAGAAATAAAAAAAAATCTCCCAGAGTAATTTGTTATTTTCCCTTGATTAATAATTTTTGTTGCTTGGGGGATAAATGCTTCTCTAGCTTCAACTGCATCTTGATAACGTTCTTTATATTGATAACTCACCATGTTATTCAGGGCAGATTTTAAGTTACAACTAACCTTAATATCCAAATCTTGCCATAGCTGTTGTAAGCTTTCTGAGTCTTCTGGTAATTCTTTAGATTTTAAACCTGTAAGAGCTTGAATGCCTAACATTCCTACTGCATAAATATCGCTATATTTTCCAGGCTTTCCTTTAGCTTGTTCTGGAGGCATATAAGAGCTAGTACCAATAGCAACAGTGGAATTTGTTTGTCCCTTTTTGTCTACGGTTACGACTTCTTTGACTGCACCAAAATCGATCAAAACTAATTTGCCATCGCTATCACGACGCATAATATTATCTGGTTTAAGATCTCGATGAATTGTGTTTTGTTTATGTACTACGGTCAAGATTTCTAGGAGTTCTAGGAGAAATTCAACTGTTTCGGCTTCAGTCCATTTTTCCCCTGGCTGAAACTCTTGAGTTAAATTATGTCCTTGGATAAATTCCTGTACGAGATAAAATTGTCCATCTTCTTCAAAGTAAGAATATAGACGGGGTATTTGATTATGTTCTCCTAAACGAGATAGGCATTTTGCTTCGGTTTTGAATAGTCTTTGAGCTATTGCTAATATTTCTGGACTAGGATTGTGTGGCGAGAGATGTTTTACTATGCACTGACGTTGACCGGGAAAATCGAGATCTATTGCTAAGTAAGTATCTCCAAACCCCCCTTCACCTATATGTTGAGTAATTTTATATCTTTGGCGAACTATTGTATCCTGTTGTATCCTAGTGCTCATTTTATCAAACAAAGTTATACATTACGTCTAATGTAAATTAAACGGAGCCACGATTTTTAAAACCTATTAGCTATGTAATTACTGTATCTTGGTTGCTATCATAAATTACTTGAGCATAAAAAGCTTACTCCAAGATGTCAAGCATCATAAATAAGATAAACCAATCAAGTTAATATCAAAAACTCCAAGAGCTAAGAACTAGAAAATGAACACAACTAACTCACATCAAGCCTACATCATTACTCATACCAAATTAAATAATCTTTGCGACAAATATAATTTATCTAGGGGTTTGGCAGTGCCAAGCCCCTACCGTATCTGTCGTATTGTTTTTTCAAATTGGTATCAATTCTTCTCTTTCTCTTAATTTATTACGCAATAGTCTGGCATTTATATTAACAAACACTCGTCATTGAGGACGGAGTTTTATCGCTCCCTCAAACTCCCTAATTTAATAATGCTTGAATTTTAGGATGAGATAGTAATTTTTCCGTATCAGCAATTAACTTATCGCCCCAAAGATTTTCTTTAAGAAATTTAATATCAGCATGTCGCTTATCCACACTTAAAGCAGTTTGCGCCATTGATAAAGCTTTTTCCGATTCCCCTAGAGTAAATAAAGTTACAGCAAGAGCCAGTTGGGGTTCGGCATCTTTAGGATTGAGGTCAATTGCTTGTTTGAAATTATCTAGAGCCAATTTCAGTTCTCCTTGATCATAGTAAAGAGCGCCCCGACTTTTGTAAGCATAATCAGCTTTAGGATTAAGCGCGAGCGCCTGATTAAAGTCAGCCAGAGCCAGATCCCATTGTTCCTGCTTAGCGTAAATAGCACCCCGAGCAATGTAACTTCTAGCATCTTGAGGATTAAGCGCTAGCGCCTGATTAAAGTCAGCTAGAGCTAGATCCCATTGTTCCTGCTTAGCGTAAATAGCACCCCGATTTCTGTAAGCCAAAGTATATTCAGAATTAAGCGCGAGCGCCTCATTAAAGTCAGCCAGAGCTAAATCCCATTGTTCCTGCTTAGCGTAAATAGCACCCCGAGCAATGTAACCTCTAGCATCTTTGGGAGCAAGAGTGATCGCCTCATTAAAGTCAGCCAGAGCTAAATCCCATTGTTCCTGTTTAGCGTAAAGTTCCCCCCGATTTCCGTAAGCATGAGCATCTTTGGGTGCAAGAGCAACTGCCTTATTATAGTCGTCTAGAGCTAAATCCCATTGTTCCTGCTTGAAGTAAAGATATCCCCGATTTACGTAAGTATGAGCAAATTCGGGAGCAAGAGCGATCGCCTTATGGGAGTCAGCTAGAGCTAAATCCCATTGTTCCTGCTCGAAGTAAACATGTCCCCGATTTCTGTAAGCATAAGCAAGTTCTGGATTATCTGGATTAAGCGCGATCGCTTTATTAAAGTCAGCTAGAGCTAAATCCCATTGTTCCTGCCTTTCGTAAAGAACACCACGATTAATATAAGCCTTAGCATCTTCGGGATTAAGCGCAACTGCCTTATTATAGTCGTCTAGAGCTAAATCCCATTGTTTCTGATTGAAGTAAACAAAACCCCGATCAATATAAGCTTTAGTATCTTCGGGATTAAGCGCAATCGCCTTATTATAGTCGTCTAGAGCTAAATCCCATTGTTCCTGATTGAAGTAAACAAAACCCCGATTTTGGTAAAAATTAGCGCGAGGACTTTTAGTAATTGCTAGGTTGTAAGCTGCTTCAGCTTCTTGATAGCGTTTTAAACTTGATAGTATACTCGCTTTTTGATCATATAAATTAGCATTATTTTCTTGAATAGCGATCGCTCTATTAATCGCATCTAAAGCAGATTCTAGTTGATTCAAATTGCTTAAAACTGCGCTTTTATCAGAAAAAGCAGGAGCAAAGTTGGGATTAGCAATTGTAGCTTGCTCAAAACTTTTTAATGCTGCACGATTTGCTCCTTGATCCTTTAAAGCCATACCTTTGCCGTAGTAGGCTAAATAATTAGACTTGGCATTAGGAGCACTAGCGTGTTCAAAAGCTTGCACTGCTTTTTGGTAACGCTTTAAACGCCAAAGTTGATTACCTCTTTGTAACCATTGAGAAGTTTCTGTATTCCCTTGAGGGATTTCTACACTAAGAATAGCGGCTTCAAAAGCATTTTTCTCTTGAGAGTTGAATTCATTAACAGGAGTATCTTGTATTTGTAACTGTTTCAAATCAAATTTTTCCTGCAAACCCAAACAAGTATTCATGGGAATACCTAAGCTATATCCCAGTTGAATTCTTTTGATATTACCACTACTTTCCTCAATGGTGGATTCTCCTTCAGCTAGCCCATGAATTCCGATAACTCTTCCTTCTCTATCTAATACCGCACCGCCACTCATTCCCCCATAGGTAATACTGGTATAAACTAGCTCATATCCTCCAGCTAAACTAGCTTTACTACTAACAAAACTAGAGCCATTGTGAGTTAAAGAAGAATCGCTCACTTCTAGTAATCCCTGTTCTTTTTCTAAACCATATCCCAAACTAAATAACCATTTAGGAGCTCTTGTCTGACTTAACCTAGGATATCCAGCAACAAATACGGGATCATCATTTTTGACATTGTAATTAGCCAACTCTGCTATCTGATAATCCTGATCGCTACTAAATCTGACGACTGCTAAGTCTACCCCTTCCTGTCGCTTAATGTTACTCCTCTCAATAGAATATCTCTGACCATCAGGAGCAACTATTTCATAAGTAAAACCTTTACAGTTATTCCGCTCGTCACCTTGTTCACAGATTACATGATCTGCCGTCAAAACAGCATAAACATCACCTTCTTGAGCAACAATAATTCCTGAACCGTTGTTTAAACCATTAGTATTCTCAATTCTGACCGTAATGGCTTTGGCTTTCTGTTCTAATTCTCCTAACCATCCTGTTAAGGGAATATTTTCTATCTCCGCAACCGTCGAAGGTGGCTTGAGATTGTAAGCAGTCATAATCTCAGGATCTATTTGTGCCAACAGAGTATAAATTGGAATTCCCCAACTGAGTTCCCTCATCGATTCTATTTCTGCTGGACTGGGGTTAGTGCCATCTTGATAGGTATATCCTGTGTTCAATATCGGATATCTTCCAATACCGTTAATCCCGATTAAATCTCCGCCATATTCATCAGCAATAACAATTGCACCACCACTCATTCCCGAAACTAAATCCCCGGTAAAGCCTATTTGATAACCTAATTTTAATTTTTTATCTGGTATTTGAGTGATTTTGCTCTCTATATTTACTAATTCTCTTGTTTCCGCCGAATAACCCCCCGCCAGAATTTTTTCTTCTGTGCGAGGAAAATCTGTATAGTTTAGAGAAGCAATTTCATAATCATTCTCGCTGGTAAATTCTAGTAATGCTAAATCGAGATCTTGATTAATGGGAATTAAGCTTGCTTGATGATTTGTCTTATCAACAGTTTGAATCGTAATACTTTTGCTGTCTCGAATCACATGACCACTACTAAGCACCAAATAGGTATTATCTTTTTTAGCAAAAATAACTCCTGAACCGCCAGTTCTATCAGTAGTTACCTTTACAATAATATTTTTGGCAAATTCTAATAATTGCGGATCTAATTGTGGAGCGATATTCTGAGCAATTATTTCTGATTCCTCGCTATTTTCATTACTCGATTCATTTAGCAGGGAATCAGGTTCGTCAAAGCGTTGGAAGAGAGGTTGATAATCAGCAGCAATAACAGGTATGGGAAGCAGAATTAATGATGCAATAATTGGTAAAGAGATTTTAATCACAGGTTTTTAAATTTTTTTGAAATCGAAAATTTTATAGTTATTATTTATCGATTTCGATCCCCTCTATTAATTTATTTATCGATCTGTTTTGACATGAATTTAGCCCCCTAAATCCCCACCTCTACCTAACCCTCCCACCTCCATCATTCCCTCCTGAAAGGAGGGACGACAGATGTCTCCCACCTCTTCCTACCTCTCCTTTCAGGGGTATTGTTTTATTGAGGGAAATTTAGGGGGATCTAGCTAGTATTTACAATGAATTCTGGGTAATATCGCCTGAATCTACTGCTGGTGCTTTTTCCAGAAAATTGTCCATTGGAACATATACCTGTTCCCCAGAATTTTGATATAAAGGTTGAGCGGTTCTATTTTCCAAGATGTCCATCAAACTCATTAGGACTTCACCCCCTTCTTGATCGGGTTTGAGTTGAATTAGTTGATTTTCACTATTGCATTGTCCAGGATCTTTAACCACTGCACAAATTACTGGAGAACCTTGATAAATACCATGAGTTAGATACTCCAAAAGACCCTTTTCGTAAAATGTTTGAAATTTAGGAGATACATTCTCGCATCTTTTTTGGTTAGTCCATGCGGCACCTCTGAAAGGATAGGATTTCCAATAGATAATGGGTATATTCTTACCTCTTTGGGGAATCCAAGCTAAGGTGGTCGGAAGTTTATCCCCAGTAGCAGCATCTGTGGCTTCTCCGCAAAAAAAAGTAACGCGATCAAAATTATTCTGACTCTCGGGTTGGCTCTGAGTAGCTTTAGCTATTAGACTGACGCTGGTGATTGCTAAAATAAAGCTAACTAAAAAACGAAAATTCATATTCTTACTTTTGCTTGATAGATTTTAAACTAAGGTTTATTACTTAGATTAAGTAGCTTAAGGCTAAGATATGCAATTGAAGTTTTTTTATTACTTAAAAAAATAAGATTTATTCTCTTAATTTATTTGTAAGTGAAAAATTACACTACTCTAGCCTATAATTCTCAATATAGTACAAACTCAAAAATCAGATTGCAGATCAAAAAATATTTAATATTTAGTAATAATAAATTAAGGAATAGTAATATAAACCCAAAAACTATAGCAGTCAAAGCAAATCACAAGAACATATAAACTGTCTAGGAGCAAATTTGGTTCACCACTAGGACAATATTATTATCCTACTAATCTATTATTTGGTTGTTAAACTTATCTATTACCAATAACTGACAAAGGTTGAGCATTTACAACTTCAGCATAAAGACTCTCTAGCTTATCAAGATTTTGCCGCAAATTATAGCGTTGTAACACTCTCTGTCTCGCCTTATTTCCTAATAAATCAGTCATTTCTGGTTGATCGCGAAACAGAGGCAATAAGGTTTTTAACTGGGTAGCAACTCCTTGAGTATCCAACACCACTCCCGCACCAGCATCTAATACTTCTCCATCTGCCCCAGCATCAGTGGCAATACAAGCTACTCCACAAGACATAGCTTCCAATAAAGAGATCGATAAACCTTCTACTAAAGAAGGCAAAATAAAGACATCGGCTGCTCTCAAAATATCAATACGATGCTCTTCTTCTGCAACAAAACCCAACCAGATAATATTATGTTTTTTGTCATAACTAGTCTGGAGAGAATTTCTTAACGGACCATCGCCGACGATTAATAGTTTACAATCATTTCCCAGATGGGAATGTTTCCAAGCTTTGAGTAAGGCTTCAATATTTTTTTCAGTAGCAATCCGTCCCTGATAAACAAATAATCTATTAGCTTGTAATTGATATTTGAGATGAGAATAACCTGGAGAATATTTATTTTCATCAACTCCGTTGGGAATAATGGCAATTTTTGCCGCAGCAACTCCTAATTTAATCAATAAATCCCTTTGGATTTCACTAAAAACAATTACCCGATCATAGCGAGCTAAAAAAGGTGCATAAAGTTGATAAGTAAGATATTGGGTGCTGGATTTGAGGTTACGGAGTTTGCTGTCAAAGGGTGGATGAAATGTCGCAATCAAAGGTAAATTTAATTCTTCACAAATTTCAGGAAGAGCAAAATCTAAAGGAGATAAAGTCAGAGAAGCATGAACAACATCAGGCTTTAACTTTTGTAGCGATCGCATTAACACTTTACTCGCTTTTAATGCCGGTATTGTATAAACCTGAGATTTATAAATAAATGGCAATAAAACTTCTGGACAGTTAGAACAATTATCACGACTACTTTCAGCTTGGGCAAAATGGAGAAAGCTGACATGATAATTTCTGTCTAACAGTGCATTGGTTATTTCTCGACTATAGGTCACGTTACCGCAAAATGGTGATTTTTTTCCCAACCAAGCAATATGCATCCAGGTAATCTGTACTCTTAAAAGACAATATAAAGTAAATTTTAGTTAACAAATTAGAACTTGCGTATTTTATTTGTCAACTTTAGATAATTTACCAGATGACGTTATCACTAAATTGAAAAACAGATACATTCTTGAGAGTAATTAATAAGCGAGTTGGACTCAATGCTTTAATTACTAGAACATTTTGGCTAATTGCCGCACTAATAAGTCTCTGGGAACAAATCTTGGTAGATTAACAATAAATTGATTGAGAAAGCCTCCAGTGACTACGTTAGGTTGCTTTTTCTCTAAAGCTTGCAGCGCTTCTGACACAACTACTTTATTAGATGTTAGTTTCATGCCGTTTTGGTTTTTTGCCATCATTGAGACGGGAAATTCAGCTGCTTTAAAGAATTGAGATTCTGTCGGACCAGGACAAACTGCTAAAATCTGGACACCTGTATCTTTGTTTTCTGCCCATAAGGCTTCGGTAAAGTTGAGGACAAAGGCTTTGGTCGCTGCATAAACGGACATCTTGGGGAAAGGTTGAAATCCTGCAATAGAGGAAATATTAATAATTCCCCCTTCCCCCCGCTGTTTCATGGCTGGTAAAAATAAGCCTGTTAACTCGACTAAAACATTGACATTAAGTTGAATCATGCTCAGTTGTTTCTCTAAAGGGCGATCGCTAAACTTGCCGTAATCACCAAAACCTGCATTATTCACTAATAAATCAATTGTTAGTCCTTGATACTGAATTTTCTCGAAAATAGTCGCGACCGCTTGGGGTGCAGTTAAATCTTGGGCGATCGCATAGGTTTGAATGCCATGTTCTGATTGTAATTGTCGCCCCAACTCTTGTAGCTTATCTCCTGAACGAGCAACTAAGACCAGATTATTTTTTTTCGCTGCTAGTTGTCGAGCAAATTCGGCACCAATCCCTGAGGATGCACCTGTAACTAAAGCTGTTTTCATAATGGCATAACAAATATTTAAATATTTTGTTAAAAATTGTAACGCTAAAAGACATTGGTTGCTGGCAAATAGTTAATAGTTGCGTTTTTTTACGCTTTAAGGTAAGAGATTCCCACTTGAAAGTGATGGATAATCATATTTTATTAGTACAAAATAACTATAAAAAACCTTAAAGATAAATAGAGCATTGAATATAAGCTAAAAATTCCTATCGTAAATTCATAGAAATAGTTGATATTTTTAATTTTTTTTTACATTATCTCGTATCCTCTGTTACGATTCTTAAGTAGGAAAACATCTTATCGTTGCAGGTTTGGGAACGCAGGGTTAAGATTTCTCCAGGATTAAAACAACAACAACTAAAGAAGCCAGCGAAGTGTCGCTGGTGTTTTTTTGCTCGCCAAGGGATTAGCTGTAAGCTATAAGCCTTAAGCTCTTGACCGTCTTGGGGTGATTATTAATTTTTTTGGGCGTGAACTAATGCTAATTCATAGTAATGTTGAGCATGTTCGATTAATTCTTGAGCTTTTTCATCAGTGACATGGCGAATTCTTCTGGCGGGAATTCCCACCATTAGCGATCGCTCTGGTACATCTTTCGTAACAATACAGCCAGCACCAATAATACTTCCTGCACCTACCGTAACCCCATTTAAAACCACTGCCCCAATACCAATCAAGCATCCTCTTTCTATCTGAGCTGAATGGATCACTGCTTGGTGACCAATCGTAACGTAATCCTCTAAAATTGTCGGGAAACCAGGATCGCCATGTAACACAGCACCATCCTGAATATTGGTATATTCGCCAATTATGATTTTCTCTACATCAGCGCGTACTACAGCGCTATACCAGATATTGGAGCCAACTCCTATAGAGACGTCTCCCATAACCCTTGCATTATCGGCAACAAAAGCAGCAGCAGATAAATCAGGAGTAGAACAATTTGGATGGGGGCTTAAGGATTTACTCATGGCGATCGCAAGTTATATAAGCTATACTTAGTGTAATTTGACGAGCGCGGGAAGGGGGCTTAAATACAAATGAGATTAACTAGAGATACTAACTAATTAATCAATCAAAACCCTCTTCTCCCCTTGGCGATTAAACCTCGATCAGGGAACGCGCGAGTTGACTTTTAGGGGCTTGGAGCCGGTAGAGTTAAGTTTATTACCTTTCAACTTAAAATCAAGAACAAAAAAGCTACTAACAATTAGTCAATTAGCTAAAAATCTCGTTAAGAATGATCAAGTAAGTTGGAAAGGATGTTGTATGGTAGAAGAAAAGGCATTTATATAATGAATCAGAGTTTACAGTATCCTATATTTGGGGCGGAAATTAAATGTCCCCATTGTCGACAAACAATTGCTGCCATCACCTTGACTGATAGCTATATCTGCTCACGTCACGGAGCATTTGAAGCTAATCCCAAAACCCAAGAGTTAATCCATTTGCCTTCGGGAAGATCTTGGCGACTCTGGGAGGATAAATGGTATCGTCAACATACTCATCCCGATGGAATTCGTTTTGAAATTCATGAAGCCTTAGATCGACTGTATACAGAAGGTTTTCGGGCTACTAAGATAACTATTGCCCATCGTTATAAAGATTTAGTTGGCTCCTATCTCGAACGTCATCAACCTTGGCAAAAAGCAGAAAATTCACAAACTCCTCAACTTTATGGTTTACCAGTATTTTTTAGTTCTGAATCTGCTGATGAACCTTATTGGGAAGTGATTAATTTCCGCTTAGAAACCGAACCAGGAAAACCTCGTCACTATCCTTATCGTTTTCTTTTTGAATAGGTAAGATTAATCAGTTATCAGTCTTTCTTGGATACTTATATTAGTAACTACTTATGTTTCATCATGCTTCGATTCGTACTGCTAATATCCGAAGAGCGATCGCTTTTTATGAGTTGCTAGGTTTTGAAGTTAAAGAGCGATTTACCACAGGATTTACTCTTGCTTGTTGGCTCGAAGGCTTGGGTGGGAGAATCGAACTGATAGAAATTCCTCAGCCTAAACCTGTTCCTGATATTTTTGATGATGAGCATTATGTAGGTTATTATCATCTGTCTTTCGACCTGACGAATCTTACCGATAATTTACCCAACTGGTTGCAGCAATTACAAACTAAGTTCTCCAACGCAGCGCAGGAGAATCCCAATTTAGGAACAGATCTGAAGATTTTACTAGAACCTCGACAACAACAGATCTGCGATCGCATTTATGAGGTTACTTTTATTGCTGACAGTGATGGTTTACCTTTAGAGTTTATTCGGGTTTATTCCTAAGTCTTCTTAATTGGCTCTAATCGTCTCTAATTAGTTACAATTGGGCTGATAATTGGCTCAAGATGTGATCGTGGATATCAAGACCCTCAAGATAACGCCCCAAATGCTGAATCTCATCGCTGAGATTGATAAATTTAAAAATCTAGAGGAAAAAGATAGAACTTTTTTCATTAATGATGTGTCATGGGAAGATTATGAGAAACTTTTACAAGAACTAGGAGATGTATCTTGGTGTAAGGTATCATATTTAGACGGATTATTAGAGATAATGTCTCCTGGCAGAAAACACGAAACTATTAAAGAACTAACTAGTATAATTATTACTACCTATTGTTATGACAAAGACATAGAATGCTTTCCCATTGGCTCTACAACCTTGAGAAATAAAGAATTAATAACTGGGAAAGAACCTGATACAAGCTATGCAATTGAAACCAATAAAGATTTACCAGATATTGCTGTTGAAGTAAACTATAGCAGTGGCAGTATTGATGATTTAGAGAAATACAGAAGACTGGGCATACCAGAAGTTTGGATCTGGAATAGAAACAATCAACTTGAGTTTTATATTTTAGAAGCTAAAAAATATAGAAAAAGCCAAGAAAGTAAGGTTTTAACTCCACTAAAATCAGATATGGTTCAAAAATATGTAGAAATCATGCAAGAAAAAACTCCAAACACTGGCAAGAGAGAGTTTATCAAAGATATCAATTCTTTTTGATTAATGATAATTGATTTTGTACACTTACTTATAACCCACATTCCGCAGAAAAAAGATAGAGTAACAATGAATTAATTTAAAAGCTGAGTGTGCAAGTTTTGAATTAAATATATTAAGCTAATTTAGTAGATTTTAGCTCGTTTTCGCTTATTGTTTGCGATCGCATATAAACAAATTAGCGATCGCAAACAAGAATGATTCTTAGTCATTAATTGTGATCTATAACAAAAGAAATGACTTTCAATGCTTATCTGACAAGGTATTGAGAGATACATACTAAATTAATTGATTGAGAACTAAAATTTTTCTGCGGGATCTAGGTTATAAAATTACAGATTAAGAGTACAACTTTTCTATGATTTTTTTTCTATAACTTTCCAAAAATCATTATTTTCTCTACAATATCTATCCCCATAGCAAAGTTTGCGTAATAGTTCTGACTCTAGCATGGTTTGTATTCAGATATTTGCTAATGTTTAATACCAATTTAAAATAGAAATACAACAAATGATTCTGTAGGGGCGAACGGCCGTTCGCCCCTACCACCATGATCTGTCGTGAATATTGTTTAATTTGGTATAACATTGCGGGATAAACCTCATTACGCCAACGCGGATCACGAATCTGTAGGGTCGCTCGTCAATGTTTAATGTTCAATGTTTTTGGAACTCTTTTCGAACCTTTGGCGTCTTTGCTAGTAATCCCGATGCATTATGACGCTAATTAAAGAATTATGTTTAAAGTTAGATACTATAAGCCAGCCCTTGCTATTGGACTCAGTCTTAGCACCATGATGATGGCCCCCCTCGCCAGTTTATACCCTGCTAACGCCCAGTTATTTCCCTCTCCAGGACCATCTCGGAGTAATAGTAATAGTATTGATGATAGTATCGTAATCCCCGCAGGCACAATCATTCCCTTAGAATACGACAA
Organism: Xenococcus sp. MO_188.B8; assembly: GCA_030065615.1. GTDB lineage: Bacteria > Cyanobacteriota > Cyanobacteriia > Cyanobacteriales > Xenococcaceae > Xenococcus. Next base: position 77,166 of record JASJDR010000001.1, on the reverse strand, counting down.
AGAAAAGATTTTAGTTACCAAAGAAGAAACTATTCCAGTTACTCTTACTGTAGCCGCCAATATCCGCGATCGCTCCCGCAACATGCTAATTCCTTATGGTACAGAAGTTGAAGGACAAATAGAACCAGTTGGCAATGGTTATGTGGGTTCTATTTTTGTGGCAGAAGAATTAATTTTTGCTGATGGGACAAGACAATATATCAATGCCAGATCTCAACCCGTGACCCGCACGGAAACTGTTAGCAAAGGAAAAGATGCCGGTGATGTTCTCAAAGGTGCAGCTATTGGAGCCGCCGCCGCCGCCGTCTTATCAGGAATCTTTGGTAATATTAGTGTGGGAGAAGTTCTTGGTGGTGCAGGATTAGGAGCCATTGCGGGATTGCTTTTGGGAGGAAATGAAGCAGAACTAATTTCGATTGATCCCAACCAAGATTTAGATATTATCCTAGATTCTGACCTAGTCTTAAGGTGATTTATCGAAATATTTTTACCAAGTTTTGATCAGATTTATCAGACACCTGTAGGGGCGCATCGCGATGCGCCCCTACGTCGCAACTCGCGCGTTCCCTTATTTACCAACTTAGATAGGATGTTATCGCCATCCGAGGATATTGTCCCACTAGGATGGTACAAGTCCTGCGAAGAGGGGACAAGTGAATTGTCAATTTGCCCATTCATTGACCTATAAAAATAATTTTAACGAAATCCTCCAATCTTGGCCTAAAAAATCCTTCTAGCTCCTCTACTTCACTCAATAATAAACGGCTTTACCACGAAGACAAGACATGGTGTCATTCGTCAATGATTTTGAAAATAAAAGTCATGAGATCTCCTTTTCCTAGAGAAATACGATCTCCGAAACGCAAGCGATGTCTATTGCCTGTCATCAAAGGTTTATGGTTAACATAAGTTCCATTAGAACTCCCTAAATCTTCAATAAAGTAAGTATCTCCTTCCACTCGAATATTGGCATGTACTCGGGAGACGATATTCGAATCAGGAAAGCCGGAAACATCAATATCAGGCGGGATTTGACTATTGGGTTTGCCAATACGGATGATATCTGAATGATGTGTAATTTCGATTTCAGTACCAGTTTGAACATGAGATAAAATAATCCGCTGTAACTGTAGTCGAGTTACTGATTCTGATAATGAACCTATGGATTTAGAGGGGGATACTGGATGTTCAGAAGTTGCTATTTCTAGTTCCTCTGAAGTTGAAAGTTCGGCAATTTCATGGATTTCAGCTTCGAGCTCTAATTCGGAAGTTGCTATTTCTAGTTCCTCTGGAGTTGAAAGTTCGGCAATTTTAGGGATCTCAGGAATTGCCGATGCTAGTCCGGCAGTTGTAGCTTCTAACTCCTCTATATCAGACATTTCTGGAAGTTCAGCATCTAAAGCAAGATCTAGAGCTGTATCAAAATCTGGCTCCAAACTATCATTTTCGAGATTTGTATCAGGATAAAATGATTCTTCTGCTACGAATTCTTCTAGATTCTCTACTTCATAGGCATTCACTGCTGACTCCTCAGGAATGTCTGCTGCGAAATTCGATGATTCCGAAGACATTAGCTCCCTTTCTCGAGACAGCATTGGGTTGAAAGAAACATCTTGTCTTGCGTCTATTAGTTCTTCCCCTGTATCTGTATCCCAGGGGCTTCGTAGGGCAGAATTTCCTCCGTCAGTAGGAATTGCGTCTTCCTCCAGAAGCTCAAGCTTGTCATAATCGTCTGAGTCTACTAAAGAACATGGCTCTTCTAACTGGAGATTGTAGCCACATTGGCCACAAAAAGTCGCATTACTTTGCACAGGAGCTCCACAATGGGGACAAGGTGAAATTTTCGGTAAAGGAGCGTAGCAATTTTCACATTGTACAGAGCCTTCTGGATTTTGGTGATTACAGTTGGTACAAATAATCATAATTACTTTGTTCAGTACCTTGTTGATTCTCTAGTATTTATTAATTAATCTAAACTTGAATAGTTAGCAAATTAACAGGAAATAGGCACATTAATTTTTGCTCCTGCATTTCGATCTAGCAACCACCATAATTCCCCTTGAGGATTGATTAAGCGAGAAGGATAAGTCATTGCGTCTCCTTGAGCAGCAAAAACCTGTTCTAATGCAGCTTGTTTATTAGCTCCTGCTACTAAGAATAAAACACAACGAGCTTGATTGAGTAAAGGCACAGTAAAAGTAATACGGGGTTGACCATCTTTGTTGCCTACGGCGATCGCTTTTTTAGCTTCGTTCAATACGGAAGTATGGGGAAAAAGAGAGGCTGTATGTCCATCATCACCCATACCTAACAGTATAATGTCAAATGTTGGAAATTCCTCCGGGGAAGCAGCAAATACTTTTCTAAGCTCTGCTTCGTAACTTTGAGCATCTATTTCAGGATTATTAGCCTCAGTGGGGATCGGATGAATATTCGTTTCGGCAATCTCAATTTTATCCAACCAAGCCTGACGAGCCATCAGTTGATTACTATCTGGATGGTTAGGCGCTACATAACGTTCATCACCCCAAAAAATATGAATCTTATCCCAGGGCAGATTTTCCTGAGCTAAGGCTTCGTATAAAGGTTTAGGGGTACTGCCCCCTGCTAAAGCAATGGAACATTGACCTCTAGATGCGATCGCGGATTGAATTTTGTCTACCACTAGTACTTGCGATCTCTCTATGAGAGATACTTTATCCGCTAACACTTCAACAATTTTTTTCATTAGTCTAAATTTAAATATTATGACCCAATCTATCTTAAGAGATCGTAATCTTGATAGTGGAAAATTTTAACTATTTCTTCAAAGCTAAGAGAATTAGTCTCGCTCATGGGGCATCAGGGCATTAGAAATAGTGGCAACAGGGGGGAGCCAATTCACGTTGTAGCGGTTAAGATATGCAGGTTAGAAGGTTTGTCCAACTCGCACGCTGATACCTTATTCAAAACGAAGGGTAACCCACTCTTGGTGCGCGTTTCTCGTTAAGATCACAAGTCATATTCTTACAAAAACTATGAGTAGCTCTAAAATTGCCAACTTTACATCCCTCTGTCTCAAAACTATTGGTGGAATTCTAGTTCTGACTTCTCTTTTAGACTATGTAACATCGTTTTTTCCTTTTCAAGGCTCAGATGCTCTCTGGCAAATTGAGGTTGTGAGTCAAGTTGTAGATCGGGGAATTGTCCCGATGGTAGGAATAGCATTTATTGTCCTGAGTTATTGGGTGGAATCAAATCTCTCAAAAGCTACAATCAGCAAAGGTTTTGATCTTAGATTACCAGCATTTTGCTTGTCTTTGCTTTTAGGGGTCGTCTTTTTTCTGCTAGTTCCTTGGCATCTGAATAATTTAAGAGTTATTAGTTCTCAGAATTTGGCTCAAATTGATGCCAGTACAGAAGAAGCCCAATCCCTGATCAGCCAGAGATACGAACAACTCAAAAATCCGCAAAATGTTCAGCTCATCGCCCAAAGAATTGAAGATATTGATCAAGCTTTAAATAGTGGCAAACTAGATGGAGTGACCATCAATCCCGAACAACGACAACAATTGACTAGTACGAAACAACAACTAGAAAGTTTAAGCAGAAATGCCAAAGACCCAGCAATACTCGATGCCCGACTCAACGAAGCACAAACTAAATTGAGAACAGAAACTTTAGAACAAAAAAGCAGAACGAAAACTGAGGCTATCAAACAGAGTTTGCGTACGGGGATCAGTAGTTTACTATTAGCTATTGGCTATTTATTGATGGGTTGGTTTGGACTACAAAATACTAATAGTAGTGCCGCGAGGTTTAGTAAGAAAAAAGCTTAAGCAGACTGATAGAAAATTATAAGTAGCAATCTCTTCGGTTTTTTTTGATTGCGAGCAAGGCGGCACAGGGTAAAATATTAAACAGATCTATCACTAACTAAGAAATTAATTTTTTGCTATCGTTGGAATATACATACAAAGATTACTAAGTCAATACTTGCAATAATTCTTTGCAAGCCTTACAAATAATAGATAGTTCGGGATCAGTTTTATTGTCAGAATAATTAGGAGAGTTAGCGCTCTGTGCTGCAACGCTTAAAGCAGGATTTAAAGAATGATTTGATAGCAGGGTTTTTAGTCGTAATTCCCCTTGCTACAACCATTTGGTTGACTATCACCATCGCTAAGTGGGTAATCGACCTGTTAACTCGGATACCCAAACAGGTTAATCCTTTTGATAGTCTAGACCCAATTTTAACCAATATTCTTAATCTTTCGGTCGGATTTGCGGTACCGTTATTGTCGATTCTTGTGATTGGCTTGATGGCAAGAAATATTGTCGGGCGCTGGTTACTGGATTTTGGGGAACAGTTGTTACAAGCGATTCCTTTGGCGGGCTCAGTTTATAAAACGTTAAAGCAAATCCTTGAAACTCTATTGCGAGATTCGAAGAATCGGTTCAGTCGTGTGATAATGCTGGAATATCCCCGTAAGGGTATTTGGACTATTGGCTTTGTGACTGGGTCAGTTAGTGCCAAATTACAATCCCATCTCCCTGAAAAAATGATTAGTGTGTTTATTCCGACGACTCCTAATCCAACTTCAGGATGGTATGCTATGGTTCCAGAGAAAGAAACCATCGATCTAGATATCTCTATAGAAGATGCTTTTAAAGTTCTGATTTCTGGTGGGATTGTTAATCCAGAAACTTCTGTCCCTAATGTATCTCTTCCCATCCCCACAGCTTATAAAAAGTTATCATTAGAAACACCTATGGTCGAAGATTCATGATTTTTTTCTCATAACCAGCAACTAAACAATTATGTAAGTGACAGACCCATGCCACCTCGTCAACAACCTCGAAGTATTGCTCGCGAATTAGCACTTTTAAGTATTAGTCAAATCAAAACTAGTTCCAGTAAAATTGCCGAACAAGATTTAGAAGATCTAATTTTAGGTGCGGTTAGAACTTTAACCGCAGAAGTTCAAGATATTTTAGAAACTGCTAGCGCTGAAACTAAACGTGGAGAAGAACGTCTTCTTAGTAGTCAAACCCGCAGCAATGATTTTGATAGTGCGAAGTTAATGGTCTCTGATGCTGTTAAGTTAGCACAAAAGGCGATTAATAGATTGGGAAATGCGATTGAAATTCCTGAATTTGTCCAGTTAAGTAATCAAGGCAAAGTCCAAGAATATGCGATCGCGATTATTACCACTGTCAAAGAACATCGCTCAGATATTGAAAATTATATTGAAGAAGTATTAGTAGCATGGCAACTCAGTCGGTTGCCGAAAATCGATCAAGATATTCTCCGGATCGCTGTGGCCGAAATGTTATATCTCGAACTACCAATTAGGGTGGCGATCGATGAGGCCGTAGAATTAGCTAAAAGATACTCTGATGATGAAGGGTTTCGCTTTATTAATGGAGTCTTGAGAAAAGTTAGCGATCGCATCAAACGGGAAAAGTTACCAGTTAAACCATAAGCTAATAATTAATAGTAATCAAAGGGCCGATAATTAATCTTACTATAGTAGCTTATTGATAACTTGCATGGGAATCGCCCAACTCAAATTGTTAAATCTTTCCCAGTCAGTTTCTGAAATCGTAGAGCCATCTTTGAAGATATAAGGATTGCCAAATAAAGGTTCTTGTCCCATGCCATTAATTCCAATCAACTCTCCATAGTTGTTAAGTAAGGGACCGCCACTCATACCATTAGCAACCAAATTAGTGTAACCAATTTGATATCCTCCCACAAAAGGACGATTTAGAATTTCGGTAATTTGACCTTTAGTAATTTGGAATTTATGAGATTGTTTGAAGTTATCGGTATAGGGAAATCCTCCCGCTGTGACGGATATTCTTTTTCTGATCATAGGCTTTTGAAGAGTCGTAGCAATCTGATAAATCGAATCAGGACTATAAAATACTAGAAAACCAATATCATCTTCAGATTGGGAAATTTCAAGTATATCTGCGGAGTAAATTTGAGCATCAGGAGCTTGTATTTGATAAGAGTCTTGTTGATTGTCAATTACATGGTTATTAGTTACCACAGTATATAAATTACCATCTTGTTTGATTAATACCCCAGAACCACCACGATCTGGATTTTTGGTGGTAAATATCCTTACCGTGACTGATTTAGCATATTGATTGAGTTGGCTTTGAGAAAAATATCTCTGGGAGGAATCAGAAATTTTGGCTGGGGAAGAGCTTGTCAATATAGCTATAAAAAATAAGACAGATAAGACAATATTTAAGCTTTGTCGGTTCATCTCTTAAGCTGGAGTTTGAGATAGTAAGTATGAAATTAATTATATTTCTATTGAAGTTTCTTATCTGTCGAAAAAATTGTTTAATTGCGGAAATTAATGCTGAAATAAAAGCCGTCTTCTTGAACATTATCCCCTTTATCATCTAAATCGACTAAAGGAGGTGCATAATCAAGGCGAATATTTAACCCTGATATAGGTTGCCACAATAGTCCTAGACCAATTCCTGCGAGAAACTTTTGATCGGGCGACTGAAACCGTTCCTCATTATCCCAAACTACCCCTAGCTCAGCAAAAGGAGCAACTTGAAATAAAGGCCTGCTATCCTTACTTTTAGCTAAGGTAATGCGATCTTCTACCGAAAGCCGGAAACCATTATCGCCTAAACGAGCATTGTTTCGATAACCTCTTACTGAGTAAAACCCACCAATTGTAAACCGTTCTGAGGGCAATAAATTATCAGGAGTCAATTGAATATCACTTTGGATAATCAGTAAATTATTGGCATTTAAACGCTGTAATCGTTGTGTTTGTCCCAGCCAGCTAAAGAAAAGAGCATCACCTTGAGGATTATCTTTGTCAACGGTGGCGTTAAAAATATCAAGTCCGAAATTGAACTGAGAACGTAATGCCCAAACTCCTTGTGGATCTCGACGGGTAAAGTCTTGACCGAATTTTAGAACACTAGTTCTATCGGGTTCCACCAGAAGAACATCATTAGTAAAATTACGACTACTCTGACGGCTAAAACCCAAAGATAGGGCAAATTCTTTTCGCAGAGAACGGATTAAAGGTTGGCGAAAACTAATTTCGTAGAGTTCTGTTGCGCCTTCTAAATTCAAGCCGTCAAATTCATTGTCCAGATTAACAATTTCGTTGCGTTCAATATAGGTTCGTAATTGTAAAGTGCCATTTTTAGCATTGACAGGAATGCTATAGTTGGCGTCTAACTTCCAACTGTCGCCAGCAAAAGCACGATTAAAAGAAGTTAAGATGCTGTCGCCATTACCTGTTAAATTGAGATGTCCAAGGGTAACGCCAAATCTTTCGGCACCAGTACTAACATTATCGTAGTTATCGATCTTAGCTCCGAGTACCCAAGGATTGGCTTCATCGACTTCTACTGCTAGGAAACTTTCTCCTTCTCCGGTTGCTGGTTGGATGTTGGCTTCAATATTATCGATGAGAGGGTTGGCTTTGAGTAATTGCAATTGCCCTTCAATGCGGTCTACTCTAACAGGAGCATCGGTTCCTAATTCCAACCGTTTACGAATATAGGAATTTCGTAATCTCCGGTTACCCTCGATTTGGATCTCGGAGATACTGCCTTCAATAATGCGAATTTCGACTACGCCATCGGTAATTTCTTGTTCGGGTATGATGGCACGGCTAGTAATATAACCTTGTTCTAAATATTGTCTGGTAATTGCCTTGGCTATCTCTTGAACTTCCTGGAAATTCACGGTTCTGCCTTCTAGGGGTTGTATAAGATCTTGAAAGTCTTCTGGTTGAAAGATTGTGCTACCAGTGATATTGATTTTGGTTACGGAAAATTGAATGGCCTCTCCTTGACCATCTGAAGGAGGGATCTTTGGCGTTTTTTCTGATTCAGGCAGAATTGGTTCGGTTTCTTCTGGTTCTGGGGGTAAAGGTTCAGGACTAGGTTGCAAAAAGCGTTCCCTATTATCATCTGTTGTTTGGCTAATTATCTGAGTTGTGCCATCCAAACAGCATATTTCATTACTTGTTATTTGTGGAGAATTTTTTGGAGATAAGACTTCAGCTTGGAGAGGATTATTAAAATCCGAGAGCAAGCCCAGAGATAACATTAATAAGCTACGGGAAAAAATAGCACTCCTCATATTGGTATTTCCTGAAAAAAGATTACTGTACGCCAATATAAACCTTCTCTAGAAAAAATCACATTTAACACAAAGTTACCAAGAAAATTCAAATCAATTTATTTTTAATTGTTTTCCAGGATTGAACTATTTTTTTCATCGTAAAAACACGCATTTTTTACACTCTCTTTACATCCATAGCTTTTTTTTGATCAGTATTTTTTGGTATATTTAATACTTAATATTGGTAAAGTTACGTAGTTTTAAACACAATTATTCAAATCTTTTTTTACAGATATTTTTTAGCTGTATATTAATTTTTTTTGCGAATTTTTACCCAAGAGTTATATGTAGTAATATGTTGGCACCTAAATCTCAGTTCGAACAATCAAGTTATTCCTGGCAACAATTTAAGCAAGTTACTTGTATCTTTGCTTCCTTAGCAATCTTCAATATATTTGGGAGCAAGGTTGTTCAAGCTAAACCTGTTCCTGATAGTAGTGCTGGAACTACAGTAACCAATAAAGGTAATCAATTTGATATTGGTGGTGGTACAACAGCAGGAGAGAATCTCTTTCACAGTTTTGAAAAATTTGGACTAACTCAAGGTCAAATTGCTAATTTTCTTTCTAATCCCAATATCAAAAATATTCTGGGTCGGATTACAGGAGGAGATCCCTCGGTTATTGATGGCTTACTAAAAGTATCGGGGGGCAATTCCAATCTGTTTTTAATTAACCCGGCTGGGATGATTTTTGGGCCTAATTCTAGTCTGGATCTTAATGGCTCTTTTACCGCAACTACGGCTAATGGGATTGAAATTAACGGCTACTGGTTTGATGCTTTGGGGAATAATACTTATGAAAAGTTAATCGATGAGCCGAATTTTTCTCAGTTAGTTGGCGATCCTACTGGTTTTGCTTTTGTGAAAAATGAATCGGAAATTGGCAATATCGTCAATGCTGGTAATTTAGCGGTACCTCAAGGTGAAACGATAACTTTGGCTGGTGGTATTGTGATTAATACTGGAACTATTGAGGCTCCGGGCGGGAATATAAATATTGTTGCAGTTCCAGATCAGCAATTAGTCAAGATTACCCCCGAAGGTAGTCTGTTGAGTTTGGCTTTACCGACTTCAGCACAGAATCAATTAATCCCTAATGCTGCTTCTATTGATTCTTTTTCTTTGCCAATTTTGCTGACTGGGGAAGGTGTGCCAGAGGCTACAGGTGTAGTAGTTAGCGAGAATGGTGTTGTTAGGTTAACTGGTAGTGATACGGTTATACCTCAAGTTCCAGGCACCATAGCTAATGCGGGAACTATCAATACTTTTGATCCTTCTAATTCAACGACAGGCACGACAAATCTTTTCGGCTCTGAAATAGATCTTAATACTACAGATAGCACTAACACTACTGAGATATCTGATACGTCCGACACTACTGAGACCACTGACGTTACTGAGACATCTGAGACCTCTGATAAGTCCGATACTACTGACGCCACTGATGTTACTGAGACATCTGCTACGTCCGACACTACTGATACCTCAGAGACCACTGAAATCGCTGACAAGTCTGACACTACCGACGTTACTGACACATCTGATACATCCGACACTACTGATACCTTAGATATCACTGACACCGCTGATATGTCTGATACTACCGATAAGTCTGATGCGACTGATACGTGCGACTGTCTAATTAGTGATATTAGCCTTGATGGAACTACTGATACAGTACTAGAAGAAAACTCCAATACCATAACAATTACAACACCGGAAACAGGTGGTACTAGATCAGGAAATAACCTTTTCCATAGTTTTACTTATTTCAAGCTTGAAAAAGACCATACAGCTAATTTTGTTGCCCAGCAAGGTATTGACAATATTTTGGCAAGAGTAACGGGGAATAAAGCTTCTGAGATTGATGGAACAATCAAAGTTACTAATGTTACTAATGATAATGCCAACCTGTTTTTAATCAATCCAGCTGGGATGATTTTTGGGCCTAATTCCAGTCTAGACATTACTGGCTCTTTTACCGCAACTACTGCCAATGGGATTGAAATTAACGACTTTTGGTTTGATGCTTTGGGCAGTAATTCCTATGGCAAGTTAATAGATGAACCTAATTTTTCTCAGTTAGTTGGTGATCCTGAAGGTTTTGCTTTTGTGCAAAATGAATCTAAAATAGGCAATATCGTCAATGCTGGTAATTTAGCCGTAGAGCAAGATAAGACGGTAACTTTGGCTGGCGGCATTGTGATTAATACTGGAACTATTAAAGCTCCTGGCGGAAATATTAACATCATTGGAGTAAAAGATAAGCAATTAGTTAAGATTACCCCTGAAGATAGTCTTTTGAGTTTAGCTTTACCTAATGCAGTGAATCATCGATTATTATCTAATGCCCGTTCTATAGAATCTTTGTCTTTGCCTAATTTGCTTACGGGGAAAGATGTTCCTGAGGCTATAGGAGTAGAAGTTGGAGATAATGGAGTTGTTAAATTAACTGAGAGTAATATAGAAATTCCCGATCAAAGTGCTGGGGTCGCTGTTATCTCTGGAGCGCTTAATAGTGATGGAAATATACTTATCCGAGGCAATAAAATCAGTATTGCAGCTAGTAAAATTGGTGATATAGACGACATTACCACAAGGATTGATAGTGCTAATCAGATACAAATTAAAAGTAAATCTGATATCGACATTAATCTTACACCCAATGGAATCGAGGAAATAGTACTTGAAGGTGCGGGCGATAATGGAGAAGACATAGATACGATAAATTTCTTTGATACAAAAGAAAGGATTGTTGGTGATGAAGTCAAAATAACTAGTGTAGAAGGTGACATCACCATCAATGGTGAAATAGAAGCATTAGAAAATTTAGAAATTATAAGTGAGAAAGGCGATATTAATATAGGTAATCTTACTCCTGAATTTGTGCCTAAACTCACTAATGATCAAGGAGAAGCAGTTAAAGCCCAACCAGTAAACATTTTGATTGGTATTAAACGTGAAGAATTAACATTTGCAAGTGGTGAACTTAATGAAGGATTAGGAAAACGTGAACCTGTTGGTCAAATAAAAGCGCCTAACGGTGATATTAAGCTTCTTGGCGGAATTACTACTAATCGAAATACTTCCCTCTCTATAGAGGCTCAAAGTTTTAGGGCTACAGAAGCAACAACAGAAAAAGGAGTAGGTACAGATGTTACAAGTAATTTCGTAAATTTCAATTTTGGAGTAGCTTATTTAGCTGGTTTTGATAGCATTGGAACAGATAGTGAGCCCGAACCAAATCTTAAATTCAGCGTTCGCTTTGATGGCTTTCCAGAAGATAGACAACCACCACCGTCTTTTTCTCAACTAGGGAACGAAAACGCAGAGGCAACAATAGATATTTTGTTGCGTCAAGATACCTCTTTTATCATTGATAAAAACTTAGCTTCTATTCCGTCAGTGAGCGGTATTGTTGAAACACCAAAAATTATTGAGATTGTATCAACCAATGGTTCAGCAACTAATGGCAAGATTGCTATAGATAACCAAACTTTCAGTTTGCTTCCCGGAGGAGAAACCGGTGGCATTCCGGGAGATGGTCCGGGTGCGGGTCCGGGTGATGGTCCGGGTGCAGGTCCGGGTGCAGGTCCGGGTGATGGTCCGGGAGATGGTCCGGGAGATGGTCCGGGAGATGGTCCGGGTGATGGTCCGGGTGCAGGTCCGGGTGCGGGTCCGGGTGATGGCCCTGGTGCAGGTCCGGGTGATGGTCCGGGTGCAGGTCCGGGTGATGGTCCGGGTGCGGGTCCGGGTGATGGTCCGGGTGATGGTCCGGGTGATGGTCCGGGTGATGGTCCGGGTGCAGGTCCGGGTGATGGTCCGGGTGATGGTCCGGGTGCAGGTCCGGGTGCGGGTCCGGGTGCAGGTCCGGGTGATGGTCCGGGTGATGGTCCGGGTGATGGTCCGGGTGATGGTCCGGGAGATGGTCCGGGTGATGGTCCCGGTGCAGGTCCGGGTGATGGTCCGGGAGATGGTCCTGGTGATGGTCCCGGTGATGGTCCCGGTGCAGGTCCGGGTGATGGTCCGGGAGATGGTCCGGGTGATGGTCCCGGTGCAGGTCCGGGTGATGGCCCTGGGGATGAAGACAGTGAAGAACCTGATGATAATCGAGAGGATGATATTTTTGATAATCTGCGAGATCTTGAAAGCGATGACCCTGATAAGAAAATTGCTTCATCCTCAACTGAACAAGAAGAAGCTGTTTTCTGTGGTGAAGCACTTACTATTGCTCCCATCGCTGGTACTAATAAAGTAAAAGTTACCTGTGGGGGTCAAAGTTTATCCTTTATCTTTACTCAACCTAGAGATAAAGATGGTAATCCCATTCCAGTTGACGAAGAACTATTACCAGAATTGTTAACCGGAGAAGTTATTTCCGAACTAATCACACCAGACGGAAACACCAGTTGGAAATTTACAATTCCTCAAGATCGAGAAGGTAATCCTATTAAATTTCCTTGGTTTTCTTCTGAAACGAAATAGTTCTTGAATAAAACCTCTCCCCAACCCCTCTCCTAATAAGAGAGGGGCTTTAAATTTTATTAAATTAGTTTTATCTAGTGAAAATATAATAATGTTAGTTTTTCAACAAATATTTAAACTCAACAATTACACATTAGCGCTCTCCCTACTCTTATTATTTTGCAAAGTTGCGAAAGCCCAAATAAATTCTGTATCAATAACATTACTCTCTCAACAACAAATCTATAATCAACAGAGTAATTTTTTAGTTAGTGATTATTTTCTCGCTCAAAATCAAAGTAAAGCCGAAAAATTATACGAACAGGGCAATCAACAATATCAAGCTAATCAAATAGAATTAGCAATTAAATCTTGGCAGCAAGCCTTAGAAATTTATCGACAACAACAAGATAATCTAGGAATAACTGTAGTACTAGGTAGGTTAGGACTTGCTGCCGAAGCACAAGAAAATTATCCTCAGGCTGTAGATTATTTTCAGCAAGCATTAACAGTAGTTAAACAGACAGAAAATCAGCAACTTAAAGCAAGTATTTTAGGAAACTTAGGCAATAATTATTTAAGGTTGAGTAACTATCCTCAAGCATTGGAATCTTACCAAGCATCTTTAGTTCTGTGGCAAGAGTTAGGAAATATGGCAGCAGAAGGACTAGTCTTAAGAGGTTTGGGGAATGTACAAATAGCTCTTGGTAACTATGAAAAAGCTCTTGATTTCCATCAGCAGAGTTTAGAAATCGCTCGTAGTTTTAACGATATCCCAGGCTTAGTATATTCCTACAATAGCATCGGTGCGATCTATGCCAACCAAGGAGACTATCCACAAGCTATTCAACAATACCAACAAAGTCTCGAAACTATTCAAAATTTAGACAATCCTAATCTGAGTCAAAAGCTCAAAGCCCAAACTCTCAATAACTTAGGTAGCGCTGCCCATGCTCAGATGAACTATTCTCAGTCATTAGACTATTATCAAAAGAGTTTAGAACTTGTCGAACAAAATAATTTTTCTGCTCTTAAGGGAATCATCCTTAGTGGTATGGGATCGCTTTATCTTAGTTTAGATGACTTCCCACAAGCTAAAACTTATCTTGAACAAAGCTTAGCTATTGCCCAACAATCAGGCGATCGCTTATTAGAAGCGGAAAGTTGGCATAACCTTGGTTTTGCTCAGTGGCAGTTAAACCAACTGACCGAAGCCGAAACTAGTTTTAGACAAGCAATTTCTCTAAGAGACGAAATGCGTCAAGGATTAAGTGACTTAGATCGAGTTTCTTTATTTGATACTCAGTTACAGAGTTATCCGCTATTGAGAAGAGTATTGGTAGCCCAAAATAAATATGAATCTGCTTTAGAAATTTCAGAAGCTGAAAGAGCCAGAGCTTTTGTCCGATTATTAGCAACACGAATATCTTCTAATAGTTCATCCACTCAAGCTTTGGAACAAAGAATTTCACCTCCAACTATCGAACAAATTAAACAAGTTGCCCAACAGCAAAATGCCACTTTAGTGGAATATAGTTTTATTGCCGACGAAAACTTTGTAGCCCAGGGTAAATTATATGGAAAATATATAAAAATTCATATTTGGGTCATTAAACCCACTGGAGAAGTTACTTTTAGGACAGTGGAATTAACACCTCAACAAGCTGATTTAATCAAACAAGCGGGAAATTGGGCAAATCAATGGCAAGCAAAAAATATAATTCAAAACTATTTGAACAACAACAAGAAAACAACAGTTACGAGCAACGAAGTCATTCAGATTTTATCAAAAGAAAAAGATAAATTAAAACTTCCCTTTGATACTATTCATCAATCTTTGCATGAAGTTTTAATCACACCCATAGCAGATTTACTGCCGACAAATGTTGAGTCACCAATAATTTTTATTCCCCAACAAGAATTATTCCAAATTTCTTTCCCAGCCTTACAAGATAACAGTGGAACTTACCTCATAGAAAAGCATTCTATTTTAACCGCACCTACAATACAAGTCTTACAACTTATAACTGAAAATAATAATTCTGCTAATAGTAGTAATGCTTTAGTGATTGGTAATCCCACTAGCCCTACTAATATTGCTGTTCCAGGGAAAGGTACTATCCCATTAAATCTTACTGATCTACCGTCAGCAAAAGATGAAGCAATTAATATTGCTCAAATTGTAAATACAGAAGCTATAATTGGCTCGGCTGCCACAGAAACTCTAATTAAACAAAAAATCAACTCGGCAGATATCATTCACTTTGCGACTCATGGTTTACTTGACGACTTTTTTAATACTGGGATACCTGGTGCAATCTCTTTCGCAGAATCTAATAGCGACGATGGATTATTAACATCATCGGAAATTTTAGATTTAAGCATTAATGCAGACTTAGTGGTTATCAGTGCTTGCGATACAGGAAGAGGGTTATTAACTAGAGATGGCGTATTAGGTTTATCTCGTTCTTTATTTCTTTCTGGTGCATCAAATTTAGTCTTACCTCTTTGGGAAGTAAGAGATATTTCTACAGCTAGCTTAATGACAGAATTTCATCAAGCAAGAATCAAACTAGATAATAAAGCTCAAGCCTTACGTCAAGCAATGTTATCCACCATGAAATCATATTCTCATCCAACAGATTGGGCAGCATTTACTCTAATTGGACAGGCTAATTAACAAAATCAGAGTTATTTTTTCTAACTACATAGAAAAATCTTTTGGTTTATATCTGCGCTCTCTAGCTTTATTTAGAATTGGATTAGGCTCAATATAAATATTTTTATATTATTTCAAATAGTAGAAACTATTAAAAGTTATCGAATGGATTTTCGATAACTGTTTCTTCAGAAGAGTTCTTGTTGGTAAAATTTGCTTCAGGAGCAGTGTCAGACAGAATAGCGTTTTCTTCCATCAATGGACTTTGATCTAAAAAATTATCGACATTGATTACTTCCTTAATTTCTATTCCTGGCATTGCAGGACGATAGATTCCCCCAGCAACTTTTCTATTAGCCAAATCAAACAAATCCTTAAAAACTTGCTGTGCATTATCATCATTCTGTAGGGTAATTAACAAACCATCAGGTTTACAGTTTCCAGATTTTTCCGAAACACAAATAACTTGATATTTATTCATTACTCCCGTAGAAATGTATCTCAAGTTTTTAGCATCAGAATGTTGCTGAAATCTAGCAGTTACTTCCTGACAACGACGTTCTGGAGTATAACCACTACCAGAAAAATAATTACTGTTCCAGAGAATTAATTCAATAGGGCCCCGACGAGTATAAGCTACAGTTGCAGGAGTGCCATTACGATCTATACAACGATATTGAACATCTTGTTTTGTGGATTGCTTATCTTTAGCTACTGTTTGCGCTAAAGTAGCTGGAGTCTTAATAGTAATAAATGAGCTGCTTACAATAGTGGTTATGCTTATTAACAGTTTAGTGATTAATGAACTTTTCATCTCAGATTACTCTCTTAATTAGTATTTCATTTAGCAGTTAGACGACTAATACCACAGGTTAAGATGAGGTAATAATTGTCCTTATGATATATACGATCTAAAAATGCTTATGTTGCATAAATCTTACAATTGTTAGACGGAATTTAGATAGAAATTTGTATTAGCAAAGTTCTGGTGTATCTTCACAAACGTCAAGAACAGGATTTGGAGAAGGTGAAGATGGTTTGTCATCTCCATTGTTATTGGTAGAAGAGGTGGGGAGTGTATGACTTTTATTATTGTTTTGAGCCGACTCTATATCTTCATTTGCTTGATTAATAATTGCTTGAGCTTGTTTGCGCCAAAATGGTGAAGCATTAGTTTGATTAGTAATTATTGCGGCTTCTTTCTTGGCATCTTGCCACTGGTTGCTGTCTAAAGCGTTTTGAGCATTTTTAATAATCTGCTTATTTCGTTGAGTTTCCTGTTGCCATTTTTCTTTACTAGCTAATGCTTTCATTTTAATTGCACTATTTAGAGGAATTGTATTGATTATCATTTGACTAGCTTCTTCGAGATTGCCCTCTTGTTCATATATTTCTTTAGCTTGAGTGAAAATTTTTTCTGACCAAATATCTATATTTTGTTTGACTTCTTGATAGTTTGGTGATTGTTCAGGAATTTTGCTGGCAATATTAATGGCCTTGGAAATTCTTTCGGCTTTTGCTTCTAGTTGTGCCATCCTTAAACCACATTTGCCATGCCAAACATCAATAGTTTCTTGAGTAATCATACCTGCTTTATTGATATAATTTTCAATCAAATTTAAACATTGTTGATAATTTTTATTGTCATAATTTTGTTCTAAAGATTCAATTGTATTCGTGATTTTTGCTTGCTGTATTTGAGATGAATTTTGATTGAGTAAATATATTGCTCCTGTAACTACCAAAGACACAATTGATAAAGTTCCCACAGTTTTTACTACCTTGGACTGAAAAATTTTGATTTTACCTGGTTTTTGATCGACAATTTCATCAGCATGAGAGCTCGATGAGATATATTGGGTAGCCATTATTCCTGGGAAAATATAACTATTCAATTCCTCTAAAATTTCTGAAGCTGACTGATAACGATCTTTAAAGTTATAGCGAGTCATTTTAGTTAAAATGTCTCTAATTTTAGGGCTACAGTTAGCTTGAAATGACCAAATTATTTCACCATTATCATCTTCTTGAAATTGTATTGGTTCTATTCCCGTTAAAGCTTGAATAGCTATCATCCCCAAAGCATAAATATCGCTACAAAAACGAGGTTTTCCTCTGGCTTGCTCTGTAGGCATGTAACCTCTACTACCTACTACTACAGTTGATGCAAAAGTCTGGGTTTTAGACATTATTACCTCTTTGACCGTACCAAAATCAACTAAGACTATTTTGTTATCTTGAGAGCGGCGAATTAAGTTATCTGGCTTAATATCACGATGTATAACACCATTACTATGGACAAAATCAATAATTGTTAGACAATCACGCAGTAAATCAATAACTTTTGCTTCTGGCCAAGGTGAATTCAGAGAGAGCTCTGAACTAAGAGTTTCACCTTCTATATATTCTTGTACTAAGTAAAATTCTTGGTCTTGTTCAAAATTAGCTAGTAATCTGGGAATCTGATCGTGAACTCCCAATTTTTCTAAAGTTTCAGCTTCCTTGACAAAAAAACGCCTAGCTATCTTTAAAAATTCTGGCTCATCAATTCCAGGATCAAGCTGTTTGACAACACAATGGGGATTATGAGGACGCTTTGTATCTTCAGCTAAATAGGTTGTGCCAAATCCTCCCTTACCTAAAAAGCTAATTATCTTGTATCGGAAATCTAAAATTCTATTTTCCATAACCGTTTCATTTGTTTGAAACAGAATCAGAGTGGTAAATGGAGGAATGGATAGGGAAGAAAACCTAATATATCTCCACGAAACTCGTCACCAAAATTTACAGATGAGCTAGCAAAGCTTATTTTTGAAGTGTACCCAAATACCGTGACAAAATTAGTTGATGGTGGAACAACTACCAAAATTCAGATCAGGTAAAGTCTCACCAAGATTCACACATGGGTAAACATTATAAATTGCAATAGTTTTAAGCCATATTATTGATGAAATTAGATATCTATTGATTTATACTGATGGTTTATACTGAGGTGCTGTGTAGTATAGCATAAATAACTGAGTGATCATAATACAAAGAGAAACTTTAAGCAATCGTCCAGCCATGATCGATCTCTTCAGTGGCTGTGGCGGGATGGCATTGGGTTTTGAGAGTTGTAGTTTTGATGTTGTAGCATCATTAGAAATTGACCCAATTCACTCTTTAGTACATCATTACAATTTTCCCTATGGAGTGACAATCTGCAAAGATATATCTCAATTATCCAGTCAAGAATTATTAATCGCAATTAAAAACAAAGGATTTAAAACTGATATAGATGTCATAGCGGGGGGGCCACCTTGCCAGGGTTACTCTTATATGGGCAAAAGACAATTAGAAGATCCTCGGAATCAATTAGTCTTTGAATTTGCCAGAATTGTTTCTGAAATCAGACCCAAGTATTTTATTTTCGAGAATGTTCCTGGTATAGCATCAGGTAAACATCGCAAGTTTTTAGATGAATTAATTAAGGAATTTGAACAAAATGAATACTCTATAGTCCAACCAATACAAATATTGGATGCTTCTTTATACGGTGTGCCCCAAAAGCGTAAAAGACTTATTTTAATGGGATATAGAAATGACATGCCTCGACCAAATTATCCTTCTCCTACTAATGGTCAGAATGAAGATTTATCCCCTTTGAATACGGTAAGTTGTGCCATCTCAGATTTAAGTGAAATTCCGGTATTTATTGGTAATGATTATGGAATAACTGTTGACAAGCTTGACTATTCAGGATTTAGAAAAAGTTTCGATATTCAACCACAGGGAGAATATTCTTGGTGTCATATAAGAAGTCATAATAAAACTGTTTGGGGTCATCTTGGCTCAAAACATACAGACAAAACTATTCAACGCTTTATTAAGACAATTCCTGGTAAAAAAGAACCAGTGAGTCGTTTTTTTAAATTATCTCCTGACGGGGTTTCTAACACTTTACGAGCCGGTACAGCGAGTAACAAAGGAGCGTTCACCGCACCTCGTCCAATTCATTATCAACTATCCCGTTGTATAAGTATTAGGGAAGCTGCGCGGCTTCATTCTTTTCCCGATTGGTTTCAATTCCATCGTACAATTTGGCATGGATTTAGAGAAATTGGTAACGCGATTCCCCCTCTATTAGCAAAGGCTTTAGGAACAGAAATTATTAAATGTTTAGATATAGATTTATCTGTACTTGAAACTAAAGAATTAGATTTAGTAGATGATTCTATATTAAGCTATAATATGAGACAAGCTGCAAAATTTTGGCAAGTTCCTAATGATGTAATTCCTAAAAGACGGAAAGCAAACTAATGCTTGCGCAAGATTTAATAGTTTGACTAATACGTCTGCTTAAAACAAAAATTAGCTAATTAATCAGGTAAAAAATCTTCATCTAAAATTTCATCAATAGTAAAAGGTGATTCTGTAGGAAATGCTGTCAAGGATAAGCCTGTTTCAATACTAGCTTGTTTCCTCCCATATTGGTAGCATTCAGCAAAAATATCAGCAAAGAAAGGCTTTAAGCTAGGGCTATTTTTAAATGCTTTATGTACTATTCTTCGATGTTCAAAAATACTACTTTTCCAACTTCGTGAGCGTTTATCTGGTTGATATTGCCATTTTAAAAGATGCAAAAAAACAATGATTAAATTACTTTCTAAAGCATTTTTTTCACTTCTGCCCATAGTTTCAATTTCTTCAACCAAATTCTCAATATCTAATTGTGAAAACTGCCCTTCTTTTAAGAGATTTGCTGTAGTTTCTATCCATAAACAAAAGTCTTGTTCATATAGTGTAGTTTGGGTTTTAACTGGTAGTTCTGCTGACATTTTTTTATTGATCCAAAACTTAAAAATCTAAATAATCGCTTTTGAGTTTAACTTTATAATACAGCGATCGCGTTTACTTTTTTCTTATGATAAGTTTAGTCAAGAACTGCAACAGCAGGCACTACAATTATCAAAAAGTGATCCGCTGACAGTTGGTGCAGACTCTTCTAGAATCACTAAAAAAGGAAACTCACCGGAAGTTGAAACAGAGAAAACTTTCCCAAATTCGGGGCATTGCCAAAAGTTCGGTAGCAACAGACCTAAAATAGAGTAAGTATTATCCTAAATATTTCTTAAATTTGTTGAGATATGGCAACTAAACCGATTACAGTTCGGGTTAACGCTGAAGTTGCCCGCATCTTTGAAACAGCTTCAGAAGAGGAAAAACGGAAAATTGAGGCATTACTAAGTTTAAAACTGTCTCAGGCTACTCGTGAGAAAAGAACGTTGGAAGAGGTCATGAGTGAAATTAGTCAAAAAGCTCAGAAGCGAGGATTAACACCAGAAATTTTGGATTCAATTTTGCATGAAAAGTAAGAGTCGCTATGTTTTCGATACAAATGTTATTGTAAGTTCGCTACTATTTGAGAACAGCAATCCCTCGAAAGCATTTCGATATGCTTTAAAACAGGGAAAAGTTTTGCTATCACTTGAATTGCTGGAGGAAATCAGTGAAGTTCTTGGACGGGAAAATTCAATCGCTTTGTAACCAGTGAGGAACGAGAAGAGTTTTTGAAAATAGTTGATTAATTTTAACTTTACGCGATCGCTTTTTGATTTAACTTTGTGTAAATGCGATCGCATTTATTGTAGTTCTTGCTTTTGTCGCTGAAGCAATATCTAGAAAGTTTTTAGGCTACCCTTAAAGATAAGATGGATAAGCAATTTTGCTATGAGTATTGTTATTTCAGATGAAATTTTGCAGGCGTCTCAGCTTACTCCAAGTGAGTTTCGCCAGGAAATTGCATTACACCTTTTTCAAACAGGTCGTTTAACTTTGGGATTTGCCAGTCAACTAGCTCAGATGGAATCTCAAGAATTTCGCCAACTTTTAAAGCAGCGCCAAATTCCTCTCTATTCCTATGATGTTGAAGATTTGGAACTAGATTTGAAAAACTTGCGGGAGCTAGGGCGGATTTGATTGTTATCAGCGATACATCGGTAATCACAAATTTGGCAGCAATTCAACAGTTACAGCTTCTGATGCAACTCTACAATCAAGTGATTATTCCTGAAGCAGTGTATCGTGAACTTACAGACATAGATCCTCCTGTTCCTGGAACTCTTGAAGTTCAATCTGTAAGCTGGCTGGAAGTTAGGCAAGTTAATGATTTTAGTATTGTTGAACAGCTTCAAAATAACGCGAGATTAGATCCAGGTGAATCTGAAGCGATCGCTCTTGCCCTAGAAATCGGTGCTGATTTACTGTTAATTGATGAGCGTCGTGGTCGAGCAGAAGCTAATCGTCTGGGGTTGAGAATTACTGGATTGCTGGGTATTTTGGTTGAAGCAAAACAGAAAAATCTCATTCTTGCTGTTAAGCCGTTGTTGGATGCCTTGATTGAAACGTCAGAGTTTAGAGTATCTACAGCACTATATAATCGTATTTTAGAAATAGTAAAAGAAGATTGATTTCAGTGATCGCTTTTGGGGTAGACTTTATGTCAGAGCGATCGCATTTATTGATAATAGCGAAAACCAAAGCATTAAAAAAGATATTCGAATTCTAATTTGTTAATGTTTTAATGTTGAATGTAACTGTTGATGAAATCCAGCGCGATCCACTGAAATACTTGCGCCAAGTAGAAGCAGGTGAAACTCTTGTAATTATCCGTTCTAACCAACCGATTGCTGAAGTTAGACCTATTGCTCATAGTAGTAAACAGTTATGACCATTTGGATTATGCAAGGGAGAATTTGTAGTTTCCGAAGAGAACTAACCATGGCTCATCAACCCGTATTTATTAAGTTTCCTAAAACTCTCAACGGCGATGTATTGCAACCCAACTCCATCGTATCGCCCGGTCCAGAGTTTAAAGTCGGCGAGATTGATTTGAGCGGCGACGAGGTCTATGACCCCATTCTTGATCCGCAGATTGAGGTGCTCGCTAAGTCGATAGAATCACTTGCAGTATTAGCAGCTGTAGGATTTGGAGAGGAAAAAGAGAAGCCAAAATTAGAAGCGCAAAAAGCGCAGGGCTATCGACTGGAGCGCACCCAATGGTATGAGGAGAGCGGTACCTTTATTGTGAACCACGGCGACAAAGAAACTCACGAAGTTACGATTACGGTCGGCAGCGACAAAAAAACGGAGCATTCAACCTCTGATACTTTAGGGATCGAATTTGGTACCTCCATCACCGAGAGCAAGAGTAACGATACGAGCATGAAGATGAAGTTAGGGGACTTCACAATGGGCGGAAGCGAGAAATCCTCTGAGTCGAAAACCACTTCGAAGAATATCTCGGATGCGCTCAAGATCGATGACAGTAGCTCCTCTATTTACTCAACCTCGCAGACGACAAAGATCTCCAAAGAACTCGTAGGGGGGGAGACGGGCGCGCGCTAGGTGGTGTGGCAAGTGGTAGATCGCATTACGTTGACCCGCAAGAGCGACAACTTCAAGCTCTCGGAGGTGGTGATCAAATCCTCAATACAGCCGATCAAGTACGACTTCAAATCGAAACATTGAAGCGCGCTGCCGAGTGCAGCATAATAAGTGTGATCGCAGATATCTTAGGCTGGGTTGAAGCATGAAACCCAGCAATCACAGTTTTTTGCTTGCCTAACTAGCTCTTGCAACGGACTCATAGGCTAAGAAATCGACTTTACGAAAAAGTTGGTTTCGTGCCACTGAAGGTAACAATTATGTTTCATTAATTGCAGAGATTAAACCAAGATGATTACAAATAGCTGCAAATGTTATACCATTTGCCACGTCATTTCCTGACCTGCCAATAAGGGTACGAGCCCAGATTCAATAAATGGCACCTCATCGGGAATACGCCAGGTCGTTTTGGTCAAGGTAATTTGTTCAGTATTGCGCGACAGTTGATAAAAATCTGGCCCATAGAAGCTGGCGAAAGCTTCCAGTTTATCTAGTGCATCAGCGCGCTCAAAAACTTCTGTATACAACTCCATCGCGTGCAGAGCTGAATAGCAACCCGCGCAGCCACAGGAATTTTCTTTTCTATTGCGCGAATGGGGGGCACTATCGGTGCCAAGAAAAAACTTAGGATTGCCAGATGTGGCTGCTTGCACAAGTGCCTGGCGATGCTTCTCACGTTTCAAAATAGGTAGGCAATAATAGTGGGGGCGTATACCACCTTGGAATATGCTGTTGCGGTTAAACAATAGATGTTGTGGTGTGATCGTTGCCGCAATGTTGTTGGTAGCAAGGACAAACTGCACAGCATCTGAGGTGGTAATATGCTCAAGCACCACTCGTAGGTTAGGAAATCGCTGCTTGAGGGGTATCAACTGTTTCTCGATAAATACTTTCTCCCGATCAAACACATCAACATCTCTATCGGTCACTTCCCCGTGCAGCAATAAAGGCATGTCTACCTGCTGCATCGCTTCAAAGACATGATCGCATTTACGAATGTCTGTCACACCGAAGTCTGAATTAGTCGTTGCACCGGCTGGATAGTACTTGACCGCTTTGATAAACTGGGATGCCTTGGCCGCGATAATTTCTGCCGGACTTGTGTTGTCAGTGAGGTAGAGCGTCATCAGTGGCTCAAACCGTTTGCCAGCGGGAATTGCTGCAAGGATGCGATCGCGATAGGCCGCAGCATCAGCTACTGAGCGCACCGGAGGCTTCAAATTCGGCATGATGATGGCACGGGCAAACTGATGTACTGTATCTGGTAAAACCGCTTTCAGCGCTGCGCCGTCCCGTAGATGTAGATGCCAGTCGTCGGGTCGAGTTATGGTAAGCTTTTTCATCTTTCAATTATAAAATAGCTAGCAATGTGGCGATAACCTAAATAATCTAGCTGTTTTTCAGTTTAGCGGTGGCGTTATGATTTTGGGCGAGAGGTTCACTCGTTCCTCGTGATCGCGCTACGAGCAAAACAGAAGAACATAAAGTACGTCTGGTGTACATTGAGTCCTGAAACCCTTGTTTTTCGGTTGAAAATTCCACAATAGTGATTTTGGAAGGATCTCGAAACCCTGATAAAATCAGAGGCTTTTTTTAATTCGCACCAGACGTAAAGTAGTTGGTGTAATCAATATAGAATTTTTCAGTCTTTAGATTAATACTATATTAGTAAGTCAAAGATACTGTAATTGCTTAGAAGAGCTTTACTTTTTAAACACATCAACATCTTTTTCATCAGAAAGCAAAAACCTTAAAAAAGACTTTTCTTGAAATTGACATGTCTTCTTAATCCCAAGCAGCACTAAATAATAACGTGTTGTTGTTTCACTGAAAGTTCCTGATATTTCCCTTTGTTTTGCAAGATGTCTGATTGCACTTTCTGCGGTATTATTATGCCAAGGAATTCTATCTTTCTCAAGAAAGGTAAACAGGCTTTGCCTATATCTTTTAATACGTTTTTGGTATTTCTGAGCATGTTCAGATTTATATAATTTATCATTGATATATGTCTTATAGAACCTATCAACCTGCTTCCTAAATTTATTTAGATTTCGTTGTTTCAAACCATATTTTTGTATTGTTTCCATCATAGGGACGAGCAAATTCTTGATCTCCGTGATGAACTGCTCAAATTCATGGTCAAAAGGATTCTGCCAAAGAGTGTTGTTTAAATCTCTTATGAGATGAACCCAACATTTTTGTTGTTTACATTTCACAGAATCATAGCCTGAGTAAAAATCTGAAATTAGTACTCCATGATAATTATCTAACAACTCATGTACAATTGTTGCTTCTCGCGTTTTCGTTAGTTTGAATATTGCATGTTTTCCATTTGTGAACACCCAAACATAGTAAGTGACACCATAGATGCTGATTGGAGTTTCATCAGCATGAATAATAGGCCCCTCAAGAAGTTTATTAGTGATAAGTGTTTCAGTTTCAATATTATTAAGTGCAACATCCTTGACAAAATGCATACCATTTCCTACTGGCACATCTTCACCAAATTGTTCTTTAATCATTTCAGAAATACTCTTATAAGGTAAGCGAAGAGCAACCCGTTGGAATATATACCAGGCCTTGAATCTTTCACCATAGAGTTGGTTAACTCTATATTTACTAATTTCTAAAGGAGGATGATTTCTCTTGCATTCGGAACAATAACCTTTATCTCCAATATACTTAATGATATTCTTTTTGATACCGTTTTTAGTTAACACTAAATCAACAATTATTCTTTTAGAGATATATTTTGTTGGCTTAAGTTGTTTGTCTTTATGCTTAGGACAGTATTTATCTTTTGGAATATTGATAATCTTTGTTGCTTTCAGTTTTTTTCTACGTCTTCTCTTTTTATTACTAATATTTCCTAATTGTTGTTCTGTTTTCTGATCGTGATGAAAGCATATCTTCTTTTTGTCATAGTCAGAGTAACTAAATCGAAGTATTGTGTTAAGCTCCTTGTGAAGAGGATTATCATCTTTGGTAAATCCTCCTTTCGGTGCATGCCTGCCTGTTTGACGAGTAAAAGCAAAGCAAGTAATAGAATCTTCTCTATCCTTTATTTTAGACAGTTCATCAACCAATATTCTGACAGCTCGACAATCTTCCTCATTGTATTTTAATAAAGTTTCTCGACAGTCATGATCGTGGTTTTTCTCCCAAAAATATCGCCAAACGAGACTCTGTAACCCAGAGGCATTTGGCTCTGTCCATGATGCTCCGAGAAATTTACCAATCTCCTTAAGGCTATTTGAAAAAACTGGAAAATATATCTTTCCGAAGATAATTTCGTTGACATTTACTAATCGTTTTTGAATGCCTTCAATATTTGCTGAATAGCGTTTTCCTAGTTTGTCAATGGCTTTCTTCTCGTAACTACCATAGTGATAAATAGGAGCATTAGGATAGTTGCTCAATTTCTCTATAAATTGTTGCCAAATATCAGCCTCATTCTGGGATTCATCGGACCAGAATGAGTAATATGTGAGTGTTTATTCTTCGCATATTAATAGCCCAATAAGATAATAGTCTTGGCGTTCAGGAGTTCCCTCGATATCCAAAATGAGTTCAAGAGGATATTTTGGTAGTTCGGGAATTTCTTGCAAATATATTTTTTGTGTTCTGATTGCAAGAGCTTGCAATTCTACTTGATGTCTAATAGTTAGTGATTTTTTCGCATCTTTTCTACGTTTTTTGGGTTTAAATAGATATGAAAGTTGTTTGACTGTGAATATCCCTTTACGTTCATATTTTTGAATTGTTTTCAGTTTTGAAATGCCATTGAGTAAACTAAGATTGTCCTCCTGCTTTGCTTGAGCTGTGCAGAGATTTTGAAACTCACAAAGAGGACAATGCTTATTCAGAATAATAGCTGGAGATTCAAATCTTAATAGATTTTTCCATTCTAATAGTTGTTCAAGAAATGGATAGAGTTTATTTTTTGCCTCAGTTAATTTCAATGTATGTAATTTCTGCTCAATTGTAATTATTGTTCCCTTTAATAATTGGTACCCTTGAGTTTTTTCTAAAACATGTGCTGCAAAATATAACTTGAGCTTGTCCTCCTTCTCAATATTGTGAGTACCTACAAAAATTATCGGTTCATAAAGATGTTTTTGTGAAGAAGAGTTATTTTCAATCCTTTTTAAAAGATCGTAGTCTGCCTTTAAATGATTAAAGTTTATTGTTGAATTTTCAAGATAATCACTGTCAAATTTTCTATCAGTTATGCTGCATGTTTGGAAACTATAGCCTGCTTCTTTAAGATTGCATGTATACTTATTTTGATTAGCTTCTTTTCTCTCTCGAATGATTCGCATATACTCATGAATTTCTCCCCTTTGATCCGTACATAGCAGCAAAAAACCCTTTCTTGGACACTGTGAGTAAGCTGCTACTATTTCCGCTGTGATTTTTTTCTGTCTGACCGTTGTATTCTCCATTTCTGAATTCTCTTGATGTCAGTTATGTCATTGAAAAACTTAACAATAGTATTAACTTTATTCCAAATTGTGACTAAATCGATTTTCATTTAATCATATTGGATAGAACGCATTGATATTAGGAGATCGCACTACGAGCAAAACAGCGATCTATTAATTCCTGTTTTTTTTGGAAGATCGCGTCTTACTCATCAAAAAGGCGATCGCAAAATTATCAGATAGTAAGGCAACTGCGAGGGCAAAACATTTTCAAGTATTAGCAGAAATAATCACATAGAAAGCAATTGTTTCTGCCACAAAAATTATTCAATTTTCTCCATGGAGACATTTTGTGAGAGAATTTTAGTCCCTTTCATATCGAGAAATTTAACAGCTAAAGTAGGTTTGGTTCCTCCATTAAGGATATGAGTAACTTGTCCTTCGCCAAACTCCTGATGTAAAACGCGATCGCCTACTGACCAATTTATCGCCTCGTTAATTTCAGCAGCTTCTTGCTCTTTACGACGACGGCGATAACTAGATTTGGCAATATTACTAGAGATTAAATCCTCGGGAATTTCCTTCAGGAATTGAGAAGAAACTGCTGGTTCTCGATAACCCCAAAGACGGCGCTCTCTAGTATAAGTTAGAAATAATTGTTCCTGGGCACGGGTAATTCCTACATAACATAAACGACGTTCTTCTTCTAACTGTAAAGGGTCTTGAATAGTGCGACTATGGGGTAATAAACCCTGTTCCATTCCCACTAGAAAAACAATCGGGAATTCTAAACCTTTCGCTGAGTGAAGCGTCATTAAAGAGACTTTTTCTTGCCCTTCTTCTAAATCATCTAAATCTGAAGCCAATGCCGCACTCGACAAGAAAGCTTCTAAACTTGTTTCTTCATTATCCTCTTGAAACTGGGTAATCGCATTATATAATTCGTTAATATTTTGCAAACGATTATCAGCTTCATCTGTACCTTGTTGTTTTAAAGCCTCTACATATCCCGAATTTTCCATAATATAATCAAGAATTTCGGCTGCTGTGTATTCTTCCAATTTACTTTTAGTAGCTTGAATTAATTCTACAAATTTACCAACAGATTTTGCTGCCCTTCCTGACATAGTATTGACTGAAGTTTCATCACTGAGAATTTCCCAGAGAGGAACGCCTAATTGTTGTGCGGCATCAGTTAAAGCGGTGATGCTTGTTTTCCCGATTCCCCGACGCGGAGTATTAATAATGCGGAGCAGGCTAACAGTATCGTCAGGATTTACTAGTAAGCGTAAATAAGCTAGAGCATCTTTAATTTCTTTGCGGTCATAAAATTTTAATCCGCCGACAATATTGTAAGGTACATTACTTTGAATTAATAAATCTTCAAAAGGACGGGATTGGGCATTAGTACGATATAAAATTGCAAAAGCGCCCCAATTTAGTTCAGGATTATCCTTAACCAAAAAACCCATTTGTTTGATCACAAACTTAGCTTCCTGTTGTTCCTCTTCTGCTTTATGAAGATAAATTTGTTCTCCGACTCCTCTTGTGGGTTTTAATACTTTTTCAATTCTTTGACTATTATGATCGATTAAGGCATTAGCAGCTTGAATGATATTTTCCCGAGAACGATAATTCTCTTCCAACTTAATCATGCTTCTCGTATCATCATCGGGTAAGCCATCTCCGAAATCTTGTTGGAAATTAAGTAAAATTGTGAAATCTGCTAACCGAAAAGAATAAATAGATTGATCGGCATCGCCCACTACAAACAGCGATCGCCCTTGCCAATCCCACTCTTGTTTATTGGATTCATTATTAGTACTCAACAGCCTAATTATTTCGTATTGAATACGGTTAGTATCTTGATATTCATCGACTAAAATATGCTGAAATTGACTATACCAATAACCCAGCAAAGATTCATTTTGCTTAAATAGCTTGACAGGAATTAAAATCAGATCATCAAAATCTAAGGCATTATTAGCCGCCAGTTGAGCTTGATATTCGTTATAAACTTCAGCAATCACTCGTCCTCGATAACCCTGTTCTTCCTTAAGAAATTCTTGAGGAGTTAAGCCCTGATTTTTAGCATTACTAATGGCATAGCGAACCTTACGCGGTTCAAACTTTTTGTCATCTAAATTTAAGTCCTTGGTAACAATATTCTTAATTAAACTCTGAACATCCGATTCATCGAAAATAGAAAAATTTCGTTTCCAAGTACGTCCTTTTTCATCTTGATACTTATTGATATCGAAGCGTAAAATACGAGCAAATAAACTATGGAATGTTCCCATCCATAGTGGTTTAGTGATCTTTTTATATACACGAGAACGCAGTTTCTTTTGTTCGTATTCTGGTAAAACTTCTAATCTTTGTCCATGAATTTCTTGGGCTAAATCTTGAGCAAAAATATTTTCAATACGCTCCCGCATTTCCTTGGCTGCTTTATTGGTAAAAGTAACAGCTAAAATATTTTCTGGTTCCACCCCATGATTGCGAATTAAATTAGCAATTCGATAGGTTAAAGCTCTTGTTTTACCCGAGCCTGCACCAGCGACTACTAACATCGGGCCAAACAAATGTTCTACTGCATTACGTTGGGAGGGATTAAGATGGCTGAGGAAATCTGTACTAGTAGTCATAGCAGCTAAAAACAACGGGTTTAGTATGTTTATATTACCGCAGAGAGGAGATCTCTTCGGTATTTTTAAACAAGACTGATGATTCGGTCTTTGTTAACAGCATAAACAATAATTTCTAATTACATTTGTGATGAAAAATATTCTGCTGCTGCAAGTCCTGATAAGACTGCTCCTTCGATATTGGGTGCCACAAAAGCATCTCCGGCCATAATTAGAGAAATTTCTGGTAAAGCAAGATAGGGTTCACCATAGACTGTACGAGGTTGACTATAGCGCCAGCGATGTACCTGATATTTAATAACATTGGAATTTAACCAGGGAGATGCAGCCTTAAAAAGTTGATTGACCAGATTTTCGTTATCACTTTCCCAATGAGTCTCGCTAAATTCCGAACCTGCATGAAGAGTCACAGCATAACCCTGAGGCGAAATACCTTTTTTGTAATTAGAAGCTATCCAAGAAAGAGGGTTACCATCTAAAAATAATCCTCCTGATTCTGGTATGTGACTGGGTTGTTCTAACAAAGCTAGAACAGCAATACATTTGTGATAAACAACTTGCTCTAGCCTTTGTCTTAATTCTGGAGTTAGAGTAATCTCAGAATTATCAAAAAGAGCTAATGACTGAGGTACAGGAGCAGTGATGATCAGAATATCTCCTGCAAAATTAGCTCCATTTTCTGCTTGAATGAGCCATTTAGAGTTTTCTTGCCATTTTAAGTCAATGATTTTTGTGCTGGTATGAATATCTAAGTCTTTCGCGAGATGCTTGGCAATACTACGATTACTTTTGATACCTCGATAGTAAGTTTGGTTATAATCCTCAATAGTTCCATCTGTTGTGGGAAAACCTTGAGCCCATTCTTTGACTATGCCTTGTTTGATCCATTCGTCTACCCAGGCTTGAAATTGAAGATTACTTACGGTGAAATGTTGCGCTCCATAATCAAAGATACCTTCAATATCTGATGAATGTCTGATGCGTCGGGTTGCCAAACGCCCGCCAATGCCTCTTCCTTTATCGAGGATAGTTGCCTTAATACCATGCCGCTTTAGTTGTGTCGCGATAATTAACCCAGAAATCCCCCCACCAATAATGAGACAGGATAGTAATTTTGTGTTTGTTCTTTGATTATTAGTTAGTATCATGAATTTCTTTTATTGGACTTTGGACAAAAAAAATCCGTAATGAGCGTTCGGGAACCAAGTCCAATCTTGATGGGATAAGAGAAATAAGAAGATTGATCGCAGTTTCTCCACGCTGATTTCAATGGACTCATAAACAATCTCCCAAAACAACTATAATCAATCACGACAAGAGTTCGAGCCCTAAAGGATTTCCTAAAGGATACCGCTGCCCTAAAGGACTAGCTTCGCGTTACAATTTCGAAACAAGTTGTATCAAATTTTTAACTACAGACGAGATACAGTAATGGATTTGGTCGATGCGATTGCTGCCAACACCACAGCAAGATCCCCAGTGGAATTGAGTATTTCTTCTCTATTTCCCATTGAGAAAACATTCGCGATTGGCACTCGCGAATCATTTTGCTGTTTGTCCAAAGTCCAATTCAATACTTAGATAATCAGTTAAGGGGAAATCTCGCCAACTCAACTCATTTTTGACTTAATTTGTTTAACTAAATTTGAGTAAGAGTCTACAGGTGTTTTTGATTTAGAGGTAATCATTATTGCAATACATTCAGGAGGTATACTATCAAAAAACTGCTGTAAGTTTTCGCCACTTAGAGGCATTCTCAGCCAATAATCATGAGTTAAAAGCTGGGAATCATAATAGTGATCGGAGTTTTCTTTTAATACTTGATCCACGAAAGTGCCGTACAAAGTATATTCAGATAAATTCCAATAACTAGTAATCGCTTTAATCCAAAATTTATGCGTAACTTTTTCAATATGTTGATGTAATTTCAAGACATTTTCTCGTTTCCAGCTAATGCAGTTACCTACGTAATTTAGTACAGGATTTTGATCGCTAAATTCGGAAAACTGGGGTAAATTTAACAAGGATGATGCGTTATCGTACCATTGATACTCAATTTTAAAATCCCATTGGCTTAAAGGAATACTCTCTTTAAATAGTCTTACTTTCCCATCTTGGCTAATAAATTGATGATGCTCAAAAGGTCTTACAAAAGCGACATCAGAGTCAACAAAGATCATAATATCTTCTCGAATATGGTTGGCAATTTCTAATTTAACGATTTGCTGAAGCAACCAATTACGAATAGGTAGAGTTTTTAAGCTAAACCAACCATTTTTCATCAAGGGAATTTTTTGAATCCACCATGGCAAAATAGACTCAACTGTAATTACTGTTCTATTAGGAGTTGATAACTGTTGAAATAACTTAAAATCTTTTTGATCGACTATTAAATAGTGGTTTATCCTAGAACAAGCAAATTGATCAATACTCTCTGCTAAGAGACGACATCTTGCAAAATCCGCCTTATAACTAGGAGTAATTATACAACTTTCTAATTGAGACATAGTTAATAACTACTTTAATATATTATTCATTGACCTTTTAAATTTCAAATCATTATTAAGGTATATTAAAGAAGATATAAAAGCAATACAATTCGTAGGTAGTCGGCTGCCTGTCTATCAGTCAATCCTTCAACAAACTACATGATGGTAATTAAGGCGCTTGCAAGCTGGCGCTAAAGCAGGCTTTCCTGGCACGGGAAATAAAGGAGCAAAAGCTTCGTCTGTATCAATTGTGCCCAATTCGTCGCGCATCCGAATGTAGATATTTCCCTTAGGAAAAGCAGCAACAGCGACACGAAAAGTATCGGGGGGAATCTGATTTGGGGATTGAGGATGAAGTGACATATCGCAACAGTTTTCTATAGATCGTATTTGCAAACAAATAGATTGCTTTTGCCAACAAAGTCATAATCTTCGCGAACTAATTTCTCTTTTTGTCCCGCCTTAAGTGGATAGCCGTCAAAATTATTGGAATAAATTGAATTAGTCAGATTAAAATTAGTGATAATTTTTTATTCGAATGTTAATTTCTCAAGCCATAGATCATGATTTAACTATCATTACCTACGTTCAAAATTCAAAATTCTTCGACTATGATGTAAAAGTCTTGAATCGTCAATTAAAGGAACGAGTATAATCCCCAATCCCCAGCGGTGCGCACTTCTTAATTTCTAGTTTTCAATTATGTCAAAGAAATCTAAATTCCATAATTCTCCTTTTTGTTATCTAGGACAAGCTTTGTTTTCTTTGATCGCTCCCTGGAGACAAATCGATTGGCTATTGCTATTTTTAGTCGTAGGATTAACTGGTTTTGGAGGCTTAACTATCTATAGTATCGAACGAGTTGAAGAATTAAATCATGCTTATCAGCATCTATCTATTGGTTGTTTAGGATTAGGAATCGCGATCGCGATCTCGCGTCTTAATTACCGTTCTTTATTACAATGGTATTGGCTAATCTATGTTTTAACTAACATATCTTTAGTGGCTGTCATGGTAGCAGGGGTAACGGCTAAAGGGGCACAACGTTGGATTTCGGTAGCAGGATTTAATGTTCAACCCTCAGAATTTGCCAAAATTGGGCTGGTTATTACTTTAGCTGCCTTATTACGGCATAAAAAACGGCCTAACTTCCTGAATCTACTACGTACTTTAGCAATTACCGCTATTCCTTGGGCATTAGTATTTTTGCAGCCAGATTTAGGAACCTCCCTAGTATTTGGGGTAATTGTGATAGCAATGCTCTATTGGGCGAAAGTGAATCCTGGTTGGCTTATTTTAATAGTTTCTCCAGTAGTTTCGGCGATTCTCTATCATTTACACCTTCCTGGTTGGTTATTCTGGATCTTGGCGATTACAGGTGTTGCTTGGTTAACTATTCCCGTAAAGATAGTTGGAGCCTTAAGCGCGATCGTAATTAACTGTGGTGCCGTGGAGCTAGGCAATGTTTTCTGGAGTTTATTGAAGGATTATCAGAAAGCTCGGATCATTTTGTTTCTTGATCCCGAAAAAGATCCTTTAGGAGGCGGATATCATCTGATACAGTCTCGAATCGCGATCGGTTCGGGGAAATTTTGGGGTACAGGTTTATATCAAGGTACACAAACCCAACTTAATTTTATTCCCGAACAACATACCGATTTTATTTTTTCGGCAGTTGGGGAAGAATGGGGCTTTGTGGGTAGTATTCTCTTACTAGTAGTTTTTTGGTTGATTTGTTGGCGCTTGGTCTGGGTTGCGAATCAGGCAACAGATAATTTTGGTTCTTTACTTGCGATTGGCTTCTTAGCAATTATTGCCTTTCAAGTTATTACCAATATTAGTATGACTATTGGGCTGGCACCGATTACAGGTATTCCTTTACCTTTCATGAGTTATGGAAGATCCGCGCTTTTAAGTAATTTTATTGGTATAGCAATAGTCGAGTCGGTAGCTAATTATCGAGAGATTAAAAATAATATGTTTTAGTAATACCGAATCCGATTTAGATACCCCACTTAAAAATTAGACAAGACAGAGGACAGAAGGATTTTATCAGGAACAAAGAAAAAGGGGTTTTGAGATGCGGATTCGGTATGACTGGTTCTGCCTATTTGTACCGACTACAAAATTTAAAATTACAAGGAATATCGATTCCTGCAAAATACTGGAATTATCGACCAAAAACTCTTTAAGATTTATTATTTATGATTAGCTTTGACAAAATCGATTTAATTACCCGATACGCAAACTTATTCTCATGACAATAGTTTCCTCAAATTCCTAGTTCTTGTTTATCCACTTAAAAGAAAGAATGCTAATAATAAATACAAAAAGAATTCAAAATATATATAACAATACGAGCCCTCAAATGATGATAGTAATGACAAGATGATTAGAAATCAGCTACTTGACATGTAATTAATATTGAATTTTTTTGAGTTCAAAATCATTATCTAGATACTGATTTTTCTGGGCAGCTATCAAAGAGAAAGTGACGGTGGCATAAAGCAACCAAAATATATTATCTAGGGCCGCTAAAGTTCCTTCTGAAACATTAGTAAGGATTATATAAGTTAAGAACAGTAAAGGCCAAAAACTTTCAACTGTATTACTTGTGCGCAATAAAAATAAAGACTTGATTGCAGTAAACAAATAACTAATTAAGAATAAACTAAGGCCAATAAAACCTGTGCCCAAAAGAATATCTAAAAAACCATTATGGGCATAGGCAACTTTAGCCCTTACTGCTAATTCTACATATTTAGAAGGCCCTGTTAAGCCATCCCAGAATGCTGCTGAACCATAACCTATCAGAGGTTTAAGCTGAATTGCCTCCCAAACTTTGCTCCAAATTTCAGTACGACTAGATAAAGTAGGATCTTTTCCAATCGCTTCAAAAAAAGCATCAGTGCCGATGAAATTAAAAAAGAACAGTAAACCCCCAATTCCGATAATTAGAACTGCTAAAACAGTAGAGACTAAAATTTCATAGCGCCAACGGAAGACGCGATAAGCAATACATAAAATTAGCATCAAGAGCAGATTAGCTAGAGAAGTAGTGGATCTGCATAATACAGTTAAGGTCATAGAAGTTCCTAACAATAACCAAAAAATCCAACTTCTGGGTTGTCCATCAATAGCTTTGAGGAAAAAAATCACAGCGGTCAATACAATAATCATTCCAAACTGATTTTTGTGGGTAAAAATACCCCGGAATGCACCTTCATGAATTGATCCCATTAAGCCATATTGTGGTAAGACAATAGCAAATACTATGCTCAAAATAACAATCGTAGCAGATGTCCAAGCTAGAATATTTAGCTGTTCTTTGAGACTATATCTGGTTGCAAAATAAAGTCCCGTAATGGTCGAACCGATACCGTAGATACCATATCTAAAAGTTTTATCAGGTGCTTCTGACCAGAAAAAAGAAATAAATACAAAAATTACATATAACCAAATAAATTTGCCTTCAGTTGCAACATTAATAACTTTTTTCCAGCGCAGTACTAATAGTAGAAAAGCACAAAAATAAATTAGAAGGGATATCTTTGATATCAGAGAAAGGTTAAATGAAGCCATATCAACTCCATCACCTTCACTAGCACCTTGGGTAAGTACTACAGGTAGAATTCCACTGGCGAAATGAATCAAGGCACCTATGGAAAATACTGCTTCAAAACGATTTAAAATCTTATAGTTTTTTTTGTGCATTTATATTTAAACCATTAAATAAATAAGTCCTAAAAATTGTAAGTTGGGTCAATTATAACTATGAATAATGATTATGGTATGGTTATTGATTACTACTAATAAATCCACTTAAGTTAATTCGGTTAAAGTAGAAAATCATATTTTATTATTTTTGATCTTTTACCAATTAAAATAAAAAAAATAATATTAAGTTTATTGATATATTTTGTGTTTTCTAATAAGTTCAAGATTTTAAGAATTACAGGTTTTGATGACGGTTCTGATACAAAATAAACAGAGCTAAAATAATGACCAAGATAAATTAAATTGTACTAGTAGTCCTTTACGATGATTTTGATAGGTTGAGATTGACACGGAGACCCGATGATTGTCTTGCTTTTCATAATTAGATTGATAGACTACTAGATGATTTCTCGGAATTTTTGCCCATCTTCTTGGGTAATATGGGGAAAAGTCTGATCGCGAATGGATTAGTTTGTAGATAAGGTATCTTAATATTAGGGGAAGATCGGTTGATCTAACGATAAAAATTGACACCTAATCCTTAACCTTACGCCCCCAAGAGTTTACTTTATGAATCTATTTTACTCAGCAAATAACCTCCATCAGTCAAGCGAAGACAGATTTATTTGGTGAATTGAGATTTAGCATTTAACAGGATTAATAAAAAACTTTGTTAAGAATCTAGTACAAATTATACGTAATGTGCAACTTTATTACGACAAAATAATAATCTTAGCCTATGTTTGGTAATTTGAATCTTCTGCCTCTCACCTAACTAGTAATTTATAAATGCTGAATCGACGCTCTAGAGGTTTTGTGCTTCACCAGTATGAGAACTACTATAGTGTATAGCTCTCTCCTGTTAAAATAAAATCTATAAATAATGCTTAAAACTAAGCTTTTTATTTATGGTCTTAACGAAGAATTTCTGGTCAAACCCTTCACCTTTAATCTTTTCCTAAGCAACTACTAAAACTATAGTTTTCAAACTAGACGGGGTTTATGAGGCAAAACTACGCTTATTTTCGGTTTTACGGTTCACTCAATGATTTTCTGCCTTCATCTAAAAAACAGCAAAAGTTTACTCATCTTGTTCGAGGTAATCCCTCTATTAAAGACACCATAGAAGCTTTAGGTGTTCCTCACCCAGAAGTTGAATTAATTCTTGCTAATGCTCACTCAGTTGATTTTTCCTATTACCTTCAAGATGGAGATCGCTTTAGCGTCTATCCTCACTTTACCAGTTTGCCCCTAGGTTCACTCCAATTACTCCGTCCCCATTGGTCGCTGACTCGTTTTGTCTTGGATGTTCACTTAGGCAAGTTAGCCGCTTATCTGCGACTTTTAGGCTTTGATGCTTGGTATCGTAATGATTGTGATGACGAAGAACTAGCCATAATCTCTGATTCTGAGGAGCGAATTTTGCTCACCAGAGATCGTGGATTGCTCAAGCGGAAGATCGTAACCTATGGCTATTGGGTTAGGGCGATCAATCCGATTCAACAGAGCCGAGAAGTCTTACAGCGCTATGCTCTCTGGGAAAAAATTCAACCTTTTCAACGCTGTTTGCGATGTAATGGAAAACTAGTCTCAGTTGATTATGATGAGGTGTCTGCTCGCTTACCTACTAAAACGCGACGGTATTATAGAGAGTTCTATCTTTGCCAAAGATGTCAACAAGTTTACTGGCAAGGAGCTCATTACTCTGACTTGCAAAAGTTACTTGATAAAATCACCAGTTATTAAAGATGAAAATTTTGAGGTCAGAGAACCCCCGCTGTAAAAGCAGTGCCGGAATGGGGGGATTATTTTGCCAAGGTTGGTTTAGTTAGGTTAGTTTAATAACTAACAAAAAAATTCAGTAGTGTTGGCATTGATTTTACTACTGAATTTTGGTTTATTTATTTAAAAAAAACTAAAAAGTACCCATTAAAATTAATCCAGTAAAGGCACAGATTGCAATTAATAATAGTCCGAAAATTACTGCATAGGGTGCGTGATTAGTATTATCAAGATATTGATTAACTTTTTGATCTCCTTCCTCAGGATGCCAAACCATTCCACCTTTCATAATTTAGTCCTCCAAAATTAGATTCGTTGGTGTCAAACTCGTTCGTCAATACAAATTGAAAAGTTCAACTAGCGGATGTGGGCTTAAATAAGCTAGCAGTTAGTAATAATCAAAAAACTTTACAAATCAATACACATCACATATTACTGAGTTTGTTACTTATTTTTCGCGCAATGGCACTAGTTTAACTATTGTTAGCTATTGTATTGCTATATAGAAACTTAAGGTAATTGTAGCAAAGAGGAAGAAAAACACTTCCTGATCTAGGAGGAAATATAAAATTCTTTAAAACTAATTATAAAAAATTGATATATCTTTATGTACTTTTCTTAATAATCTTCCTCTCCCTAATCCTTCTTGTTCTCTGCACCTACTAGGTAATTTATTGGACACAAGTATTTAACTAATGACCATTTCAGTCATCTTTAAAAGATACTTTTTGTTCTAGCCAATCAGTTAACAATACAGGTAACTTCTTTTTTAACCAACGTAAAGCTACAGCTCTTAATATAGGTTTGGATGTGCGTGCGATCGCTTTTAAGAAACGATTCATTGGTTTATTCTGATATTTTTTATTAATAATATTGACTGTTCCAACATCATAAAGACAGTCAACAATTAACTTCAGAGTAATTTCTTCTCGTTCCACTAATTGCTGTAACAATAAAAAAACATCACGCATTCGCTCTTGTTTTTTAAGTTCTTCTTGGGCCGCCTTTTCAAGACTGGCAGATTTTTCTGGATAGGTCAGCATTAAAATTTCGTATGAGATTTAAGATTTAGATAATAATTATAGATATTTCTTTTAAGTATTACTTGTCGTATTCTAAAACAGTCTAGTTTATCAAGAATATCAAAAGATCGTTAGTAATGATGGCTACTTCCAATCCTTCTTTGGTTAATCAGGGAATTAGGCATTTTAATAATGCCGTTTTGCCACTACCGACAGATTCGCCAATCCCTAGTCTAACTGCTGATTTATTCATTAAGGTCAGTATAAAATAGTTTCTGTATAGATTGCGCTTCTAGAGGTTTATAAAAAAAGTATCCTTGGGCAGCATAACATTGTAGTTGTTTTAATGCTGTTAATTGTGCTGCAGTTTCGACTCCTTCAGCAATTATTTCCAGGTTGAGACTATGACCAATATTAATAATTGCGCGGACAATATCAAGATATTTTTTTTCTGTGCCAATCAGATTAACAAAAGAACGATCTATTTTGAGGATATCAATGGGAAATTGATGTAAACAACTTAAGGATGAATAGCCAGTGCCAAAATCATCAAGAGATAAGCATAGTCCTAATTCTTTCAATTGAAATAGGAGTTTAGTTGCTGAAGCTTCATCACTATTCATCAAAGCTGTTTCTGTTACTTCTAATTTGAGATTATGAGGGGAAATTTTAGTGGTTTGAATAATCGAATCAATGGTATTGACTAATTTCGCTTGAGAAAGTTGTTTGCGAGATAAGTTGACACTCATCGTCAAAGACTTATCAAAGGTACAATCTTGTTGCCAAACATACATTTGACGACAGGCTTCTTCTAAGATCCAGTTACTCAGAGGTATAATTAGTTCTGTTTCTTCGGCGATGGGAATAAATTTGGCCGGAGAAATTAATCCTTTTGTAGGATGATACCAGCGAACTAAAGCTTCAAAACCGGCGATTTTATCATTTTCTAAGGAAATTATAGGTTGATAATGCAGTTGAAATTGATTTTGTTCGATCGCAATCCGCAGCTCGGTTTCTAAACTTAATCTGGCTTTGGCTTGTTCGGACATGGTGCGATCGAAGATTGCGTAACGAGCTTTGCCTAAAGTTTTGGCTCGATGCATTGCTGTATGAGCATTTTGCAGTAATTGTTCCGAATTTAGATTATGAGAATTATAGGCAATACCAAAACTAGCAGAAATATAAATAGTATGGTTGAGAATGATAAAAGGTTTGGTTAATTCTTGTTCAATTCTCTGGGTAACTTTCAGCGCATCAGATTTATCGGCCAGATTTTCTAACAAAATAGCAAATTGATCGCCACTTAATTTTGCCAGTAGATCTCCACCACGGATACAAGATTCTAGTTTCCGAGCGATGGCAATTAGTAACTTATCTCCTACTACATGACCTAAGCTATCATTAATTATTTTAAAGCGATCGCATCCACAATAAATAACTCCTGATAAATAATTTGCTTGATGTTTTGAGCGCTCTAAAATTATATTTAGTTGTTCTAATAAAAAATTCCTGTTTACTAAATTTGTTAGTTGATCAAAATTAGTTTTATTACTACTAAGATCTGTTAAAGAGCCCGCCATCCGATAAACTTGATTTTGCTGATCTCTGACGGCTAAACCGCGAGTTAATACCCAGCGAAAAGTTCCATCTTGATGGCTAATGCGATATTGACATTGAAAATGGGAAGAAGTTCCCTGAAAATGGGACTCTAACTGAGCATAAAATCTCCCTTGATCTTCTGGATGAATCCGATCTGTCCAATCATTATAATTATTGATCAAATCATCAGTTAAGCCCAAAATACTATGCCAACGTTCTGAACAATAAATTTCATTAGTTTTGATATTCCAATCCCATAAACCATCATTAGCGCCATCCAAAGCTAGGGCATATCTTTCTTCACTTTCCTGCAATGCTTTCATTGCTTGATTTCTTTCAATTGTATTGAGAAGAGAACGTTTGAGCAAAGAAGAATTGATTTCTCTTTTGACAAGATAATCTGCGGCACCAGCTTTAATCACCTCAAGGTAAGTATCCGGCGCTTCTTGTTCAGTTAACAAAATAATAGGGATTTTACATCCTCTAGCGATCGCATTACCGATGAGACTAATTTCTAGAGCTTTTTCCAGTTTATAATCGCACAAACAAATATCGTAATCATTATTTCCTAATTCTGCTAGGGCAGTTTCTTCTTCTCTGACCCAGTTAAGATTAAATTGGATGGCTTCGATCTTCGCTAGTAAATCTTCTATCAAAACATAATTGTCTCGATCCTCATCTATTAGTAGGATGTTGAAACCAATAATTTCCCAATTACTCATGAATTTTTTCCTCCTTGATTGTAATTGGTTTAGTTGATAAAGTCATCTTAATTATTAGTTTTTATTGATTGAAAGACTGATTGCTTATGGCTCATTATTTATGCGCAACAGCGCCGGACAGTTGCCCCTAATATTGCTATTATGCCCAATCCTATAATGTTAGTTACTACGTCTATATTTGTTTGTTTGACAAAAAGCTTTTAGATAATACAAGTTTACTAATTGTCAAGCTTAGAGCTTAGATTTGATAGCTTATAGCTGTTGATCGCCCAGCGAGTTTTGCTCCAAGAGATCGGGACGGCGATCGCGAGTTCTTTCCAGTTGTTTTTGTCGTCGCCATTGGGCGATTAACTGATGATTCCCCGAACGTAATATTTCAGGAACTTCCCAATCTCGAAATTTAGCTGGTCTTGTATATTGAGGATAATCTAATAAGTTAGTTTCAAAACTCTCTTTTTTTAAAGATTCTACTTTTCCAACAGTTCCAGGTAATAATCGCACTACGCCATTAATTAAAGTTAAAGCAGGTATTTCCCCACAGGTTAAAACAAAATCGCCTAAAGATATTTCTTTCGTTACTAAATGTTCTCTGACTCTTTCATCTACTCCTTCATAATGGCCACAAATGATGACTAGTTGCTCGTAATTGCTCGCCAATTCCTGTAATAAGGATTGTTTTAAAGGTTGTCCTTGGGGAGTCATTAAGATCACTTCTCGTCTTTCGGCGATCGCTAAAGATTCCACCGCAGCAAAAATCGGCTCTGGTTTGAGTAGCATCCCCACTCCTCCACCATAGGGTTCATCATCAACTCGATGATGTTTATCTGTAGTAAAATTCCGAGGATTAATTAAATTGACAGTGGCAATTTGATTAGTTAAAGCTTTACCAAGTAAACCTGATTGGAAAGGAGAAGTAAAAAAGTCAGGAAACAGAGTAACAATATCGAAATGCATGATTTTTTAAATTGACGTTGCTGAATATTGGATTGTAGATTATCGTGCTTTGGTTGCTGTGCGCTACAACTGAAATGATATTCTCGATCCAAACCTTCTGGATGTCAGAGACGCAAAATTATATGATTAATACCTTCTACGTTGCCAATGATGGCAGTGATAACACAGGAGATGGCTCCCTCAACAATCCATGGGCAACTATCACTAAGGCTCTGGATAATGTGCCTGATAACAGTACAATCCTCGTCCGCCCTGGTACTTATGTTGGACGAGTACGGATTCGAGGTCGTTTTACTCAAGGTGTAACCGTGAGGTCTGAGATCCCTTATCAGGCTGTCATGCGAGCCAATGAAACCGTGTTCACCATCTTCAATGCTGAAGGAATCACCCTTGAAGGTTTCGATATTGCTCATAGTGGCTCCGGGGCTTCCCCACTGGTCGTTCAAATCCAAACTGCCGAGCCGCCTAACATCACCCGTCGCATTACCCTCCGCAACAATATTCTGCACGATAGCTTCAACAACGATATTCTCAAGGTCGGCAACGGGGCTCGCGAGATTAGGATTGAGGGGAACATGTTCTTTAATCAGCAGGGCTCTGATGAACATATTGATATCAATAGTGTTGAAAACGTTGTTGTCCAGGATAATATCTTCTTCAATGACTTCGGCAGTAGTGGACGAATCAACAACAATGACACCAGCAGCTTTATTGTTATTAAAGACAGCAACGGTAGTGATGATGGAATCCTCGGGTCTCAAAAAGTCCAAGTACGTCGCAATGTATTTCTCAATTGGGAAGGCAGTATAGGACAGAGCTTCCTGCGATTGGGGGAAGATGGCACAATCAATTTCGAGGCATCCGATATTCTCGTTGAAAATAATCTCATGCTAGGCAATGCTGCTAACCTCATGAGGTCAGATTTCACCGTTCAAGGTGGTCGTGAGATTGTCTTTCGTCACAATACCATCGTCGGCGATCTGCCATCTCTTTCTTTTGCTATGCGCCTGATTGCTTTAGGCTCTAATTCAGCTAATGAGAACATTCAGTTCTATAACAACATCTGGTCTGATCCTACAGGCACTATGGGTACCGAAGCCTTCCTCGATGTTGATTTTGCTGAAGCCCCAGTTGGCCAGAATACTGCTGTCAGTTTGGATAACAACCTATTCTGGAATGGCAGCAGTCCTATACCTCCTGATATTGTACAATTCATCACCTCGACGGATGATGTGAACCGAATTGTGGACGATCCTCTACTGGGTAGTCAGGTAGATTTGGTGGTTCCGCACTGGGATGGAAATGCATTTAAGGATAAATCCACCACGATTCGGGAAGCCTTTGAGCGTCTAGTTACTCTTTACGGCACACCAGCACCTGGTAGTGCAGTTATTGACACAGCTAATCCAATCTATTCCCCAACAGATGATATTTTTGGTAATAACCGAGATAGTGAACCAGACATTGGAGCCATTGAGGTGTCCACTGAAATTTAGCTGTACTGGGAATAATTTTACGCTGACTATTAGTTAAGGCGATCACTAAGTTTCTATGCGCCAAGTTTGAAGTGATTTATTTTGCAAGAAATATCTCTTTTCGCTCTACTACCCCTTAAAATTAAGTACATCAGCAACACATATCAGACAAAAAACTGGAAATAGTGAAAAATTACGATTGGATCATAATTGGTGGGGGAATCACTGGTTCAGCTCTAGCCTATGAACTCAGTAAAAAAAAGTTTTCAGTTCTGTTATTAGAAAAAGACGCGATCGCCAATAACGCGACTCTTTATAGCTATGGTGGTTTAGCTTATTGGTCAGGAACCACAGATGAAACTCGTCAATTAGGAGCAGAAGGCATTGAGTTACATCGTCACCTCAGCGAAGAATTAGATGGTGATACAGAATTTCGAGAATTAGATTTACTGCTAACTATTAATCAAGAAGATAACCCCCAGGAGATTGCCCAAGATTACGATCGCTTTGCCATTACACCGCAATTATTAGATATTAAACAGGCTTGTGAATTAGAACCGTTACTGAATCCAGATGCGATCGCGGGTGCCTTACGCTTACCTCATGGTCAGATTGATCCTCAAAAAACAACTCAAGCATATCAAGTTGCCTTTAGGCGTCATGGAGGAGTTATTAAATACGAATCAGTTATTGATTTAATCCGCCAGGGAGATACGATTCAGGGCGTAATCACCAAACAAAATACCTATCAATCTG
This sequence comes from Xenococcus sp. MO_188.B8, assembly GCA_030065615.1. Classification (GTDB taxonomy): domain Bacteria; phylum Cyanobacteriota; class Cyanobacteriia; order Cyanobacteriales; family Xenococcaceae; genus Xenococcus. Next base: position 32,868 of record JASJDR010000001.1, on the reverse strand, counting down.
CCAATACTGTAGTTGCTGCTGGAGGTTTAACTCGTTCTTTGTTGCAAGGTAGGGGAATCTCTGTGAAAACCTATTTTACCCATGCTCAATTAATTAAAACTGCTCCTGTAGATTTTGAGTTAAAGACTATAGTTATGCCTGCGGTGCAACAAAGATTTGCTCTTGAAGCTACTGCCAGTGATTTAGAATCTCGTTCAGCTTGGGAGCAACCAGAACCCACAATAGTTAAGTCTATTCTGGACCCTGGTGTAGTTCAATTTCGCGATCGCAGTCTCTGTATAGGGCAAATAAGCGCGATCGCAACTGAGCCAAAAACCAACTTTGATTTAGCCCTTGCCGAATCTCAAATCCGTCACCAAATAGCTCCTATCTTACCGAAAATTAGCGAGATTCCTGGAACTTGTCATCATTGCTTAGTAGCTTTTAGCGATCGCGGAATTGCTGATGTTGGCGCAGTAGAATCTCTGAGGGGACTATATCTTTTTACTGGTTTTACTAGTACTTTAGTTTTTGCTCCTGCGATCGCAAAACGTTTTGCTAACCAAACAATTGAGAATTTATAATCATTAATCCTAAAACCCAAAATCATTGGTGATATTTGAAGGTAATTCTTGATCAATATCCAGATTAAACAGAGTTTTCAAGGCAATCTCTTGCGCTAAATTCATTTGTCCATAAACAAATACCCAAGGTAAATCATTCATTATTTGAGAAAGAAACCAATCTTTAACATAGGGACTTCCATAGATAATTAATCCGTCTAAATTTCCCTTATTGAAAAGCAATTGGTATTGGGCGATCGCGTTTGCGGTTAAACCTGCTGTCCCTCGAAAAGGATTTCCCCGAATAAAAACCTGCAGCAGAGTTTGACGAGAATCATTATTAATTTGCCCCAGACTATTTTGATCTAGCACTTGTCTTTGATAGCCCAGCTTTTGGGGAATCGCGATCGCTGGTGCGGCAAGATCGAGAAAACTGCAATTGATAACGTCATCGACTACTAGTAAATTACGCTTTGCTTGGTCATTATGAACGCTCAGGGGCAATTTTCCTCCTGTTTGTGTCGAATCCCGTACAATATCTTGAGCTATTTTAATGCTATTACGTTGAGCTAAGAGTTCAATTGTAGATTGAAAATTAAACCCATCTCCCTTATCTTCTTCTCCAATCGTCTCAGAAACTAAGCCCAACTTAGTCTTCTCAATGCGTTGTAAAGATTGCTCGATTCTCTCTTCCGTAATTTTTCCCGATGTCACAGCTTGATAGACAGACTCGATCGCGATTTCAGGATCTTCAGGCATTAGTAAGATATCCGCTCCAGCGTTTACTGCTAAAACCGCCATTTCTTCAGCAGTTGCATACTTGGTAACTCCCCCCATAATAAGAGCATCTGTGACAATCAAACCCTCAAAACCCAACTCCTCTCGCAGTTTCCCTGTCAAAATTTTATGCGAGAGAGTCGCGGGATATTCTTTGTCCCAAACAGGTATGGTAAGATGGGCGCTCATCACACTATCAACCCCAGCCGCGATCGCATTTATAAACGGTGGTAATTCAACTCTGGTTAATCGGGCATTGTCATGGGGAATATTCGGTAAATCGAGATGGGAATCTGTCGCTGTGTCACCATGTCCAGGAAAATGTTTGGCAGTAGTTAAAATAGCGTAGGGCTTGGCACCTTCAATAAAAGCCTTTGTCAACTCACTAACTATCTCAGAATCTTCCCCAAAAGCCCGAATATTAATCACTGGATTATTAGGATTATTATTCACATCCACCACAGGAGCCAGTAACCAATTAATCCCTATTGCGATCGCTTCCTGAGCGGTAATCGCACCCATTTGCTGGGCATATTCAACTGCTAAGTCCAGATTTTTGTATGCGATCGCTGATAAAGCCATTGGCGGTGCCAACCAAGTCGCGCCAGAAAATCTTTGACCTACACCTTCTTCAATATCTGCTGCGATCAGGAGGGGGATTTGCGCCCAAGACTGGAGTTGCTGCGATCGCGATTTAACTTCAATGGCACTACCTCCGAGTAAGATCACACCACCAAGATTCAATTCTGTGAGCCATCTTTGCAAGGTTTGATTATCAGCTTCCCAAGCAGGGTAACGTCTTTGATGATCGAATAAATAACCCGAAGCGCGGACGACGATCATTTGTCCTATTTTGGCTCGTAAATTCATAATCCATGTAAATTAATAATAGTTTTTACCTTAAAACTCAATAAAAAAGAGCTGAAAGCTATTTATTTAAATTCAGGGTTTTATTATGATGCACGGTTTTATTCCCCCAGAACGCTACTTTCCTTATCTGACTTGGACAGAAATTAAGGCTATGCCAGATAAAGAGAACATTGTGATCATTCAACCCATTGGCGCTATTGAACAACATGGCCCTCACTTACCCATCGCTGTTGACTCAGCAATTAGCTTAGGAGTCTTAGGGAAAGCCTTAAGTCAATTGGAGCCAAACATCCCAGCCTATGCCTTACCTTGTTTATACTATGGCAAATCCAATGAACATGCGGGATTTCCTGGAACTATTACCCTCAAAGCCGAGACTCTTTTATCTGTGATCAAAGAAATGGCCACTAGCATTTATCAAGCTGGTTTCCGCAAATTAGTCTTGATGAATTCCCATGGCGGACAACCGCAAATTATGGAAATTGCTGCTAGAGATCTCCATCAAGAACATTCTGATTTTGCGGTATTTCCCCTATTTACGTGGCGCGTTCCCCATATTGCTGGGGAATTACTAACTTCTCAAGAATTAGCCTATGGAATTCATGCTGGAGATGCGGAAACTAGTATTATGCTTGCCTTGCTGCCAGAGCAAGTTAAGATGGCCCAAGCAGTGACAGAATATCCTTCCCAATTACCACAGGACAGTCTTTTAAGCATGGAAGGCAAATTACCCTTTGCTTGGTTAACCAGAGAATTAAGTAAAACTGGAGTTATGGGAGATCCTACGGCGGCGACTCCAGAAAAAGGCGATCGCATATTAGCTTCTGTGGCTGATGGTTGGGTTCAGGTAATCAAAGATATTTATAAATTTCAACAACCGCAAAATTAATCACCGAAACTTTCGCTAGTTTGCACTTCTAAAATGCCCATGAGCTCAAGCCATCAAAAGATTTACTAATTTTTGTGTCAGCGGAAAACCAGTCTGACGCTCGAAATGCAGAAACATTGGACTGGGATTTGCTTCTAAAAATATATATTCACCAGTTGGTTGCAAACGCCAATCAATAGCCGTCCACTCTAGCATCAAGGCTTTGGCGATCGCCAAACATTGTTGTCGTACTGAGTCTGGCAATTCTACCAATCGTAACTCAGCTTCTCGATCTTCCCGAAAATCCAAAGCAGTACTGCGAATTTCAGCAGAGTAGACCGACCCGTTAATGACATAGGTACGGATGTTAGTCCCCTGAATATATTCTTGTATTGTTACTGGAGAAATACTTAATACTCTACTCAATCGTTGCGGTTCTAGATGATTCTCTGTAATAAACTGAGTATGAGCGCCGCCGTAAACTGGCTTAAAAATCACCTTTTCGTGGACTTGGACAAACTCTCTCACTTGCTCAGGACTATTACTGATTAAAGTTTCGGGAATCGGGACTCCTATTTGTTTGACTTTACTGAGTTGTAGGGGTTTTTCTTTGTGAAACTGGTATGCCTGCCAGGAATTAATCCAGCGAGCGGGACAAGCTCGTATCAGTGATCTTAGAGTACTCATGGAATCGTTGAACGCCACCCGTTGTTGGTCTGAGTCCTTTAGGGGTGGAATGTAAACGCCAGAGAAGTTACGCCAAAATACACTCTTGATTTCTGGGAGATTCAACTGACGTCCTCCAGGTAGCGTCAAGTATCCTATCTGAGTATTAGGCTGCCAAGATATGCGTAACTGCGTGGGAAACAGGCGAGTATCCAAATAATCTACTGTCGCGCCTGCTTGAGTGAGAACATCTTTGAGATGAGCAGCATGGGAATCTGAAGCATTGCCTAAAATTAAGATATTCATCCGAAGTTTATTAGATTTAGTGGCGGCCACAAGAAAAAGCATATAGCATATAGCTTATGGCATGCAAAATGATATGTGAACTTTTCAATTTACATAAGACGTAAAAGAGATTTCAAATCAACGACGTGTCAACCATTTTCCCAATAAGCTTTAGTATAAGGACCGGGATAAGGTTTAGTCTCAGGATCTGGATAAGGTTTAGTCTCAGGATTTGGATAAGGTAAACAAGGATGGGTTACACAGACAATCGGCGGGTATGGCTTGGGCTCAGGATAGGGATTGTACCAAGGACGGTCAGATGGGTAGTCAAAACCACCTTCCTCACCTACTGATTGAGTAGTAGCAATAGTTAAACCGCCGCCAACTTGTGCCGACTGCTCTTCCGTTAGCTGATCTTCAAAATCGAGATCGAGCGCTTCAAAAGCAGAAGAGTCTAGATCAAAGGGATGGCTCATAAAATTTTCCTCAGATATTGAAGTTTTAAAAGTAATGTAAATCAGGAAAATAGAAGAATGTTGCCATTTTGGCAGTTATTAAAGCCAAGCATAGGATATCAGCACCTTCATTAAGTTGGTGGTAGAGCCTTAAATTGAGTTAGAAGAATCGCTGTTCCTATGCAGTTTGCTCTCAAGAATTGCTCTCTGATTCTAGAGTATCGGTTTACCTTTCCCAAGTGAGCTATCGAGATCTCTTCTGACAACTTAAGATCTGAAATCTCTATCAATTCTTCATATATTACAGATAACAAATACTTTAGAATTAAGAAAAATCACGGATGCAGTTTTTTATATTTTAGATTAATCACGCCGAACATCTATCGAGATTTCTCTATAAATAACTAGTGATTTTATATAGGCATTTAAGAGAGATAAGGCAAGGCAATGAGGAAATTTTATAGTCCTATTTACTGGTTTTTGATTACAGGTTTAACCTTGATACCTGCGATCGCTACCCTAGCCCAAAGACTGAATCAAGATCATTTTGTGCTTGCAGTTGATTCTAGCCAAACTTCTGCTATGGTCACAGGAAGCACAGGAGGTGGTTATTCTTTAGCCTCCATTAATAATCGCGATCGCTATGGCAATCCCTGTATGGGTTATGGTGATCCTGAACCAGACCACATAATGATCCTAAAAGGCGAATTTTCGCAACTCAGTTTAAAGGTAAATAGTCGGGGTAGTGATACCACTCTGATCGTCAAAGGTCCTGGTAAAAATAATATCCGTTGTGGTTTTGGTAAAAATAATCAACGCGATGCGATAGTTCAAGATTCCCGATGGCGATCTGGGGAATACCAAATCTGGGTTGGTTCAGTTTCCCCTAATCAGCGATCAGGTTATCGTCTTTCTGTACAGCAGTAGGAAGATAAGGAACAAGGAATGGGTATTTTCCCATAGTTCATAATTTAAAATTCATTCTTTTCTAAGATCGGCTTATACGACTTGAGTTTAAGATCTCAAAGTACCAATAGGACGATAAAATGGTTAGAGACTAAATCAATCAGAAATTTAACCAGTGTTATCTTCATTAGTTGCCGACTTCCGTATCATCTTTGACCGTGACCCAGCAGCCCGCAATTGGCTTGAAGTTTTATTTTGTTATCCAGGATTACAAGCTTTATTATTGCATCGCTTTGCCCATTGGTTATTTCTTCTAAGAATACCTTTAATCCCTCGGTTGATATCCCATATAAGTCGTTTTATCACAGGAATCGAAATTCACCCGGGAGCGCAAATTGGTCAAGGCGTATTTATCGATCATGGGATGGGAGTCGTAATTGGAGAAACTGCGATCATTGGCGATCGCTCTCTGATTTATCAGGGAGTAACTTTAGGCGGTACAGGGAAAGAAACAGGCAAACGTCATCCCACTTTGGGGGAAAATGTCGTTGTCGGTGCGGGAGCAAAGGTCTTAGGAAATTTGCAAATTGGTGATAATGTGCGTATTGGTGCTGGTTCAGTTGTCCTCAGGAATGTGCCTTCAGATTGTACAGTTGTGGGAATTCCTGGTAGAGTAGTTCATCGTTCTGGAGTGAAGATTAATCCTTTAGAACATGGTAATTTGCCTGATTCGGAAGCTACAGTTATTAGAGCTTTGATAGATCGGATTGAATCTTTAGAACAAGAAGTCCAACAACTGCGATCTTCCCATTCACGGAATAATTCTTTAGTAGCTTCGGTATTATCTGAATCAAGTGATCCTGAAACAGGAGAATGTTGTAAGTTAAAAAACAAAGAAATTATTGAATTTCTTGAAGGATGATAATTAATAATTAATGCCTTTACTTTTTGAGTATGAAGAGACTTCTCGTTACTGGTGCCAGTGGTTTTTTAGGTTGGAATCTATGCCAAGAAGCATCAGCAAAATGGGAAGTTTTTGGTACTTATTATCGTCATGCCGTGGATATTTCTGGGGTTACTTTAGTTAAAGTAGATCTGAGGAACTATGAGCAACTCAAAGAATTATTTGCTAGCATTAAACCCCATGCTGTAATTCATACTGCGGCAGCTTCTAAGCCAAATTATTGTCAACAGTATCCTCAAGAATCCTATGCAATTAATGTTACAGCATCCGTAAATATTGCTCACTTATCTGCCGAATATCAAATACCTTGTGCTTTTACCTCTACAGATTTAGTATTTGATGGCCGAAATTCTTTTTATCAAGAAAGCGATCGCGTTTGTCCTATTTGTATTTATGGTGAACAAAAAGTAGTAGCTGAGCAGAAAATGCTGTCAGTTTATCCGGCAACAGTAGTTTGTAGAATGCCATTAATGTTTGGTTTAACTTCTCCTGTAGCTAATAGTTTCATCCAAGGATTTATTAATAGTTTAAAAGCCGGTCAAGAGTTAAAATTATTTGTCGATGAATTTCGTACTCCTGCTACTGCCACCACTGCAGCTCAAGGATTACTTCTTGCTCTAGAAAAGCAAGTAAAGGGCATATTACATCTAGGAGGAAAAGAGAGAATATCTCGTTATGAATTTGGTTTATTATTGGCTGAATTAATGCAGTTCCCCCAAGATTTAATTCGGCCAGGAAAACAAGCAGATATTATGATGATCGCTCCGCGATCGCCTGATACATCTCTTGATAGCAGTAAAGCCTTTTCTCTGGGCTATAATCCTTTACCTTTAAGGGAAGAATTAATCAATTTAAAGAATTTACTGTAAAGATAGATCATACTAACAAATACAAAGCAAAGTAATAATAAGAAATACCATCTGATTAACGGCAATTACCAACATAGCAAAATATAGTTTTAGGTTTTGATCCGCCAATGATGCGCCAGTATACAGATTTTGCCATAGGATAAGTACCTAAGCCTAATTAATTACCTAATCTTATCCTCTGTAATCCTTACAGAATAGAAATTCTTATTTTGAAAATGTGTAATTAATTTTGTGTGACTACAATTTTGTGTGACTACTTAGTTGCCAATAGCCAAAAGTATATTGATAATTTATCCTAGATACTATCAGTAATACTACTAAAGTGAAAATTATTGACCTTACAAGCAGGGATAACACTTGCACCACAACGCTTAGTAACACCTACTGCTTCAAGATTTTTCAACATAGCAGGTAAACTTTGGTTAAAACGAAGATTTTTAATCGGATGGGCAATTTTCCCTTCTTCAATCCAAAATGTTCCATCCCTCGTCATCCCTGTAACTTCAAGAGTTCGGGGATTGACATAACGAACATACCAAGCGCGCGTAACTAAAATTCCTCTTTCTGTCTCAGCGATCAAATCATCGATAGTTTGTTCGCCACCGCCCATCACAATGGGAAACAATGAACCATTAGGCTCTTGACCTTGTTGCTGCGCCCAATAGCGGTTATAGGATAGGGTTTGAGGAATCCCATCTCGCACCACTTCTAGATAACTATTCCCTAATCCATTACCGAAAAATCTTCCTGACTGTAATAGAGAATGAGCGGGGTTACGTTGTATTTGAACTAAGGGACTAAATAGCTCCTCACCTACACGATTGCCTATCGGTTGACCAGAATCATCGGTACGAGACATAAAAGAACGTCCTTCATCTGCAGCCCGCGCATCCATATTCCAGACCACCCAAGGTAATAAACCCGCCATTGCTGAGGGCTCAAAAATAACTGTATAATCTCCTGGTTTAACTTCTTGAGGATTCCTAGACGCGATCGCTTTTTTAATAACCTGTTCGGTAGTCTCGATAATCGGTAACTGTTCCACGCCCCACGCTGTTATTTGACTCCAACTCGAACCATTATCTTGACGGGCAGTAAAACTAAAATCAGTCCGGGTAGTGCGATCGCAACCCCTTAAACCTGCGGAATTCGCGATCGCTTGTAATGAGGCATTAGTACTAAAAGTTCCTGAGCCCTCAATTCCTGCTTTTTCCGAGAGGGCACAAACTTGTTGTACAATTTCCCCTCTGGCTAAGGGAGACAGATCTGCTGTGGCTAAGTCAAAAGCTGGTTGCCGTGCTTCATAGGTTTGAGGCGCGAGTAATTCTACCCATTCAGGATCTTCTGGGGCAAAACGAGCTAAATCTTCACATCGACGCAGCGTTTGCGCGATCGTATCTGGATCTAATTCCGTAGTAGAAGCTGATGCACTGCGCTTACCAAAATAGCTAGTTATAGTTAGGTCAAACTTATTTTTTTGGATATTTTGACTAATTTGATTTTCTGAAAAGCGACTTAAAGCAGATTCTTGGCTACTAAGACTAACAAAGACATCTTCTGCCTGAGATTGTTTAATCACAGATTCAAGAATCTCAACCGCTTCTTCTTCACTCAGAATAGTTGATGCGAAAGTTAGATTCATATAGTTGATGCGAAAGTTAGATTCATTAAGTATTAAGTAATAAGTAATAATTAAAAGGTCAGAGGTAAAATTCAAGGTACTTATTCTGTTGAATTTCCCTCTTCTGCCCTCTGCCTTTATGCGCCTTTAGGACTGCCTTCGTTTAATACGCGTCTTGTAACTCGTAAAAATCGGGAGAGATATAGTCTTTGCGTAATGGCCAACCAATCCAATCTTCAGGCATTAAAATTCGCTTGAGATTAGGATGACCGTCATAAATGATGCCATACATATCGTAACTTTCCCGTTCTTGCCAATCCGCTCCTTTCCATATCCAGTAAACAGAGGCAATGTGCGGATTATCCCGAGGTAAGTAGACTTTGATTCTTACTTCTTCAGTACTATCGGCATCATCACTTACCTTCAGCAAATGATAAAAACTGACTAAATTTTTTCCAGCACCTTCATCATAGGCACCTTGGCATTGCAGATAATTAAATCCGTAAGCATACAAAGCAGTAGCGATCGGGATTAAGAATTCTGGTTCGACTTTAATCAACTCGATTCCGCTAGTATCGGCTTCTAGCGCTTCATTGCCAAAGCCATTTTCGGTCAACCAAGTAGAAACTTTACCCGCAGATACTATCTGAGAAGTTTCAGCATTCTCTTCTGGGTTGGTATTTTCTGCCGTTGATTCTTCAGTCACGATCTACCTCCTCTTTCTGAGCTTCTTTTAACGCTTCAGGAACTGGCATTCCCATTGCCTGAGCGAGTTCCAACGGTGGTGTTTGACGAGCTTGAGTCTTCATATATTTACCAGTAAGAATGGGTTCTACTGGCTTCATATTATGGGTAGTACTGTAATAACGATGGGTTTGTTCAACCATTAAAGCCCTTTCCTGAAGAGTTTCATTGGCAACTTTTTTCCGTAGTTTAATCACAGCATCGAAAATAGCCTCAGGACGGGGAGGACAGCCAGGAATATAAACATCCACGGGAATTAATTTATCAACTCCTCTAACAGTACTAGGGGAATCAACGCTAAACATTCCGCCAGTAATAGTACAAGCTCCCATCGCAATTACATATTTGGGATCAGGCATTTCTTCGTATAACCGTACTAAGGCAGGAGCCATTTTCATAGTGATTGTTCCTGCGGTAATAATCAAATCTGCCTGACGAGGACTAGAGCGAGGAACTAGACCAAAACGGTCAAAATCAAAGCGAGAACCTAGTAAAGCAGCAAATTCGATGAAACAGCAAGCTGTTCCATAGAGCATAGGCCAAAGACTCGATAGTTTTGCCCAATTATAGAGATCGTCAACAGTAGTTAAAATAACATTTTCTGACAGATCTTGGGTAACCCTAGTATTATTTATAGGATTGAGAATTTTCGATTTTTGTTCTTGTTCAAATATATTAGAATTCATGACCACTCAAGAGCTCCCTTTCTCCAAGCATAGACTAAAGCAACCACCAGAATGGCGATAAATATCAGGGCTTCAACAAATGCAAGCAACCCTAAGCGATTAAATGCCACTGCCCAAGGGTATAAAAATACTGTTTCCACATCGAAAACAACAAATACCAGGGCAAACATATAATAGCGAATGTTAAATTGAATCCAAGCCCCACCTACAGGTTCCATTCCAGATTCATAGGTGGTGACTCGCTCAGGACCTCCTGTTCTCGGTCTTAGAATCTTGGAAGCTGTCAGAGCAAGGACGGGTACGGCACTACAAATTAGTAGAAAGCCTAGAAAATATTCATATCCGTTTAGAACAAACAATTTTTATTTCTTACTCCTTGACAGAAAGTACTACATTGTCTTTAACCATAAATCATTTTAGTACTGATTGTCTTGAAGCTTAGTTTTTGCTACTGAACTAATAGCTTTTGAAAATTTCAGTTCTGGTTGCCAAGTCTGGGGTTTAGAGCTAGATTAGATCCACTACTTTCCCATTCCCTGAACTACCAGGAGCTAATAATAATCAGTTTCTGTTTGAACCATAGTTGATAATTCAAAGTTGGATGGATCTCGCAAAAAGCTCATAGCTTCTTCTTCTAAGCGATGAATATGATAAGGCTCAAGAGCTTGGGTTTGACGAAGACAAGAAATATAGCCATCCATATGTAGTCTAATTTCGTCAAATTTATAGCCTCGACGCCATAAATCTACCATATTGTCTGTAATCTTTTGATAATGACGTATCGATTGATTGTGCTGCAACATGACTATTCTGGTAAATTCCTCCCGAATTATTAGCGATCGCGCTTATAAGCGTTGGTTAGTTTTATTGATGCTTTATTAAAAATCATTTACTTTCTAATTTATATTTTACAAACTCTGATCCTCATTATCCGATATTTTTTTGACTATTTTTGGCTTTTTGGCAATAATTTAATTTTGTTGACAATTTAAAAGAAGAACAAGACAGTTTTCAAAAGTTGATGTTATCGAAGGTAGCAACAGTTACAAAATATTTACAGAGGCTCTGTTAGCGTTAAATTGTAGGAGCTTGGCATCTAACTTCAGTATAAATTTATTAAAATCACGTGGGTTCGGTACTTATTTCTATAGTTGAGCGAAATCCTCATTTGCGCTCGTTATTAGGTTGGCATTTGCAAGAAGCAGGCTATAGGGTTAAACAGTGCGAAAATATCCAACAAGGGCGGAATTTAGTCGCTCACTATCAACCCACTTTAGTCATTATCGATTCTGATTTGCCAGATGGTGATGGCTTAGAATTATGTCATTGGTTACGCCAACAAGGAGATCCTCTAATTCTGATTTTATCAGCTCGTACTAGTGAAAAGGATATTGTGGAGGGTTTGAATGCTGGAGCAGATGATTATTTAGCAAAGCCCTTTGGGATGAAAGAGTTTATTGCTCGTGTTGAAGCCTTGATTCGCAGAGTAAGAGTTAATGTTGCTCCTTTATTTTTGGACTATAGTGATTTAAAGATCGATTTAGTACAACGTCGGGTTCAAGTTCAGGAAAATTTTATCGAACTGACTCCTCAAGAATTTAGCCTACTGTATGTTTTAGCTCAAGCAGGGGGAACAGCTTTAAGTCGTTCGGAGTTATTGAAGCGAGCTTGGCCAGATGCCATTGATAATCCGCGAACCATTGATACTCATGTGTTATCACTACGCAAAAAAATTGAGTCTAACCCCCGACAACCATATTTAATACAAACGGTAAGAAATGTTGGCTATCGTCTCAATCCTCAACTCCTTACTGGATAAATTGAGCTAGTTTTGTCCCAGAAAAAACTAACGCCAGTAAATGAAAATGAGAGCAGATTTAACATGATGGTTTGACAGAGTACAAGAGAGCAATCTAATGGTGCTTAGGTTTTACCAATAGCAAATATGCTATGGCTAAATATGAATAATAAAGCTATCCCGATTGTGAAAGTCGGCTTTGGTTTCTGGATGAGTTAATGCCCAATAGGAAATCTTTTCCTCGCTAGATTTGATTACAGTACTAATAGCTATATCTAAATCTGTATTTAAGTCAATAATTAAATCCAAATTAATTTCTAGATTAATATTTAAAAAATTTGCTTGTTGTCTAATATCAAAAGGTAAAGAAGTAAAGGCAATTTCTTCTTGCATTCCCTGGCGATAATCAGTAAAGCGATAAATATTCCAATCCCCCGTGGGAGAAAGATTAAATTCCCAATATTTGGGAGCATGGTCTATGCCGAGAAAAAACTCAAAACAAGTTGTTTGCCATAGTTGATGTTTACGAGTAGGAGTATTTGCTGGTGATGGAATAATAACTGTTGATAAATCACCTTGTAATAGATATTCAAGATTGAGTTTATTCCGATCTCTAATAATTTTACCTGTAATATTTATTTTTGAGTTTGAATCTGATAAATTAAAAGGCTTTAAGTTAAAAACGCGATCGCTTGCCATTGGTTATAAAATTCAGAATGTAGCATGAAGACTTTTGCACTTAATTATATTTATCTTGATAAATATAATTTTGATATCTTGTCCCCAGATAAACACAGATGAACATAGATAAACACATACATAACTAATTGGCTAATAAATAACTTACCCAAAATTTATTCCATATGAAATTAGTTAAAATAATTACTCTACTCATTATTAGCTTAATACTTTTATTGGCCATTATTTATTACGATATTTTAGTCAAAATAGCTCTAAATTTAATCAATAATAATAATTACATAATAATCTATATTATCAAAATATTTACAATAATTAATAAACTATTCAGGATATCAAGAAAATTTTCGGTATTTTACATTGTTAAATCACAATTAAAAAACTATTATATCTTTGTTCCTTTATTTATCCTAGCCTGTAAACTAGTTCTCGATCATGCCAATTTAACACAATATAGTTTTCCTAACTGGTTCAGTAAATTAATCAACTTTTTTGTAATTACTGCAGGATGGGAATTACTCTGTTTTGTTACTAAAATTATTGATGACTATCCTAAAAATAGGTAATATTTTGATTTTTAGATACTTGATCATTAAGTGGCACTTAATATTTAATAAATATAATTACTACAAAAAAAATACTTAAAAACAATAATATTGGGGTCAACCAATTGCCCCATTTAACATATAAAGTTTGACTATTTCTTTGATGAATAGTACCAGCATAAATTTCGTATTTATTAATATCAGAAATCCAAATCGTATTACCTCTGGGATCGACAATAGCAGAGTATCCTGTATTGGTGGCTCTTGCAGCCCAGCGATCGCTCTCAATCGCTCGCATCACATCTTGAGCATGATGTTGGGCTGGCATTGTGTCGCTATAATGGTCATTATTAGAAGCTGTAATGATAAATTGTCCCCCTGCTTTTGCTTGACGGCGAAAATGTTGAGCAAAAGCCGATTCATAACAGATTCCCACAATTGCTCGACCAAAAATAGTATCAAAAATTTGTTGAGACTTGCCTGCTGCTAAATGAGTATCTAAAGGGGACAAACGATTAATTATTGTCCCTAAAATAGATTCAAAAGGAATATATTCGCCAAAAGGAACTAATTTATATTTATCATAACGATTTAAAGTTTTGCCATCTCCAGTTAAGGTAAATAAACTATTAGTAAAACTTTTGCCATCAGTACCAAATGCCCCCAGCCAAGCTGGAACCTTTTCTTGTAATACTGCTTCATAAAAAGAACTATTATCAATAATACTTTGCCAATAAAAAGGTAAAGCTGTTTCTGGAGTTAAAACAATATCAACTCCTTGTTGGGTTAATCTTCGATAACCATTAGTATAACCCTCGATCGCTTGGCTCAATCCTTGAGGATATAGTTTAATTTCATTGGGGATATTTCCCTGAATAATACCAACTTTAATTCCTTCGAGATTATCTTTTTCAATCGGTATATTATAGAAATAGAATCCAACGAGGTGCAAATAAATAAATAAAGATATTGGTAATGCAAGCACAGTAATTTTCTCGCTGATTTGAGATAGCCTGTTCCCCAATAAAATAGCTTCTGCTAGTAAGCCATTTATGGCAACTAGAGATGCCGTTACCGTAATGAAACCAGAAATTTTACCTAACTGCAAAATTATCAGATTGTTGGGACTTTGGGTATAGGATAGAGAACTCCACCATAGAGCACCATGACTCCATAAAGTTTCTAAACAACACCATAAAGTAACACCCAGTAAAACATTAAATAAAATTCTTGTAAAAAATATTGTGTCAGTTTTTATGTTGATTTTTTGATTAATATAGGCAAATAAAATTGCCCATGAACTAACTAAAGCTGCTCCCCATAAAGTAACAAATATCCAACAAAATAAAGCAATAAATAAACTAGCAAGCCAAGGGACTCCCATCCAAGTCATCGGATGGATTCCTGTTAACCAAAATAAAGCTAAGCCATGATAGCCAATCCCCCACAAAAAAGCTAATAAAAATATTTCCTTAAAAGATCTTTGGCGATTACGAATCAAGAGCCATAGAGGAGTTAAAGCAAACCAGGCTGTGTACCAAGCATTAATAGGTGCAGGAGCGAGTCCCATCAAAATGCCACCACCTAAAGCCCATAATTTGGTAGCAGAGTTCAATAAATTAAATTTTTTTACCATTTAAGAGAAATAAACTGCAATTATTAATTATTCACTGTTAATTAAAAAAGGTCTTTCATTCCTCGTAACTTACCAAATACTTTTGCCGGATTTTTGTCATTAGTAAAAGCTTGTAAAGCAGGAGCATCCCAACGCAAAAAAGGATTAGTTTGTTTCTCAACTCCTAACATAGAAGGAACTGTAGCTATTCCGCGATCGCGATCATATTTTACCGACTGATATCTCGCTTGTAAAGCATTATTGTCTTCTTCCACTGTCAAAGCAAATTTCAAATTTTTTAAAGTATATTCGTGGGCACACCAAATACGGGTATTATCGGGCAAAGCTCTAATTTTGCCCAAAGAATTAACCATTTGGCTAGGAGTGCCTTCAAATAATCTGCCACATCCCCCGGCAAAAAGAGTATCCCCACAAAATAATTCCCCCGTCTCCTCTGCTGTTACAGGAGGAAAATAATAAGCAATATGAGCGCGAGTATGGCCTGGCACAAAGAAAATTTGACCTTTTCGGCCAGCAAACTCTACCGTATCACCTTCTTGTAAAAATATTTGTTGTCCAGGAATTCTTCCTTTATCCTCGACTCCTCCATAGATAAGAAGCTCGGGAAAACGCTGCCGCAACTTACGATTTCCTCCTACATGATCAGCATGATGATGAGTATTAAAAATAGCTATTAAATCCAAACTTAGAGCTTGTATCCTCTTTAATACTGGCTCAGCTACAGCAGGATCAACCACTGCTGCTATTTTTTGTTTGGGGTCATAGAGCAAGAATACATAATTATCTGACAAAACGGGAATTCTTTCAATTTGCATGACACATTTGATGATTTATTATTTCTTCAATTATTTATTATCGGTATTTCTGTATTCTTAGATTACAGTCAAACAAAATCAGAACGGTAAATTATGAACGATGAAGTCTGGATTGTTGTGAGGCTTGTAGTTCTCCCAACACGATTCCTCCGTCATGAGCAGACATGAATCCTTTATTCATAATTCATAATTCATCGCTTTAAGAAAGATTTAACTCCAAC
The DNA here is from genome assembly GCA_030065615.1 of Xenococcus sp. MO_188.B8. Taxonomy (GTDB): domain Bacteria; phylum Cyanobacteriota; class Cyanobacteriia; order Cyanobacteriales; family Xenococcaceae; genus Xenococcus. The sequence continues at coordinate 16,901 of JASJDR010000001.1, read as the reverse complement.
GGTGAGAGTCAAGATGTTCAAAACAGTATTATTTCCTATTGATGGTAGTCGAGAAACTCGCGAAGCAGCCGATATCGTAATTAATATAGTAAAAACATACGATAGTCGTTTAGTCCTATTATCGGTAGTAGATCCAGAAGCTCCAGGAGCAATGGGTTCTGAGTCAGAAGTAGCAAAATTACTTCAAGGAGCAAAAGCACTATTTGCTCAACAAGACATTTCTGTAGAGACGTTAGAAAAAACAGGAATTCCCTCTTTCACTATTTGTGATGTCGCCGATGAAATTAACGCTGATCTGATGATTATGGGAACCAAAGGCTTAGGTTTACCAAGGGATGATACCACTCAAAGTGTAGCTCATCGAGCGATCGATTTAGCTCCTTGTCCTGTTTTAATCGTTCCTTAAAATCACTTTGCGATTAGCTAAATATCAATATATCAATTTGGAAAATATCTGAGACAAATCATAATCTTCTAGGGGCGAACAGCTGTTCGTCCCTAGACAAAATCTGTCTTACTTAAAAACTGAAATGATATTAGACGGTTTCAATTTCTGTATGTTTTAATTTTGGAGAAACAATAAATAAATGTATACATTTAATTTCTAGCTACTAGGCTCGATATGACTAATTCATCTCCCCAAAATCCCCAACCTTCGCCACCTTCTGGTATTTCTCAAGAAGAACTTCAGCGCATACGTCGGCAAGTACGTAGACGAGCAAGCGAAGAAGTTATGGAAGAATGGATTGCGGTAATCGTTGCTTTTGGGACTATTGGAGCTATTCTCTTTTGGTCTTTCGGTGGTACAAAAAGGGATTCTGCCCCTCCATCCCAAAGCAGCTTTTTATCTTCTTCTCGCCAAAATAGAGAAACAGAAATTAAAGCAGATCTAGATTTGGATTCACAGCGTTTTCCCAGTAAAGAAAATTTTGATGACTTCAACATTACAAAATCTTCTGATGATGCTCAATCAGAAAAAGTTCCTACTTCAGATAGTAGTTATATTGATTCCATTCCTCAAGATAATTTTGATCAAAAAAGTAAATCTTTTCCTTCTTGGCCCGTTCCTGCTGCAATTCCCCCAGTATCTAGGATAGCGGCCCCACAACCGGCTCCAGAGGCTGCTATCCCAGAGCCACCAAAAGCTGCTGCTACACCAGAGCCAGAAGCAGTAACCGCTACACCAGAGCCCGAATCAGAAGCAGCAACCACTACACCAGAATCTGAACCAGAAGCAGTAACCGCTACACCAGAACCCGAATCAGAAGCAGCAACCACTACACCAGAATCTGAACCAGAAGCAGTAACCACTACACCAGAATCCGAGCCAGAAGCAGCAACCACTACACCAGAATCCGAACCAGAAGTAGTAACCACTGAGCCAAAAGTCGATACTCCAGAGATTATCTTCTCTGATGTACCTGAGCAGTATTGGGCATATCCTTTCATTTCAAAATTAGCAGCAGAAAAACTAATACCTGATACTGAAACTTTTGACCCCGATACCCCAATTACTAGAGCAGGAATGGCTGGGTTGATTAGTCATGCTTTTAAAGATAGTCCTGCGATCGCGGCTACTAAACAATTTAAAGATGTTCCTCCTGATGAAAATGAGGTAGTTGAAGATATCAATAAAGCAGTGGCCATAGGATTTATGAAGGGCTATTCGGATGAAAATTTCAGTCCAGAACACGATATTCCTCGTTATCAAGTGTTTGTGGCTTTAGCAACAGGGTTAAAACTTGAGCCGAGCAATAATTCTGATGCTATCTTACAAAATTTTAGCGATCGCCAAGATTTACCTAACTGGTCATTAGATAAAGTTGCCGCAGCTACAGAAGCAGGTTTAGTGATTAATCGTCCTGGTTTTGCTTTGACAGCTCTTAAACCCAATGAACCAGCTACCCGTGCAGAAGTAGCAGCAATGATCTATCAAACTTTAGTCAAATCTGGAAAAGTATCACCAATTGAATCTCAATATATAGTACCGACACCTTAGCAAGTATTTTAAAGCTATTAGCTCTTATAGCGTTTCTCAGATTAATGAGATACACTTCACTGTTCCCTGTTCCCTGTTCCCTGTTCCCTATTCCCCGTTCCCCAAAGTAGAGCTTTATGTATCTCACTAATTCAAGAATAGCTATATTTATCCCGTTACGTCAAGCGGGATCACAAGAGCAAACCGTCAGCTATTAGCTTTTTTTCTTTACTTTAATTAGGAAAACTTTATTTTTTGAAAATTAAAATATAATTTATAGCGAATAAAGATAAATATTCTTTGCAATAATAACTAATCGCTCATCTTTTGATCCCGTTTGATCCCATAATAAAAATATAGAGAACCGAATATTTAGGTCTATTTACTCATTAGCAACAAACTCGGAGTGAATTCTTATGAAAATTATCAAGGCTTTACAGGATATGGTTAATTATCTAGCTGAAGGATTTCTTAGTCTTTTTGGTCCTACTCATGACGAATATCCTGAAATTGGCATTCAACCTTTTGAAGGCGAAGTTTATAATTCTAGTTCTAGCGCGGACTGGTAAAAAAAGCATCAAACTTTTCAAAATAATGGCTCTTCTAGAGTCGTTATTACCAATTAAAATTTAGTGAAAGGTCAGAATTTTGACCTTTCACTTTTTTTTGCTCAAACGAAGACAGAGGTCTAATTTTATGGCAGTAAATTGCGCTCAGGATCTCCGAGATAAATTTCTGTATTTTCCTGAGCATAAAAATCTTGAGGAGCCAATTGCCAATGTTCGGCTAAACTTTGCAGAAAAAGATCTTGTTGTTTCCTAAAATATTCAATTTGCCATCCATAATTAATCAGAGAAAACCAAATACGACGTTCTTGATCGAGCCGAATCACGCCAGCTAAAGCACTGACTTGATTAAGAGTTCCCGTTTTCACTGCAGTACCAGCAGGAATAGCGCGATCTTCTACTGTGCCAACATTATCTCTTCCCGCAACGGGAAATAAATCCATAACATCAAGTTTATGGGGTTTGAGTAAATTATTAATCGCGATTAGCATCTGGCTAGCTGCTCTGGGGGAAACTCGATTTTCGACCCCTAACCCAGAACCATTAATTAATTGAATTTCTGCAGGAGCAATTCCTGTAACGGTCGCTGCATAACGAGCTACTTCTTTAGCTCCGCCAATCTCATCAGTAAGCATTTGCGACATTTTATTATTACTATAGATATTCATCTGCTTGAGAATATCGCTGAGAGTTAGGGAATTATGAATCAGTAGTAATTGGGATTTTGTCGGAGCATACTTTGGCAGTTTGACTTCTCCTGTAATAACTAGTTGGGGACGAGGAGTAGTTATCGGCAGACTTTTAAATAATTCTTTGACCGGCGATGACCAGAGTTTAGGATCTAAAGCCTGTTTCAAAAGTTTCCCCGCCTTCAGAGAATCGGATTCATAATTCATGTAAAACTGATGGTTAATCAGCAAATTACCTTTAACTTGACGCAAACCCAATTGATTGAGGGCATTACCTAATGTGAACGCTTCTTCCCAAACAAAAAAAGGATCGCCCTCTCCAAAGACAATTAAATCTCCCTCAAGGATTCCCTCGTTAATTTCTCCTGTGTAAAAAATTTTGGTGACAAATTGGTGGTCGGCACCCCATTTCCCCAAAGCAGCTAGGGTTGTCGCAATTTTGGTCAAAGAAGCAGCTGAGAGGGGATCGGTTCCCTGATGACTCACTAATTTTTGCCAATCAGACTGAAGCCACACTCCTTGGCGATCGCTATCTAAACCCTCTTGTTTGAGAGTCTGGAGATAATCTTGAACAATTTTCTCTAGCATCGGATCGGCTTCAGTTGTGGGCAAATTAAAAATAACGGCATCTTGCCAAGCTCCCAACTCTAAGGGTTCTATTTTTTCGGGGGTAGAACCAAGCATTTTCCAGAGTAAACTAAATAGGCTTGAACCAATTACATCTAACATAGTGATTAGTTGTATAAAGTAAATTAATTAGTAGCAAATGGGAATAGGTAATAGGTAACTACTCTATTTTCCTTGTTTTCCTTGGTTTCCGAGCCCCCAATCTAGACCTATAAGTGAATAGTTGAATCCATAAGTCTGTCCTTCTATTAAAATGGCTAGTGATACCAAGATCATTTATAACCTTATTTATTGAGGTGAAAAGGGGCTGAATTATCGGTGCTTATAGATATTAAATTTACAATTTATAATTCATAATTCATAATTCTTCCTCAAACTGTTAAAATTCGTTAAGGATTATATAATTTTTCTCAATGGGATTACAGCGCGCAACAATTGCAGTAGATGCTATGGGTGGCGATTATGCCCCCGACGAAATCGTAGTCGGAGCAATCCGAGCTGCTGCCGAGTTAGATGTCAAGATACTTTTAGTCGGATGTCCAGAACAAATTCGCTCTTGTCTTAACCATCATGGTGGTTTAGATCCAACCAGAGTAGAAATTGTTCCCGCCGATGGCGTTGTCACTATGGATGACAAGGCTACTAGCATTCGTCGCAAACCAAATGCTTCGATTAATGTAGCGATGAAACTCGTCAAAGAGCGAAAAGCTCAGGCGGTAGTTTCTGCCGGAAATTCTGGAGCAGCAATGTCGTCAGCATTACTTCGCTTGGGTAGGTTAAAAGGGATTGATCGTCCAGCGATTGGTGCTGTGTTTCCAACTCTGATACCAGGAAAATCGGTGATTATTCTCGATGTTGGGGCGAATATGGATAGTCGTCCTAAGTATCTTGAACAGTTTGCGGTCATGGGAACAATCTATAGTAAGTATGTTCTGGGAGTAGCCGAACCTCAGGTAGGATTACTTAACATTGGGGAAGAACCAGGAAAGGGCAATGAACTAGCTGTGGAAACCTATAAATTATTATCTAGTAATTCCCAAATTCCTTTTAAGGGGAATGCCGAAGGACGAGATGTCCTCTCAGGAGAATTTGATGTCATCGTCTGTGATGGTTTTGCAGGGAACGTGCTGCTCAAGTTTGCCGAAGCTATCGGAGAAGTGATGCTCAACATCATGAAAGAAGAACTTCCCAAAGGTTGGCGCGGCAAAGCAGGAACTTTGATGTTAAAACCAAATTTAAGCAGGATTAAGAAAAGAATTGATCATGCCGAACATGGTGGAGCATTACTATTCGGAGTATCAGGAATCTGTATCATTAGTCATGGAAGTTCTCAAGCTCCCTCAATTTTTAATGCTATTCGACTAGCTAAAGAAGCTGTTGATCATCAAGTATTAGAACGAATTAGATCCTATAACGAAGAACATATGCAGCAGGCGAGAGAAATTGCCTCAGCAAACTCATAAACTTTTTCCCCAAGGAGCAAGGGAGATTTAAACATTGAATAACATTGGCGCAGGTATTGCGATTATTGGCTGCGGTTCGGCTGCACCTCAAAATAAATTAACTAACGAAAATTTGTCTAGGATGGTGGAAACCTCTGACGAATGGATTACTAGTCGAACTGGGATGAAAATCCGTCACATTGCTAATGAGACGGAATCTCTCAGTCAATTATCCGCTGATGCTGCCCAAAAGGCGATCGCTGATGCTGGTTTATCTCCTATCGATATCGATTTGATTATTCTGGCAACTTCGACTCCTGATGATTTATTTGGTAGTGCCAGTAAAGTACAGAGTTTATTAGGTGCGACTAGAGCAGCAGCCTTTGATCTCACGGCGGCTTGTTCAGGGTTTGTCTTTGCTTTGATTACTGCTAGTCAATTTATCCGCACAGGAGTTTATCAAAATGTGGTGGTGATCGGGGCAGATGTTGTATCTCGTTGGGTAGATTGGTCAGATCGCACTACTTGTGTGCTATTTGGTGATGGTGCTGGGGCAATAGTTTGTCAAGCGAGCCAAACTGGCGATCGCCTGTTAGCTTTTGAAATGCGTAGTGATGGTAGTCAAAATGGTTGTCTCAATCTTCCCTATCAAAGTCAATCCCAATCTTTAGTCTCAGGAATTACAGCTCAGTCTGGCGCTTATCAACCAATTATGATGAATGGACGAGAAGTATATCGTTTTGCGGTAGCCAAAGTCCCTGAAGCGATCGAAAAAGCTATGTACCGTGCTGGTTTAGTGATAGAAGATATTGATTGGTTACTTTTGCATCAAGCGAATCAAAGAATTTTGGATGCTGTAGCCAAACGTCTCAAGTTATCGCCCGAGAAAATTTTGAGTAATATAGGTGAATATGGTAATACTTCTGCGGCTTCAATTCCTCTGGCTTTAGATGCTGCCCTCAGAGAAGGCAAGGTAAAACCAGGAGATACGATCGCGACTGCAGGTTTTGGTGCAGGTCTTACCTGGAGTGCAGCTATTTTTAAATGGGGATAAGTTTAACAGCATCTAGTCCTCTTTTTAGTTATCATCTCCTAAGTGATTCCTTGTAAAATAGTATGCAAACCAAGATATAATTCAAACCTGGATGTTGCTGAGGAATCTCCTCTTGGATTGGGAAAATGGATAAGAATCGGGAAATTGTTGTTATTGGTGGCGGGGTTATTGGTTTAGCGATCGCCATTGAGCTGAAATTACGAGGTGCAGCAGTTAAAGTAATATCCCGTGATGTTAAACAGGCAGCATCTGGTGCCGCAGCAGGTATGTTAGCACCAATGGCAGAAGAAATTGCCGATCCTGTGATGTTGGATCTTTGTCTGCGATCGCGCTGGTTATATCCTGAATGGACAAGTAAACTAGAAAATTTAACTGGAATTGCTACTGGTTATTTGCCCTGCGGTATTCTCGCTCCCTCCTATGAAGATGGCGAAAGAGCACGAAATAGCAATGACGAGAAAAGTAATCAGGTTTGGTTAGATCGTGAGACCATTGAGTATTATCAGTCAGGATTAAGTCAAGATGTGGTTGGTGGTTGGTGGTATCCCGAAGATGGACAAGTTGATAACCGTTGTTTAATGCGATCGCTGATCCAAGCAGCTCAAAATTTAAAGGTAGAAATCAAAGAAGGAGTAACAGTCCAAGGAATTCAACAAAGAGCAGGGAATGTCACCAACATCATGACCAGCCAGGGATTATTAACCGCTGAGCAATATGTGCTGGCGACAGGATCTTGGACAAGTCAGTTGTTACCTATCCCTGTCAAACCAGTAAAAGGGCAAATGATGTCTTTGAGAATGCCCCACCAACCCCAGGAACCCTATCCTTTAAAAAGGGTTTTATTTGGCAATAATATCTATTTCGTGCCGCGGCAAGATGGGCGATTAATTCTTGGTGCCACAGTGGAAAAAGTTGGTTGGGCTCCCCATAACACTCCTCAAGGAATCCAAAATTTATTAAATAAAGCCACAAAACTATATCCAGCCGTCGCTAATTGGCCAATTGAAGAATTTTGGTGGGGTTTTCGCCCCGGAACTCCTGATGAATTGCCGATACTCGGAACTAGTCCTTGTGATAATTTGTATTTAGCTACAGGACATTATCGTAACGGAATCCTACTCGCCCCAGTTACGGCATCGCTGATGGCTGATTTGATTCTGGAACAAAAATCTGATCCTTTGCTGTCTCATTTTAGTTGGCAACGTTTTTCGAGCCCATCATCAGGTAAGACTTTGACTGCTGTGAATCATGGCTTCAATAACGGTCATAATGGTCTTAACAGTCACAATCATAATTCTGCAAACTCCGAAGCCAACGGTATCAATTTATCCTTAGAAGTTAAAGAAAAATCTCCTATGCTTGCTGCTTCACCAATCCTCTCTGCTAATTCTCAAATCACATCAGAAGATCAACCTCTTATAATTGCTGGAAAGACTTTTAATTCTCGTTTAATGACTGGTACAGGAAAATATCCCAATATTGAAACAATGCAACATAGTATTGTCGCCAGTGGTTGTGAGATTGTTACTGTAGCGGTGCGCCGAGTACAAACCAAAGCAGCTGGACATGAAGGTTTAGCAGAAGCCATTGATTGGCAAAAAATCTGGATGCTACCCAATACCGCAGGATGCAAAACTGCTGAGGAGGCTATTCGGGTAGCCCGTCTGGGAAGAGAAATGGCCAAACTTTTAGGACAGGAGGATAATAATTTTGTCAAACTCGAAGTTATTCCTGATGCCAAATATTTGCTGCCCGATCCGATTGGTACTCTCGAAGCAGCTGAACAATTAGTGAAAGAGGGCTTTGCCGTACTTCCTTATATCAATGCCGATCCTTTGCTGGCTAAACGTTTAGAAGAGGTAGGTTGCGCTACAGTTATGCCTTTAGGTTCTCCCATTGGTTCAGGACAGGGCATTAGAAATACTGCCAATATCGAGATTATTATCGAACAGTCGCAGATTCCTGTAGTAGTTGATGCCGGAATTGGTACTCCTAGTGAAGCCGCCCAAGCAATGGAAATGGGAGCTGATGCCTTACTGATTAATAGCGCGATCGCATTAGCAAAAAATCCCTCAGCAATGGCACAAGCAATGGGATTGGCAACAGTAGCGGGCAGGCTAGCCTATATTGCAGGGAGAATTCCTGTTAAACAATATGCTAGTGCAAGTTCGCCTCTTACTGGAACAATAAGTAACTAAGCGTTGCAAAGTTGCTTAGGGAGGCTTAGCTAAGTATGTATTTATCATGGGTTTTTGGAATATATAGTTATTCCAATTAATTTCCATGCGATTCTTATCGGGTTGATTTATCGGCTGAGAATCATAATTTGTAGGGGCGAAAGGCCTTTCGCCCCTACCCATTGAATACATACGGTTTCTATTTGGAATTACTATCAATTAAAATAAGGATGATCGCGCGTAAGTCAATTCTTTAATGTTAAGAAAAAAGATCTCCTTGGCAAAGTAGTCAGGCATAAAATACTATTAATTAAGAAGTAATAGTTGACCAAGGCAATAAAGGAAAGAGCAGAGACGCATTAGAGAAACTATGACACGCATCTTCATCAGTCACAGTTATTTAGATGAGGCGATCGCCTATAAGTTGGTAAACTTTCTATTAGCCGCTCTGAGTATCAAAGAAGAAGAAATATTTTGCTCCTCAAATCCCGATCAAGGATTAGACTTCCGCTTTACTGGCGTACCAGATCAACTCAAAGAGAAACTAAAAAATTCAGAAGCCCTGATAGTATTGATAACTGCTCATAGCCTTCACTCAGCATGGATACCATTTGAAGTTGGGACATTCTGGACAACAGAGAAACCAGTAATTCCTATCTTGGGATCAGGTTTGATTCACGATGATTTACCAGGACCATTAAAAAGTTTACGGAGCATTTCAATAGAGGCTAAATATTGGTCAGATGAAGTAAATAACGCCATTAACCAATTAGCCGAGCAGCTAGAAATCAAGTCGAAATTAACTAAAAGAAGAAATGATACATTACGAGAATTTTTTGAAGCTCTGAAAGATTGGAAGTCTCAAAGAGCTGCCCCAGATCCAGCACAACAAAAAGAAATTGAAGCGTTAATCGAGAAACTTGAATCTAAGGAGCAATTGCATAATCAACAACTTGAAGAAATAAAGACAGCTTCTCAACAAGAGAAAGAAGAATTAGAACGAAATTATCAAAGCCAAAAACAGAAGTTTGAGCAATCGGTTCAATCCCTTAAATCGCAAATTAGGCAGCTAAAGCAACAGTTAGACGAAGCGCGATCGCAGAATAAACAACTAGAAGAGAAAGAGCGATCGCTTCAAGTGAAAATAGAGCAGCTAGAACAAGAATTGTCAGAAGCGCGATCACAACTAGAACAACTTAAAGAGCGATCACAAACAGCTCTTGAAAACAAGAAGCCAGAGCCACGTCAAGCTCAGAAGATTTGGGTAATGGTGTTGAATTAGAAATGGTTGCTATTCCTGGTGGCAAATTCATGATGGGTTCGCCAGAAGGTGAAGGTGATGATAGCGAAAAACCACAACATGAAGTGACAGTTAAATCTTTTTATATGAGTAAATATCTAATTACTCAGGCACAGTATCAAGAAGTAATGGGTAACAATCCCTCTAAGTTAAAAGGTGATGACCAAAGACCCGTAGAGCGAGTTTCTTGGGATGATGCAGTGGAGTTTACTCATAGGTTGTTAAAAGAAACTGGGAGAAGGTATAGTTTACCTACTGAGGCTCAGTGAGAATATGCTTGTCGAGCTGGAACTACTACTCCATATTATTTTGGTATAGCTATTTCAAAGGTATTAGGTAATTTTGGTAAGAATGTTGGAGAAACTACTCCTGTTGGAAAGTATCCAGCTAATGATTTTGGTTTATATGATATGCATGGCAATGTTTGGGAATGGTGTCAGGATGATGGGCATGGTAACTATGAAGGTGCGCCAAATGATGGTAATGCCTGGATATCAGGAAATAGTAGTAATAAAGTAGCGCGCGGTGGTTCATGGATCAACGATCCTTATAAATCCCGCTCAGCGTGCCGCGGCTACCTTGCGCGCGATGTCCGTGTCGACTTTATAGGTCTCCGTGTTGTCTGTGTCGTCTCTAAGGCTACAAGCACCTTACCCTCTTTCCCTTTGCGCACCCAAAATAGCTTATGCTATGCTATTACTACAATAATAATATGAATTCAAGAATTACCACTTAGGAGTCGCCCAAAAATAACTTCGGCTTTTATAATTTCCGTGTTGTGTGCGTCGCCCCGAGCACTCTTTGCTGCCAGAGTTGGTGGATGGGAATTCACTGAGCGTGCTATGAAGAGTCCAGACCTGTTCCTGTGATACTGATTTGGTATCCGAAAATAAACCGGAATCGTTTAGCCTAGTAAGCCTAGCTGAAACGTTAACCGATTCCACTGGTAAGACTTTCTTCTAATTTAAATAAATAATACAACAGATAACTTAGGGACTTTTGCCCTCTGGGTTCGACGCTTCTTGCAAAAGTTGCTCATGGGAGAAAAACCGCAGCATATCCTTTCGCAGAGGCCACCCGTCTCTCCACCGAAAGTTTCTCCCCAATCGCCCCTAAGATAAAGATGCGTCCTAACTTAATCTATTACACTACTAAAAATAGCTAATTTATTCTTTTATTCTGTACAGCTACTTACCGCATCGAGTTAAGAACCGTTATATTAATTACTGGTACTCGTACTGATAAATAAACTATCATCAATCACAAAATAGAGGAGTGCGATCGCCCAGATCAGCTCATAAAAAGATGATATAAAACACTCATTTTTTATTTATAAATCCTTTACTAATACCTCTGTTCGCATCTTTCAATTGAATATTATCTTCAATAGGAGCTGAGGCACAGGGTAGTGGTGCATCCCAACAAAGACCAAACTTAAAAGGTTTAGAATTACCGCCAATTTGCTCTTTAGGATAAACATATTGGACATCATTTATCTGACCTTCGATCAGTTTGACATTTGGTAGTGGAGATGGAATAAATAAATATTTGATTTTAAAATTAGCCAGAAAAAATGTTATTAAACAAATAGTAAAAACATACAAATATATTTTTTGGTTTTTAAGGATAATAGAATGATTACTATTAATTATTCTATTGTTATAGTTAAATATTACTCCCAAAAATACACAAAATATAATGAAAAAATAGCCCAAGCCAAATCTGATAACTGCAGTTTGTAACAGAATAAATAGCATTCCTCCAATGGCTAAAAATATTACATACCAAAGCCCTTTTATTATTTGATGTTTATTGTATGCATTCAAAACACCAGATAAAACGATGGAAATTACAAATAGAATCACTAATATTGCATATTTTATAGATGATTTTAGCAATTCCCATCTTTCTTTTAGCATCACTAGAAAATAGTTTTGTTTGGGATTGATCTCCACTCCTCCCATTACATTAATCAGTTGCATTTCTTGTTTGAGAACATTTTTATCGATCAACCAAGGCACCTCAAAACATGCTACAGAAGAAGGATATAAAAGACATCCTGTTGTCTTAATACTATAACCAAACATAGGTATTAGTAAAATTATAGATAATAAACTACTTACCCAAAAAGCCTTGTTTTTTTTAGATACATTAAAGATTGCAAATAGAAAAGTTGGTAGTAATAATGGTAGAGCTGTTAGTTTTATTGTTATCGTTCCTAAAGATAATAATAAAGGGATTAATTCTAGGTTTAAAATAGCTTTTGTATTTTGAATTTTACGACTATCAGCGATTAATAGAATAGTCCAAGTAATAATACCGACAAAAAAGTTAACAGGAACATCAGGAGAATAAGATATTAGAATTATATAAGCTGAGTCAATAGCAATGTAGTAACATACTATTAAACTATAATATAAAATAATAAACCAGTCAGAAATATGATAATTTTTAGTTAGTAAATTCTTAATTGCTATTAAAAAGTGAAAAGTGGCAATTAACAAAATAAATCCATTACTAATAGCACCAACATGAGAACCTAATTGTGGAATATTTAATGGTGCAGAAAAAGCAAACCAACCCGCATTAAAGCCATATCTGGAATGGATTAACCCTATCCCAGTTACAGTGCCAAAATTAGACAACCATTTAATCGATTGCCAATGGTATAGCCCTGTATCCGTCCAAGTAATAGTTTTCCTTGTTATTAATATGGCTACGGCAATTGATATTAAGTAATAAATACCTATATATTTGGGTCTTAGATAATTAACGAAAGATTTTATATCTTCGTTATTTCTATTGAAAAATAAAGAAGATATAATAATTATTGTGTAGGTTATAATGCCCGTAGTTGTTGATAAAGGTACTAGAAAAGATAAGGCTAATAATATTACAGTTAAGCCAATTATTCCCACCCAAATTGACAAGATAATATGTTCAATAAATCTAGTAAAAGAATTACCCTCAAAAAAATTAAGAATAGTGGAACCTAGCAGAAAACAAACAATTGTCAAAATAGTCCAAATAACAACGGCATATATCATAATAAATGGGCATTAAAAGGGCATAGGAAGTCTATAGTTTAGATGGCAAAATATAGGAAATAGTAGCTGCAGTTGAACTATTATAGAAGGAGAAAAAGCCAGAGGGCTCGAACCAAGTAATCAGAAATTAAAGATCAAGAAAACTTTCTTGATAATACTAGATAAGACAATATAGCTATTCTCAAATTAGTCAATTATCAAAATAAATACTATTTTAGTTACAATTGACTTATATCAAGATCACTAATACTCTTATTTATCGTGTTTATCTAAAGACATGCGAATCTTATTTCTGCATCCGAACTTTCCTGCACAATTTAGACATTTAGCCGCTACTTTAGGTAAAAATAAAAAAAATCAAGTTGTGTTTGGTACTAATCGTCGTGAAGGCCAAATTGCAGGAGTGACAAAAATACTTTATGAAAAGTCTCGCACTGCTAGAGTCGAAACTCATCATTATGTGAGACCTTTAGAGAATGCCGTTTTAGAAGGTCAAGCTGTATATCGCCTAGCACAAACATTAAGAGATCAGAGATTTACCCCCGATATTGTATATGGTCATTCTGGTTGGGGACCTACTTTATTTGTTAAAGATATTTTTCCCAAAGCTAAGTTGTTGTGTTATTTCGAATGGTTTTACCATGCCCATGGTTCGGATGCTGATTTTGATCCGAGTGATCCTCTTAATGCTGATGATGAAGCGAGAATTAGAATCAAGAATGCCCCTATTTTAATAGATTTATGTAATTGCGATCGCGGACTTTCTCCGACTAACTGGCAACGACAACAGTTCCCTAAGGAATTTCACAGTAAAATCAAAGTCCATCATGATGGCATTGATATCAATTATTTCCAACCGATTCCCGAGGCTAAATTAGTTCTCCCTCGGATAAATCTAGACTTATCAGAAGTTGATGAGTTAGTAACTTATGTCGCCAGAGGGATGGAACCCTATCGCGGGTTTCCTCAGTTAATTGAAACTATTTCAATTCTGCAAAAAAAACGACCCCAATGTCATTTTGTGATTGTTGGTAAAAATCGCGTAGCTTATGGAAAATCTCTTCCTGATGGTCAAAATTATAAAGATGTGATGCTAGAGAAGTTCCCTCTAGATATGAATCGGGTACATTTTACAGATTTACTTCCCTATTCTGAATATTTACAGGTCTTACAAGCTTCTTCGGTGCATATTTATCTCACTCGTCCTTTTGTACTTTCTTGGTCAATGTTAGAAGCTTTATGTACAGGTTGTTTAATTGTTGGTTCCGATACTCCTCCTGTTAAAGAAGTAATCGAAGATGGAGTAAATGGTTTATTGGTAGATTTCTTCAAACCTGAACAAATAGCAGCCAGAGTGATTGAAGCTTTGGATAGTCCCGATAAAATGGCAAAAATACGTCAAAGAGCCAGAGAAACTATCGTTGATAAATACGATCTAGCTAAGTTATTACCCCAACATTTAGATTGGATTAGGCAGTAATCAGTGCCTTACTGGCAGAGCAGAAGACAGAAGGGATGCGCGAAAAATGCGTGGGGATTTGGGGACTTGGGGAATAATTATCTACCTATTCTCCCTATTTACCACACCACAGTAAATTTTGCTCACTCAGACAGAAGGGATAAATAGCCCAAAACTAATCATAGCAAAACCTTGAGTCTATTCTTTCTTAAGAGAAAAGCGATTGATCACCTGCGCCGAGATTTCCTTGGCGTAAAGACGAAGCAATCAGGAACGTATCAATAACCTTTGACCTTTCCCCTAACCTCACCGAACAAGCAAAAATTGTTAAACGAGAAGCATTGTTATAGAACAAGCGTGCTAAAGTATTTTTTGATAAAGGCTATTATTGCAATTACTCCAAAAACAATGTACACATTTATTTGGGTTTTTCTAGCTATCTTGGGCGGAGAAACTCTATTGGTTTTGTTTCTTCATCTCATCCCTCGACTTGGCTGGTTGGGTAAAAATCTGACGGTGATATTGGCTGAAGCACCGGGACTTGATGTGATAGTTTCTTTATTTTTGTGGGTTCCATGGGTAATTGGCGGAGTCATTTACGGATGGTTGGGGCTGATAGCAGCTATTGCCGCACAATTTTTGGTGATGCAGTCATGGATTTTTATCCACGAATTATTACACCGTCGGACTGCTAAAGGTTCCCGAATCCACGGTTTTATGAATCAGCAGTTTGGCTGGTGGCGTAATAATATAGCATTGTGGGCTACTGCTTTAGCTGTACCCGTATTTTTTACGATTCGATTTGCCGAAGTTTTTGTCTATCCCATTTTAGTTTGGGTACTTAGCTTTCCTGACTACAAACACAAAGAATGGGTCAATGTCAGCCGTCAAAAATTTCAGGGATTGATAGGAAAAGATTTAATTTGGTGTCTGTACTGTGATTGGATGACAGGGGTTTATTCTCTGGGAGCAGAAATGCTACGCAACGTTGAATCTTTTTGGTGTCCAATCCGCTTCTATGATGGTAAAAAATGCGAAAACTGTAAGTTGGATTTTCCCGATATAGAAGGTGGCTGGGTGGCTGCAAATGGCAGTATGGATGATGTTGAGGAACTACTAAAGCAAAAGTATGGAGAGCAACAGCGTTCTTGGTTTGGTCATCCAGACAGGCAACAATAGTATAGATAAGATATCTTAAATTGGATATACCGAAGATTTACTCGTTTAGTTAACTTAGGGAAATTATTTAAGTTATGTGTTGGAGTGGAGAAGCATCAGCAACCCTAGCCACAATAGGTCTCACTAGTACAGCATATGTTGCTTGGAAAGGTGAAAAAAAAGCACTATGGATTCCTCTCGGCTATTTCTCGTTGATGGAGTTACTTCAAGCATTTACTTACACAGTAATCGATCAACCAGATTTGCCTTTGAATCAGCTTCTTACTTTATTTGGAGTATTACATATTATCTTCCAACCGTTTTTTATTAGTTCAGTGTCACTGCATTTTATTCCCGAAAAGATTAGACAAAAGATTGCTCCATTTGTCTATGGGTTGTGTTTTATAGGTTCAATATTGATGTTAGTCAAGCTATATCCCTTTGAATGGGCAGGAACTTGCACTATAGGATACGAGCCTCTTTGTGGCAGTCAACTTTGTTCTGTCTCTGGAAATTGGCACATAGCATGGAATGTGCCGATGAATGGATTAAAGTGGCTGACTCTAGGATATTATATTCCAGTATTTGTTGCTCCTTTAATCTATGGGTCCTGGAAATTTATGCTTTATCATCTCTTAGTCGGACCCTTAGCAGCTCGAATTTTAACCGACAATATTAATGAATGGCCAGCAGTATGGTGTTTACTATCTATAGGAATGTTTCTTATCGCTATCAAGACTCCATTGCGGCAAATTCTTTACGTAAAACATTGGTGGTTGTGGGATTTTGAAGCAATAGGATCTCATTTAGATTCTGATGAGTCCGACAAAATTCCAACTCCTTCAATTTTATTAGCAATTAAGTCTACAACAGATGAGTAAAATAGATTCCACATTGTAATTTAAAGGATTTTTTAGCTTATCTGATTCAGAGGTCCCATCAGCCTTTGAGAGATAAGTAGCCATGATGTACTGCATACCCCAGTACCAATGAAAATGTATTTTAAGTTAGCGGTGCGACCCTGCGGATGCTTTATCCGCCAAGGAAGCGGTGGAAGCCCGCTTCGGCGTAAGACGCAAGGGAATGTCCATCAAGAGAAGCGCACCAAAAAAGGGAACAGGGAACAGAAAAATCAAATGGGTAAACAATTTTGCTTAAGTACTCAAAAGGATTTTCCCAGTCCTTGTTAGTTTTTATTGAATTAAAGTAAATCTCATCAGTATCATGTGATATGGTATCGAAACAATAATCCCAAAATGTAAAGAAGAGACTCATCGTTCGCGGAGTAAGGCATCAGTAAAAATACTCAAGTCTCCCAGAGACTCAAGAATGGTAATTCTGGTATATGAACAAGAAACAGAATTACCAAATTATCACAGAAAGAATTGATGACGTGGTTTTATT
>JASJDR010000017.1 GCA_030065615.1 Xenococcus sp. MO_188.B8 | reverse complement strand
TCTATTGGTTCAACACCAGGAATTGAATTGTTATCCCCCATTCCCGCCCTTGCCCAGAACACGGAGCTGGGCTTGTCCCCAGAACACGGAGCTGGGTAAACAGATCGGTGCTCTGGATAAACCCAGAACACGAAGCTGGGCAAGCGCCTGTCGTCGTCGCGGTGAAGCACTTTCGGTGGGCGGGTTCCCCGACTTGAGAAAAGCGCAAAAGTGCGGTCTTGGGGGTTTCCCCCATGAGCAACTTTTGTAAGAAGTGCTGAATCCGAAGGAGGTCTGACCGCTAGGTCGGGGAACCCGACCGGGGTCGCACCGCTATTTCCCTACTTCCCTATCTCCCTACTTCCCTATCTCCCGCGTCACCCATTTGTGAGAGGTAATGGGCAATTGATAATGGATAGTTGATAATTTTTTACTTGTTAATATTGACTCATAAGGTGATTTCTAGCGATAAATATCCCAGCCCAACTGAGAAACGGTGCGTTAGCTGGCGCAACAGCACCCTACTGTCGATGATTTTGGTAAAGTCTTTTTCAGAAATCACCTAACTGCATAACTAAATATGTGTTAACTGTTGACCGTTAACTGATAACTGTTTACTGAATTAATGTCTTTAATCCGTCTACTGATTCTATTTGTTGGTTTGAGTCTGATATTGGGACTCTCGATTTGGTTGGTAGCATCACTGTACCGACTTTATATTCAGGTTTCCTTCACTGCTCCTTTTTTAGCAAATTTTCTAATATTATTACTTATTGCTTTAATTGGTTTGCTAATTGCTGGATTTATTTACTATTTCAACTTCTATACTGGAAAAAAAAAGAAAGGTTCCCGTCAAAAATCTCGTAAAGTTCGTTTTAATGCAAGAATTCCTGAAGATAAAACTCAAGCAGCAGCCCAGAATCTTAAAGCAATCGGGCAACAAGTAGGGAAAATCCAAGATAGTATCGCTAGAGAAGCATTTTTAAAGCGATCGCAGGAAATAGAGGCGGATTTGCAGCGCGGAGAGATCCGCATTGTGGTTTTTGGGACAGGTTCCTCGGGAAAAACCTCTCTGGTTAATAGTCTGATTGGCGACATCATGGGCAATATCGATGCCACAATGGGCACTACAACCGAAGGAGAAACCTACAGTCTTAAACTCAAAGGGGTAACCAGAGAAATCTTGATTACTGATACTCCGGGAATTCTCGAATCGGGAATCGCGGGTACTGAAAGAGAAGAGTTGGCCAGACATTTAGCTACGGAAGCGGATTTATTATTGTTTGTGGTGGATAATGATCTGCGTCAGTCAGAATATAACCCCCTCTATGACCTAGCTCAATTAGGGAAACGCTCGCTACTAATATTCAACAAAACCGATCTTTACACTGAAGAAGACCAAGCTCTGATACTCAAGAGATTAAAAGAAACTGTCAAAACTTTTATTGCTAGTTCAGATGTACTGGCGATCGCGGCAAACCCCCAACCAGTCGAGTTACGTAGTGGCGATATCGTTGAACCAGAACCAGAAATTACTCCCTTAATCAAAAGATTAGTGGCAGTTTTACGCGCCGAAGGAGCCGATCTGATTGCTGATAATATCCTCTTACAATCCCATCGTTTGGGGGAAGATGCCCGGAAAATTATCGACCGACAAAGACGCAGAGAAGCAGATAAAATCATTGATCGCTATCAATGGATCGGTGCAGGAGTAATTGCGGTAACCCCTTTACCTGTAGTAGATATGTTAGCTACCGCAGCAGTTAATGCCCAAATGGTAATCGAAATTGGACGCATTTATGGTTGCGAATTAGATCTCGAAAAAGGCAAAGAATTGGCTTTATCTTTAGGAAAAACTTTAGTTAGTTTAGGAGTTGTCAAAGGAGCAATAGACTTACTTGCTAGAGCCTTGCAATTTCATTTTGCCACCTATATTGTCGGCAAAGCGATTCAAGGAGTTTCCGCTGCTTATTTAACTCGCATTGCAGGGAAAAGTTTTATTGAATATTTTAGACGCGATCGCAATTGGGGTGACGGCGGGATGACAGAAGTAGTTCAGCAACAGTTTCAACTTACTCGCAAAGATGAATTTATGAAAGCTTTTGTCAAAGATGCGATTTCTAAGGTGGTGCAACCAATGAAGGATAGTTGGGAAGAAGAAGAATTAGAAACAGTAGCAGAAGATGATTGGTAAGACCCTATTTATTGTTGGTTATAATTCTGAATTCATAGGTAAAAGCCATGTAACAAGATTTTCCGCTAGAAAGCCACAGACTAAACCTGTGATATTAGCTGCTAGATCTTGAAACTCTCCATAACGATTCACAAAGGGTTGTATTAATTCAATAGCTCCGCTCCAGCAAATAAAAAATAGACCAATCACTGGCAAGTAAGCTGGTTTTCTTAGTGCTGCGGGAAACATCAACAGACCATAAGCAATAATATGGTGAGTTTTATCACTACCAGGCATAGGAGGTAATTCGGCTAGGGGTACAAGCGAAAGAATCGTAATACCTGTAAGGATAAACAGTGTGATAGCTTTCCAATATTTTCTGATCGGGGTCAGTAGTTTAATCATTCAATATTATTCAACTAGATATACAGTTTTAAGCTCAAAGAAAAATCACCAAGCACTGTCGCAATTGGGCTTTTTATTGCTATTTTATTGTCAACGATGATCGTATAAAAACTTAATAAACCTTACCACACAAGTAACTATAATATGAGACAAAATAAAGTTCAAGAATATTAGATAGTGTCATGTCAGAACAAATGCCTCCAGAAGATATTACTAATAATTCTGTATCTGAATCAACAAAATCGACAGAAATTGTAAATTATCAATCAGATTTAAATAAAATCAAAGAGTTTATTCAAAATGCTAAAAATAATCAAGTAGTCAATGAATCAACTCAAGCTAAAATTTTACAATTTATAGAATTATTAGAAAATCAAGATCTAACACCAGAAGCTTCTAATAATCAACTAATCATTCAAGAAATAAAAGAGTTTCAAGAGAAAATAAAAAGGAGACAAGTATTAAATCCTCAAACTAGAAAAGCATTAATAGAGCTAATTGATAATTTACAACATATAGATTTTACTGAAAATGATTTTCAATGTAATACTGCGGAAGGAGATATTCAAACTGTTAGAGATTTTATAGTATATATTGAAAGAGAATGTTATCAACTTGACCTTGAGCAAGTTTATCAAACAATTCAGAAAGAAGTAGCCGAATTACTTTCTTTATCACAAAAAATTGAAAGCCTGATTTATAAAAACCTTAACAAACCATCAAAGCGTCAAGAATTAAAATTATTAGTTGCTTACTTACGGGTAGCATTGCAATCTCTACTTCAGAAAAATCCTAATATTGATTTAGCGCGACAGATTAGAAGAGATATTCAACGAGTTATTCATAAATATGAGTATTCAAGCTGTTTAGCATTAATCATTAATAGATTTTATATTGTTAGAGTTTCTGATTCTACTCCCCTTAAAGTTATCTATGGTCTGATTATCACACTTTCGCTGACAGTAGGAGTTACAACTTTTATCGTTTTACAATCATTTTTAAGCAATCAATATTTTAATCCAACTAGTAAATTGATAAGGGACAAACAAACAGCAATAAATGAAGTAACAAACGAGCTTAAAGAGCTGAACTCAAAAGATTATCAAATCGAAATTAACAACTTAACTGACAGCATAGATGATATTTCAAAAAAAATCAAAGCAACAAAAGAACAAGCAGCAGAAAATCAGAAGAAAATTGATGAAGCTATAAAGCAAGAGAAAAAAATTCTTAATCCTGTAGGGTCAGAAATTAAGAAATCATCGGTGCAATACCAAGAAGAACAAAAAAATATATTACAAAATTTTTCTGGGCTACAACAACAATTAAAGGAAGAACAAGAAAAATTAGTCAATATACAAAAGGATCAATTAAATCAAAATGAATCAATAAAAATCAAAACTGAAGAGGTCGAACAATATCAAGATGATTTAGCTTCTTTACAAGTTATTCGTTTAAAAGATACGCGACACAGCAACAACCTAACTCAATTTATTTTAGTAGTTGCAGCAGGAACCCTAGGCAGTATTATTAGTATCCTCATTAGGATAGAAGAATTTCAAAATAAATCTTACCCAGATCCTATTATTCCATTTTTTGTCGGTGCTTTTAAACCAATTATCGGGGCATCATTCGCTATTTTTGTTTTTACTTTACTCAGTTCAGAAGTTATAGTTATACCATCAATTCATGGCACTATATTAAATCAAAATAGCAATCCTAGTCAAACATCTACTGCAGCCGGAAATAGTGGGGAAACTACTAAAATATCTACAGATAAAGAAATATTAGCAATATCTAAAGCTGAAAGGAAAAGAACTTATTTTATTTTTGCTATAGCTTTTGTCGTTGGCTTTAGCGAGAGAATTGCCAAAGATGCGATCGAAAAAGTTGAAAATACCTTGACTAACAATCCAGAAAATTATAAATACAATTCAAATCCTCAAGGAGCTAACAATATTAAAGGCAGCATCTTACCACCAGTTCTCAATACAGATAATCCTGAAAATTTAGAACAAAATACTGGCAATAATGATTAGCAAAATTTTCCTAAATCAAGAAAAAGGGTCGGTTTCACACTCATCAATTATTTGCCGCAATGGAGGGGGAATGGTTCCAGTTGCTTCGATGTCTTGGTTAATCATTTGAAATTCTTCAAAAGAAGGATATTTACTCTGAGCTTTTCTAACAACACATCGACAGACAGCTTCTACTGAAAGTCCGCGATCGCCAGTACATTCTCGAACGTAGTTTTCTACTTCCTCAGGAAGATAGTCTGTTTGAGCAGTGGCACTAGGAGATAAAATACCCAGTAGGAATAAACTTACGAAGCATCGTAAAAAATACCGTAGCATCATAATAAATTTTGAAGAGATTGTCTTGACTTTAAATATTATTAGACAATATCAGTCAGGGTTATAGGAACAGTAAAAAAATTATTATTTTTAAAGATATTTAATTCACAAATTCTTTATTGTTGTTGCCATCAACTAACCAATCTTCATTTTGTCCGCCAAAAATTACCTGCTTGATGGTCACATATTCTTTATTTAATTGATTTAAGCTATTAACCAAAATATCGATCGCGATCAAATCGCTAGTTCCTAAATCAAACCAGCATCTTCCCCAAACCCCAAGATATTCAAAATGACTCATATTATGCATTGGAGACATTAATTTTCGATTAGCTTCTTCTAGGTTGTAATCCATATAGCTAATTTCAATACCAGTCTCTTGCACTTGAAGATTTTCGGCATTAAAACCACCTAGTTTTCCTAGATAAAACCAAGAATTGAATAATTCTTCTATGTATTCTTGTTCCATGCGGGAAGGAACATTGGCAAACTCTAGCCAAATCCAAATATCGAAGGGGTTAAATTCGCGAAATTTTACTTGCATCTAGATTATTCTCAAAAGTAATTTACCAATTGTATTGCAATATTAACTGTTAACTGTTGCTGTTTGATATGCCACCAACAAATCCTGATGAACTTTAGTGTTCGCACCAACAATCACACCAGAATAAGAATAATTTTCACAACTATACAAAGCTGGTAAAGGCAAACCATTGAAATCGGTTACTGTACAACCTGCTTCTTTTGCCATAAAAGCTAAGGCTGCGCTATCAATGAACTTACCTCTTTTGGTTACCCAACCAATCAGCTCTTCAGAAAAGATACCATTATAGTTGGGAAAGTTTTGATCAGGAAGATAAGAATTTTCTAGATCAATGACATGATATTTTTTACTATCTAAAGCTGGTTTCAAATAAGCCATATCCCATCCTAAAAGAATAGTCGGTTGAGGATTGGTTAATTTCAATGGGGTACAAGCATCTAAATCTAAATCTAGACTTCCGTGATAAACACCCTCACCACGAAAAGCATAGTAATAACGATTTTTAGCAGGAGAAATAGCAAGAACTGCTTCAAAATCTTCTTTATTTAAGACATTAAGAATAATCTGGTAATTATCGCTACCATCAAGGTAAAATTTTGTACCATCTATCGGATCGAGAGTAACTAGATAATCATCTTGTTCTCCTAATTTGATCGAGCGAAAATACTTAGTATTGCGAGATTTTTCATATTCTTCCCCGTAAAAGCGAACACGAGGAAAAGTTCCTAGCAAAGCTACCTCTACTAAGGTTTGAATAGAAAGATCGGCATCGGTTAAAGCAGCTGTAAAAAAGTTATCTCCTGTGGTTTTATCCGGTAGTGATTTAATTTGAGTTTGAATATTACATGCATAACCTGCAGCTACTCGCAAATGAGGTAACACAGTAGCAATGATTTCACGGGGAGATGGTTTTAGAGACATTGATAATCTTGATTTGCTGCTATACTACAGAACAATTCCCAACAACTCATAAATTATAGTGTTTTTCTTGAAATTCGCTGGTAAAAATTCTCTTAGAGTATCAGCGTTGATTTGAACTATCTAGTGTTTCTCAGAGTCATAAGATACAGTTGATTGTTGCCTATCCCCTAAAGTAGAGCGTTTATACCCCTCAGTAGGAGGAGAATTGCTCTAACTTTACTAGACAGAAAATATTACAGATAATCTTCATTAAGAATTCGCATTTTTATTGAGCTCAATATAATATTATTTTTATAATACAGTATAGCAACTCTCATTTTTGGTGAGATCCAAAACTAATTCTCACAACTAAATTAGGATTGCTAGATATCTATTTCTATAATTTACTCTAAAAAAAATCTTTTTATTTAATAAAATCTATAATTCAGGATGGGGCTTTTACCGAGTTATTCTATTAAAGACAAGTCATGGCTAATCGTCAAACGACGCTGGACGCCTGCATTAATAATTTTAATAATAATTTCCTTTTTAGGAATCATTATTACTTATAATATTAAGCCAGTATACACAGCTAAAACAAAGTTAAAATTTAAAAACATCAATTATAATGCTCTCCTAAAAAATATCAGTTCCGAAGAAACAAAATTATTTACTTTAAAAGATCAAGCAAGTTTTGTTAGTACTGAAGTGGAAGTGCTTCGTTCTATCCCCTTGTTACAAAAAACAATTTCCGAGCTTCAATTAACAAATAATCAAGGACAATTAATTACAATAGAACAATTCCGTAAACAACTTAATGTCCAAAAAATTGACTCGACAGACATTGTCGAAATTTCTTATCAGGACTCAAATACTAAAACGGCAATGCAAGTAGTGAATACTTTAATTGCTAACTATCTTGATCGTGATATATTAATTAGTCGTATAGAATTAGATGCCAACAAAGATTTTTTAAACAATCAACTAGAAAAGATAGAAGCTACACTAGAACAAGCAGAAGAATCAATAGTCAAAATCAAAGAAGAGCAGCAAATAATTACTCCTCAAGGCTCAGCAATTAATCTTAGTCAAACCTTGGAAGAAGTTAGTAGACAAATTATAGCA
This sequence comes from Xenococcus sp. MO_188.B8, assembly GCA_030065615.1. Classification (GTDB taxonomy): domain Bacteria; phylum Cyanobacteriota; class Cyanobacteriia; order Cyanobacteriales; family Xenococcaceae; genus Xenococcus. The sequence goes on along the minus strand of JASJDR010000017.1, from coordinate 70,112 downwards.
AATCGTTCTGAGATCGCGAAATTAAAAAGTCAATCACAATATATTGCTAATAAATTGGGGATGAACTCCGACAAAGCTTTAATTTCAGTAGCAGTCAATCAATCCTTAATAGTGCAAAATTTGACTCAACAAATTCAGGAACTAGAATTACAATTAATCAAACAAAGAAGCAATGAATTAGAAGAAGATTTCATAATAAGTAAAATTCAAAGAGAAATCAAAGCTAAACAAGAATTGCTAGAAAAACAAATTACTAAAATTGCAGGAGATCAAGAAATAATTTTATTTAAAAATTCCGATCTAGACATCATACAAGAGTTAACCTTAGAGTTGATTAAATTAGAAGCTAATAATATTGGTTTGACCCAAAAATTAGAATATCTAGTCCAAATAGAACAAGACAAAAGTCAAAAAGCTAGTCTTATTCCACAATTTGAATCGCAGATACGACAACTAGAACGAAAACTAAATACTTCTCAAAATGCCTATAACTTAATTCGGGAAAAACTAAACAATCTTGAGTTGAGTGCAACTCGAAATGCTAGGAATCTCAGGGTTATTTCTTCAGAAGTTATATCTAACAGACCTACTCATTTTTATTATTTATCTTATTTAGCTTCTCTATTTTTGGGATTGATGGTAGCTGTAGGAGTGATTTATTTCTTAGAAATAAGCGATCGCTCTCTAAAAACTATAGAAGAAGCTAAGAATTTTTTGGGTTATTCTTGGTTAGGAATTATTCCCAGAATCTCGGCAAAGTCGAGGCGCTTCGTGATCAAAAATAGGAAGAAAAAGAAAATTCCTCAACTTTTCGTTCAAGCAGAACCATTTTCTAATATTCATGAATCTTATCGAGTTTTGTACTCAAATCTTAAGTTTATTTGCTCTCAAAGTCATATTAAAACTATTGTTGTTACTAGTTCTTTAGCAGAGGAAGGAAAATCTAGTATTGCAGCTAATTTAGCATATACTATGGCTCAAAGAGGAGACACTGTACTACTTATTGATGCTAATTTACATTCGCCCATACAAGATAAGATTTGGGACATACGTTATGATCTTGGAATTAGTGATTTACTCACAGAACAACTTTCTCCTCAATCAGTAATTCAAAGAGTAATCCCTAATCTTGATGCCATATTTTCTGGGGAAATCGATTCTAGTGCTTCTATATTAGACTCTCCAAAAATGCAATCTTTAATCGACAATTATTCTATTATTTACGATTTTATTATTATTGATAGTCCTGCTCTAGATATAACTGCTGATGCGATAAGTCTTGGCAGCATAGCCGATGGCATCTTATTCATTGTTCAGTCTAGTCAGATTAATCGTTTTCAAGCTAACTTTGCTAAAGAACTTTTAGAGAAATCAGGACAAAATATTTTGGGTTTCGTACTTAATAAATTTAATTCTACAGTTAAAGCTTATAGTTCCCAATTGACTAATGATTTAATAATAAATAATCAGGAGAAATTTTCTAATTTAAAACAACCAAAAGCAAGTTTATGGGAAATGATTGCTCATGATCCAAGAGCATTGAAAAATAATAGATTTATCTTTAATCTGGATTCAGAAGAATTAAACGCAGTATCTTTAGAAGAACTAGAAAAAAACTTCAATTATTTAGAGCAAGAGCTGGAAAAACTCACTCAAATGGTGAGAGAACAAGAAGACGAATTCTTTTTGCAAGGTCAAACAGTTAGGAAATTACAGAAACAAGTCAATTTGGCAAATACCCGTGAAAGATCTCGGTTGGAGCAAAAATTATTGCAAGCACAAGAGGTTAAAAATCTTTTGGGAGAAACTTTACTAGGACAACGCCGTAATCTCAACCAAAAAAAAGAGATCTTGGTTCAATATAAGAATTTATTATCAAGCAAAAAAAATACTGAAGCTCAATTTAATGGTCATGATAACTAGAGCCTGTGATCATTTAAGGGGAAAGATGGCATGTCCTAACTTTCCATTAAACTTTGAGCAATTTCTAACATATCTGAAGCAAGATCCTTGAGATCTTCTTTGTTATTAAGATAGGCTTTTAAAGCTTCTAAGGGATCAAGAGTATTGCCTAATCCTAATTCTGGTAAACGAGGTCGAGCTAATTGACTAATTAATTCAGGACGGATAGTGTAGCTATGGGCTTTTTTTAAAGATTTTTCGATCGCAGAACTATTGATTAACTCTAGTTGTTCGGAACGTAGTTTATAGATTAGCCTGACTACTGCATGATCAAAATCTTTAGTTTTGATGGCATCTAAAATAGCCTTTTGGGGATCTTCTTGCTGGGATATATCTAATTTTATAGTACAAAAACTACGTACTGGTAATGGACAAAATTCCCATTCTGTATGATCGCGATCGATATTTACTAGAACATATCCCTTATCTTCTTTCTCTTCACTAAAATCAACGCGATCTATACTGCCAGGGTAAATGATTGGAGGATTATTTGCTGGGTTTAAATTTTGATGTTTATGGACATGACCCAAGGCTACATAATCAAATTCAGGGCGAATTAAAAATGATACAGGAATCGTAAAACCTTTGCCAACTGCTAAAAATCTTTCTGCTCCTAAATTTGCCCGATCTGCCATTAAATGACCCAATAATACAGTAGGAAGATCGGGAGCAAGACGGCGGATTTCAGCTTCAATAATTGGTTGCAATTTTTCTAGCAATAACTGATTGATTTCCCCTAAAGATAAACCTTCTGTTTCAGGACGAGTCAGTAAAGTAGAATTATTTAACCAGGGAAGGGTAATGATTTGAATATCACCATTTTTCGTACTAATTCGATGAGTTGTAATCTTATCGCCTACGATAAATCCAGGAACAACTAAAGTTCGATAAATACAGAGACTTGCACCACCAGTTCCTTGAGAATGTTGATCGTGATTTCCTACTAGAAGAATAGTGGGTATTTTCGCATCAGCTAACCGACGAAATTGACTAGCAAAAGCTTCGTGAATATAGGGTGCAGGAGTCGCATCAGGAAAAGCATCACCCCCAAATAATACTAAGTCTACAGGTTCAGAAATTGCCCGATCAATACAGATACTTAAAGTCTCGAGAAAATCTTCTAATCGAGTATTAATTCCCGTTTCGGGATTTACTTTTCCGTGAGAAAATCCACTTCCCATATGGATATCTGAAAGATGTAAAATTTTAATCATTTATTTGCGTCTCCAAGCAAAATTATTTACTTATTACTTATTACCTATTGGGGATAACCTAGACTAATTTGACCAGGAGATAGAGATATTTCTGTAGAAGCACCAGGAGATTGTAACCGAACTTTTAATTCTCCTTTGTCTGTTACTCCTGTAACTATACCAGGACAATTGTTAACTATAACTTCTTGTCCGATGCTAGTTAGTAATTTTTTATAATTAGCTAACATTTGCTGGCTACCAATTGCTAAATAATGCTGATAACCTGATAAAATTCCACTAATGGTAATGGCGGTTAATTGTTCGAGGGAAGTAATAGATTTTTGCTGTTTTTTTTGCAAATAAGACTGTAAATTAATGCCAATTTCTGGAACAGAATTGATCCAATTAATTCCTACCCCAATGACAACATATTTTATTTTCTTGTGACTAGTACGGGTTTCAATCTTGATACCTCCGAGTTTCCGATTTTGTAGCATCAAATCATTAGACCATTTTATAGATAGGGGAATATCATAGGTTCTGAGTAGGTTGGCAATTCCCCATGCAGTCGCCATCGTCAGATGAAAACTGCAATCTAAAAAGAGATCGCAATTCATCGCTACGGAAAGATATAAGCCGCCCAGGGAAGATTGCCAAGTTCTTCCCCATTGTCCTTTTCCTGCTGTTTGTTGTAAAGAAATTACTGCTATGGGAAGAGGATTTCCGAAATCAATCAAAGACCATATTTTTTTATTTGTCGAGGAAATGATCTCAAAGGGATATAAATCAATGGACTCCAATTTATAGGCTGTGGCAAGTTTAGCAAATTCCTGTTGATAAATTTTTAAATTAAAATTCACTGTTAAGTTAAGTAGTAGTGGAAAATTAAATTTACCATCTTCTATAAGATGTTCTCAAAAAGCTAATAGCCAAGAGCCAAAACCTAAGAGGCATATTAGTATTACAATTTAATTCATGTTTTAAATCAGCAACGCCCAAAAGTTTTTCACCGCGTCGGCATAAGAGGTATAATCTGAGACATTACTATTAAACTTATATGGATTTAAGCTGGTAATATTGGCAATAACAACCTTGTCAGTAATCGAATAGCAGCTTAGCGGTTATTTCCGTCAATATTGTAATCTTACGTTGTAATTTTTATGAAATATTAATAATAAATATACAGAAATTAAGGTATAAAATTTATAGTATTATGCATCAAACTCTAGACTTTTTCTGATATTACAGATAATCTAGAGTTCAGATCTCATATTTTCTTTTACCAATGTTAAGTTGTCAAAAATCTTAATACAATTGACATAATTTTTAATTATTAAGGTGTGAGTGGCTAATGGTATAAACCATTGGCGTATTAGTTAATTGTAGTTTTTTACCATAATAGATTGACAATTACTTTGGGTTGTTTACTAAGCTGTCAGACAATTCTAAGTGAGTGTTTTTTCTATTTGGTCGTAATTAACATGCTCATTTACCAAATAATATGAAATTATCTATATTTCCCCCCAAGCTTCCAGCTATTTTATCTTTTTTTCTAGCAATTACTTTAGGCTTAGTACCGGAAATTACTAATCCTAAATCCGCTTTAAGTGCTGAAAAAATTCGTTTAGTTTACGGAATGTTTAACTGTTCCCTATCTATCGAGACCCTTGAAACTTATGCCACAACAGGAGAAATTACCAATGAATTTAAATTCTACGCCAAATTTTTAGATGATCAAACCCTAATGCAACTACGCCATTGGCTACAAAAGGAATTTTATCGCGATCGCGTTAGTATTTACCGTTATACTAAGTCTAATGAAGGAGAAAAAGTCTTACAAGAAATTGGCTCAGTGGTCAGTACTCATTCCCAACGTAACGGTTTTTATGCCGTTCGTGCTGCAGTGATTCAAGCTGCTGGAGAAGGGGAAAGTTGGACAATCCTTGATGTGATTAATGAGTTTCCGACAGAAAATCTTCAGATTAATACTAAGGAATTATTTAAACTCAAAAAATTTTGGAAAGAGTCTAAGAATGCATCCCTTGAAGATCGACCAAGTAATTAGTGGCAAACTGAATAGCATCTTCCCCATCAAAAATTTTTTCTTCGATATAAGCAATTTGAATTTCTGTTAATAATTTGCCAATCATTGGCGAAGGTTTGAGATTTAATCTGGTAATTAAATCTTTTCCTGAAACTAGAGATTTAGGATGAGCCACAGGGTCTTTGATATTAAGATAACGTTCGATCATTGGCCAAATAATATCCTTGGCTACTCCGGTGACAATAGCTCTTAAAGCCAAAATAGGGAAAACATTTTTCACTTCTAAAAAGAAGAAATACTGTTGGCGTAAACTCATGGGAGATTGTAATTTTTGCAGCCTTGGTAGGTTTCTAACCGTGGTAACTACTGCTTTAATTTGCGATCGCGAATATTTGAGATTTTCTAATTCTAATTCCGCTGTTTCAGGATTGGCTGAAACTAAAGTAGAGAGCTTAGTTAAGAGCAAGAATTTAGGTATAGTTGCCCCAAAATTGGCCCATTTTTGAGTTAAAAACTTTTGTACTGTTTCAATAGTTACTATTTGAGTAAATTTTTCTCGATTTAATTCCGCAAACCAAGCATCAATTAAGCCATCTTCCCAAGCGATTTGCAACCATTTATTTCCCAGAGGACTTGCCAAAAGATAGTTTAATTCATTTTGAACTCTTTCTGCAGCGATCTTAGATAGCAAATTCCTCAAAGCATGAATGGTTTTTCTGGTCTGAGCATCAATCTGAAAATCTAGTTGAGATGCTTGACGATAGGCTCTTAATAATCTTAGTGGATCATCTTGAAGATTCTTTGGTGACACCATTCTAATAATACGGTGTTCTAGATCTTGGATGCCCCCTAAAGGATCGATCGCTTGTTGTTGTTGAATATTATAAGCGATCGCGTTAATGGTAAAATCTCTTCTTTGCAAATCTTTTTCTAAGGTATCCCCTTCCTGTAAGGCAAAATCTAAGGTTCCTTCAGGAAAAACTACTCGGGCAATTTGTCGCGCATCATCTAAAATTACAAATCCACCGTCATATCTATGAGCAATAATCTTCGCCGTTTCTACTGCTTTTTCTGGTAAGACAAAATCTAAATCCCAATGAGTCTTTTGTCTTCCAAGTAAGGCATCTCTCACCGCACCTCCTACTAAACAAGTGGTAGAGGGTAACAGACTAACCTCGAAAGGCAAATGGGGAAGAGTTAGATTTAATCTCGACGTTTTCAATCTCATTAATTAATAAAAATCAAGCAAAGTTTCTAACATACCTTAATTTGAGGTACATTAACAAGAAAGTATTTACGTCAAGGTTATGTGTATTTGTGTTAACTGTCATTTTGTGGATCGCTGTCAGACTTATCATGCAGTAGAAACTCAACATCAACAGCTCCATCTTTCTGAGAATCCAGATTTTGAAGCTCAAGAACCCACTATCAATGTTAATATCCGTACCAAAGACGATCTTATCGAAATGGAATGGGATGTGGTGGGTTGTCACAGTTTTCTTCGGGAAACCGGTAAATGGGCCAAGTTACGCCCTGGAGAACCAGTCCCTACTTAAGAAGATAGTTTGGGCTAGTACCGCTGCGCGTAATTCAAAATTCAAAATTCAAAATTCAAAAGTCTTTCACCATATAGGTTTCAAGCTTGTTGAATGGGTGTTGTATTTATGCCCACGTCCACTAGTGGCAACCATAGCAATCAAAGCCAACTTAATACCAGAGGTCAGAGGTTACTGATCTTCTAACAAAATTTGCGGCAATTTAGCGATCGCTCGTTGAAATGGTTGAGTATTATTACTGACTCTAACTAAAACTAACGCTCCCTGGATGAGCATCAGGGCATCTTCTGCTCGTTCTCTAGCTTGTTGCGGTTCAATTCCCGTTTCTTCGACAATTGCTGCTAAAGTATCAATCCATTGCTTGAGAGACTGTTCTAGTTGTTGATGAAATAGATTATCAGCTTCCCCCACTGACATTACCGAGAGCACACAGGGTTCTTGCCCAGTTTGATAAAATTTATCGATGCCTCGACACATAGCTAAAATGCGGTCTCTGGGAGCTTGGTCTGACTTCAAAGGAGCAAAAACATTTTCCTCAATCCAAGTTCCGATATACTCTAAAACGGCCTCAGCTATCTGTTCCTTCCCTCCTTGAAAGTGATGATAGAGACTCGCTTTTTTCAATCCTGTGGCTTCAGATAATCGGGACATCGTAGCCCCTTCGTAACCGTAATGGCGGAACACTGGTATTAGTTTAGCTATTACTTGTTCTTTGGACATTTAGATGACTATGTAACTGATTTTTTAGCTTATTATACCGAATGTTCGGTATTTTTAGCTACCGGAACGCTTCTATAAAAATTAATAATCATCTAATCCCATCCTGGCGCTGCTTCCTTATTTTTGTAATTTCTTAGCTAATTCTTCTAACTCTTCCTTTTCATGCTTCAAAGATTGTTCCAATTGCTGTAACTCCTCACGGCGAGTTTCTATTTCCAAAAAACGACGATTTAATTCTAGATTTTGCGAGGTAATTTCCTGTCGCCATCTCTCAACCTTATCTTGTTCTGCTGCTACAAACTGAGGATTAATGGCATTTTTTGTCAAATATTGTTGCAACAAACTAAGTAACCATTCTTTAGCTTCTTGGATACTAATTATTTCCCCATTAGATTGTCTTTCTACTAATACTAAGACTCCTTCTCCAAGGGAACTATCTTTAGCTAAAGGGAAAACATCAGAATTATTGACTTCCCAAACATTTTCTGTAATTTGACAAGCTAGGGTTTGTAGTTCGATGTAATGGGAAATGGGATTTTTTTGAACTTGTGCTAGGTATAGCATCAGCAAATTGAGTTTGGGAGAATTAAGGAATGAGGTAACTAGTGGTCAAGAAAGACTTTCTTCCTACAAATATCTGTAATGAAGAATTGGCTATTGAAGTCGCTTTAAGCGATCACTCAAAATTTCTGCTTGTTTGTTGGCTGCTGCTAAAGCATCCTTAGCAGCTTGAATGACTTCTGCTGGTGCTTTATTAACAAAGCCTGGGTTATTAAGACGACCTGATAAAGATTTGATCTCTCTTTCCACTTTGGCAAGGTTTTTCTCCAATTTACTACGTAAAGCAGCGATGTCAACCATCCCTGTTAGGGGGACAATTACTTGAATTGTCCCCCAGACACTGGCAATTACTTGTTTAGGATCTTCTTTGAGATGGCTAACAATGGTTAATTCTGCTATTTTAGCGATATTCTTAATGTAATCTGTTACTGGTTGTAAGCTAGCGATTTCTGCTGTGCTTTCTGTTTGGAGAATGACATTGATCTTCGAGCCTGGTTTAACCGATGCTTCAGCGCGTAGGTTCCGAATAGTGCGAATTACGCCAAAGAGTAACTCAAAACTTGTTTCTAGTTCAGGTTGAATCAGATGGGGGGCAACTTCGGGATAGGATTGGAGCGCCAGGGTTTGTTCTCCCTCAGCTTTAGTTAAAGTTTGCCAGATTTCTTCGGTAATATGGGGCATCAAGGGATGAAGTAACTTTAAGGTGCCTTCAAGGACATGAGCAAGAGTTAATTGAGCCACCAAACGATTGTTAGATGTTTGATCTTGCCAGAGACGAGATTTGACAAGTTCGATATACCAATCGCAGAAATCGCCCCAAATGAAGTCATACAATCCGTTAGCTGCTTCTCCTAAGCCGTAAGCCTCGATATCTGCCCTAGTTTGTTGAACAGTTTGATTAAAACGCGATAAGATCCAGCGATCGCATAATTCAAAATCGTCTGCCAATTCAGGTGTATCTAGGGCAGGAAATTCTTGGGGAGTTTGGCCATCAAGATTCATCATCACAAACCGCGAAGCATTCCAGATCTTATTGGCAAAATTGCGAGAAGCTTCTACCGAAGGCGATTCATCTTTTTTGCGATCGTAATCAAAGCTGATATTTTGTCCGGCACCCGCCACCTTTTTAATTAAAGTAAAGCGCAGCGCATCGGCACCATATTTGTCAATCATTAATAGAGGATCGATGCCATTGCCTTTAGACTTAGACATTTTCTGTCCTTTTTCATCCAAGACCAAGCCGTGAATATAAACATCGCGAAATGGCATTTTGTCGGTAAAATGTCCCGCCATCATCGTCATGCGGGCAACCCAAAAGAAGATAATATCAAACCCAGTAACCAGGGTTGTGGTGGGATAATAGGTAGCTAAATCTGGGGTATCATGGGGCCATCCCATAGTGGAAAAAGGCCATAAACCAGAGGAAAACCAAGTATCGAGAACATCAGGGTCTTGTTTTAGGGTAATATCTTGACCATATTCAGCTATAGCCTTATCTTTTGCCTCTTCTTCACTATAGGCCACGATAAAGGGAGTATGATCGGTAATTTCTCCTGCAGTTTCGGAAACTATATACCAAGCAGGAATTTGATGACCCCACCATAGCTGACGGGAGATACACCAGTCCTTGATTTTTACTAACCAATCTCGATATACTTTCTGCCAGCGATCTGGAATATAACGAGGTTCATTTTTGTGATCTAGGAAATCTAAAGCCTTACCACTCAAAGATTCCATTTTGACAAACCATTGCGTAGATAAGAGGGGTTCTACTGGTACTTTTCCGCGATCGCTAAATGGTACGCTATGACTATAGTCTTCTACTTTAACTAAAACCCCAAGTTCATCTAGTTTATTAACCACATTCTGGCGTGCCACAAAGCGATCTTGCCCCCTAAACTCTCCTGCATTTTCATTGAGAGTGCCATCCTTATTCATAATGTTGATCATGGGTAAATTATGGCGTTGTCCCATCTCAAAATCATTAGGATCATGGGCAGGAGTCACTTTGACACATCCTGTGCCAAATTCGAGATCTACCAACTCATCGGCAATTATCGGGATTTCTCGCTCCATAATCGGCAAGGTCAGAGTTTTACCAATTAAATGTTTGTAGCGCTCATCTGCTGGATTAACCGCAACCCCCGTATCTCCCAACATAGTTTCGGGGCGGGTTGTGGCAACTTCTACATAGCCGTTCCCTTCAGTTAAAGGATAGCGAAAATGCCAGAGATGCCCAGCTACTTCTTGGTTTTCAATTTCTACGTCAGAAACTGCTGACTCAGAAGCCGGACACCAATTGACTAAATAATTACCGCGATAAATTAATCCCTCTTCATAGAGACGGACAAAAGCAGTTTTTACCGCCTGAGATAAACCCTCGTCCATCGTAAATCTTTCTCGCGTCCAATCAACAGAAACCCCAATCTTTCTCAGTTGATTAACAATTTTACCGCCTGATTCTTCCTTCCACTGCCACGCCCGTTTTAGATATGCTTCTCTGCCCAAATCTTGGCGAGTTTTACCTTCAGCTTTTAAATTCTTATCTAAGATCGTACTAACTGCGATACTAGCGTGATCTGTTCCTGGTAGCCATAAAGTATTACAGCCAATCATCCGATGGTAGCGAGTTAGAGTATCCATTAGGGCATTATTAAAAGCATGTCCCATGTGTAAGCTTCCCGTTACATTAGGAGGCGGGATCACGATACTGTAAGGTTTTCCTGGATGGTTCGGCTCAGCTTTAAATACTTTGTGAGACTCCCAATATTTTTGCCACTTAGCTTCTGTTGCTTTGGGGTCGTATTGAGTAGATAGACTAGGTTGATTGGCAGTCATGGATGAAGGACTCTATAGCAGATTAATATTAAAACGGCAATAAGCAATTTCTTATTGTATAAGTCATCGTCCGTTCTGTCCGCAGCTTTACTAACTCTTTTTAATTTTCAAAGATTATAAGAGTAGAGTTATGCTCGGACAAGCAATTGTTGATGTTGATTGTAACGAAAAGAATAATCAGCGCATTTTCCCTCACAAAATCCTCAAACTTTTGAACTAACTTCAAAGCAAACTCTGAGTAGTGACATAACACCACACAACTGTCTCACGATAAAAAAGAGGGTTAGTTATAGAAGGGAAGTCTCAAAATGAGTTGGCAAAAATTAGACCATTAATCTTAGCTGTTATAGCTGCTTTCCTGGTAATTTGTGTAAGCGAAATTGCGATTGCTAACAGTGAAGATCAGTGTCACCAAAAACTATTGTTTCGTTTTGGAGTTTGATCATGAATTTAGATGAATACATCAAGAAAAATGAGCTAGGAGAGTTTGACATTGAGCAAATCGAAAAATTTTCTCAGAACCAATCAATTGAAACAATTTTGCGACTTTATACCTCCTATGGAGAGGCTAGTAAGATAGGGATTTATAATGATGATTCTTTAAATTGGATAGTTTCTCAACTAGAGAAAGACTTGAGTTTAGCTGGTTTTGCCAGAGCGGCTTCTTTAGTTAAGACAAATATCAATGAATCTTTTTCACTTTTTTGGGCTCAATTCAAGGAATTTAACAACATTAGGTCTCCTGAGCTGAACCCAAATCTGGATCTAAACAAAGTGTGAACAGTAATTGTTTAAGGGAGCTAACTAATCAAGCATTAAGATTCTATAATCTGTTCTAATTCAATAAATGGGATTAACCAGACAACATCGTAGGGCTGTAAAGTAAGTTTTAGAGCCTGCTCTTGAGCCATCCAGCCCCTTTTGCAAACTAGATCGTACCATTGGGTTTCCTCTACTCCTAGTAAAGACAGAGGAATTTTTAGCTGGCAATTTTTGGAGCTAACATTGGTTAAAGCCAAAATATGGCGATCGCCTCTAGGAGAAATACGTAATACAGCAAATACTTCGGGAGCTAATACTAAGATTTGCTGCTCTCCATTGGGATGAAAAGCACTATGTTGCCGACGAATCGAGATCAGCTCACCAAACTGATAAGCAATCAAACGTAGCCTTGATTTGGGGTCTTGACTTAGTTCTTGTAAATCTTCAACATTGATAACTTGTCGGTTAATATCTCTTTTAGTCTTAGTTTTTAAGACATTAGCAACATTATTGGGCGTACCAATCAGACCGTGAAAGTAGATCCCTGGGACACCACGCAACACCAGAGCAATACTTCGAGAAGCAACATAGCGTTTCACTTGAAAAGCTAGTTCTTCCTGACCATTATCCATTGTAAGCGCACTGAACCAAGTACTATTAATTTCATAAGGTTCTTCTGCGCCGCCTGCTCCCGATTTATAAGAAACAAAAGCACCATGCTGTCTGGCTTTGTTGATAATCAAATTAATCTCTTCTGGGGGTAAGATATTTTTAACCCCTTGGAGTCCTATGCCATCGTGAGTATCCAAAATATTGAAGAAAGTAGTGGTGGGGGAAGGATAATCTAAAGTTTTCGCCCATTGAGTTAGAGCTGAGGCATTTTCTCGGTAAAAAGCGTGCAGGACGAGGGGAGGTAACGCAAAATTATAGACCATCTGAGCTTCATCCGAGCCATCTCCGAAATAAGAGATGTTTTCCCCATGAGGGACATTGGTTTCGGTAATTAGAGCAACATTGGGGGCAACAATCTTTAAAACATCCCGAAATAATTTGACTACTTCATGGGTTTGTTCCAAACTCGCACAGGGAGTTCCTGGTTCTTCCCAAAGGTAAGTTACTGCATCCAAACGAATAATATTGGCTCCTTGACGGACATAAAGTAGCAAAGTTTCTATGACATGAATCAGAACTTGGGGATTACGAAAGTTAAGGTCAATTTGATCGGGAGAAAAGGTAGTCCAAACCCAGACAGGGCCATTGAGCGAGTCATATTTAGTTAAAACATCGGAGGTGCGGGGACGAACGATAATTTGGCGCTGTTCAGGAGTCAGTTCGTCAGGAGAACTATAAACCGTAAAAACATCTTTGTAGAGGGGATTACCACTTAGCATCTCTTGAAAGGGCTTGCTTTCGGCCGAAATATGGTTGAACACCCCATCAAACATCAGTTGATAATTTTCTCCCAAGGTCTCAATATCTTGCCAGGAACCCAATTGGGGATTAACAGCTTCAAAATCGATGACGGAAAAACCGCGATCTGAAGAATAGGGAAAGAAGGGTAAGATATGCAGGGTATTGATAATCTCTTGTAAGGCAGGAATAGAATTAAGAAAATCAGACAAAGTATGAAGTGGAGAGCGATCCTTGCTCACGATTAGATCGCCATAGGTGATTAAAATAACATCTTTTTCCGTAAAACGATTTTCTGGGGCCAAGTCTTGTTCTTTATCAATCATTTCTGATACTTTGTAAGCCTGATGTAGTTTTAGTAACCGTTCTAATTCAGGCATCCAAGCTTGGGCTTTGGTTTCGTTGTAAAGATAGCAGAGCCGAGCCAAAATTCGTTCCTTGGCTTCTGGGGGAATATGCCAAGAAGGTTTGGTATAATCTGGTTTTTGAAAATAGCGAACTCTGGTTTGGCTCATGGTATAAAAAACTGAGAAGACAATTACGATTACTGAATTACATCGGGTAAATCTCTATTTCTAAATATTATTAGACTGGTTCGTCATTGAGGCAATGCCCAGCTCGATCGAGCCTTGCCATCTGTTCTGCTGACAAAGCAAGATCTAGTGCACCTAAATTTTCCTTCATTTGTTCGGGATTTCTGGCTGAGAAAACGGGAAGCAATGGGGGTTGACGATGCATCATCCATGCTAGAACTACTTGGTTAGCTGTTGCTCCCAATTCCTGTGCCACTTCCTGTAATGCCTCTAGTCGGATATCTGTATCAGGCCCACGATAAGGCGAAGGAATCGGGCGATCGCTACGAACATAGGCACCCCGCAGCAAGGGCGTGTAGGGCAACATGGTTTTCCTCCGAGCATCGCAATAGCTCATCAAATTCTGCTCAATAATCTGTTGGGGACCGAAATCGGCACCGGGATTGGGTCGTAGATAGGTAGAACGCTGTTCCACACAAGTAAAACTTGGCCATCCGTTCTTAGCCGAAATCGCATCAGCATCAGCCAACCGCCATGCTAGATAATTACTAGCTCCAAAAAAGCGAATTTTGCCATCTTGAACTAGCTTATTGAAAGCGGAGAGAGTTTCTTCTAGGGGGGTATTACTATCATCCTTATGGGCATAGAACAAATCAAGATAATTTGTTCCCAATCGTCTGAGGCTATTTTCACATTCAGAAATAATGGTAGAAGCTGCCAATCCATCTGGAACATCTCTATAGCCAAAACCGACTTTAGTTGCGATGAAAAATTGCTCACGATTTCCGCGCTCGCGCAGCCAACGCCCAATAGTTACCTCGCTTTCTCCTCCCTTCCCTTGAGAACACCATTGGTCGTAGCAATTAGCTGTGTCAATAAAACGACCTCCTGCTTCTTCATACATATCTATCAGTTGAGCAGATTCCTCATAGTTATTTCTTGTCCCGAAGCGAAGAGTCCCGAGGCATAAACAACTTACTTCAATTCCTGTTTGGCTAAGTCGAATGTTTTTCATAGCTCGCTCATTACTCGATTAAGTTTTAAGTTTTTCTCTGACTAATTTCTCTAACAAGCCAGTGGTAATCCCTCGGGAATCCGTTGTTTTACAGCGAAGTCTTTCTTGGGCAGCATTCTGAGGGCGTAATTCTGGGGTCTCCCCAGAATGTTGACCGCCCGAATGCGTCTTTCGCCGATATGCGGAGCGGTATCCTTTAGGGTTAGGACGCGGGGTCTGCTCGCTGGGCTGAGTGCATTCCGCAGTCAAAATTTAATCCTCTATTTTTTCTGCCATTGCTCTATATTGCCTGGACTGTGAATAAGCGGCTGTTGTCGTCCCTTCATAGGACATTGCTCCCTGGGAAGTGACAAGATAAGGTTTTCCGTTAACCGTTACATATGTGCTTGTGCCCTTGGCTTTACAGTACTCTATCGCCTTTTTAACTTTTTCTATTGATTCAACTGTAGTTAATTGTTGTGGCTGAGAAATTTGCTTAGGTGATCGGCATTGATGGATCAGAGCCTCGATTTGCTCGACAGCATTCTGAAGACTCTGATTAGCCCGTGGAGAAAGGTGATGTCCAGTTTCAAAGTTTTGAGCAGCGACCTCTACCCACCAAGATTGAGGATGACGACCATAAACAGACTGAGTAAGAGCCAGTAAAGAGCAGGGAGGCATGGCATGGTTCCATCCCAACGAACCGGCTGTCTCCAGACCACAGGCTTTTAGTGTGCTGATCTTCACTCCAGCTTTTTTCATGTAACAAGCATCGACGAAAATGGCATAATCCACGCTTGCTAACTTGGTCGATAGTTCTGACGTCAGTTGCTCCACTGCGCAAACTTCAACATTTTGTAAGTCTAAAGCTTGAATCAGATTGGTTACTTGACTGCCAATAGCATTGTCGCCATGAGTCGGATTACCATAGCCAATTACCAGTAAGGAGGGCAACTTATCAGGTTCGGATAGGACTGAATGAGTGCTCATGATGCTAACTCCTTTTTTTTTGAGTGCTCAAAGGCTTAGAAAAATGGGAAATTTTATACATTTATTTCCATCTTCAGGTTACTTCAAATCTAAGTGTTCTCACCAGTTTCTTTATAAAAATTGATTTCATATCTCAATTTTGACTGTAACTTTATTGACGAGACAATTATTTTCTTATTGAGAGCTAAAATTGCGATCGCTAGGGATGGTTACGGGTCTTACTCTCGTTTTTCTAAGAATCGCGCTTGTTATCTCTAGTTCTTCCCGATCAATCCCTACTTTAGACTGAAACAGAAGAGAAAATAATGTAGGGGTTTGACAATGCCAAACCCCTACCTAAATTGTATGTGTTGCTTGAGTAGGGATAATTTCAGAATTATCCCCACATTTGCGCTATTCAATTGCTACAGACTCTAGAACTAATTCTTGAAACTGTTCTCTCACCTCAGTTAACTCCTCATCTGTCTTCACAAACTCCAGCTTGCCTTTCAAATTCATGCCCTGTTCAGCCAAAATTTCATATCCTGCAAGACTTTTTTCCAGGAGAAATATATTGACATTGAATTGAATAAGAACTGTGATAATTCCCAGAATCACAATAATCTGCTTTTTGTAACGAACTTCAAACAGTTCAAGTCCCAACGCTGCGATGACTACAGTCATCAAAATCGTGGCAAACGATGAAATGGAGTGGGATATTACACTAGATGCTTTTTTAGCTTCCCATTCTTCATATCTCTCATCAATTTCCTCTTCTAGAGATTTTTTAGCTTCTGCAAAGGGTACTTCTTCTTCGGCAGATTCTACTTCTTCTTCGGTAGATTCTACTTCTTCTTCGGTAGATTCTACTTTTTCTTCAGTGGATTCTACTTCTTCTTCGGCAGATTCTACTTCTTCTTCAGTGGATTCTACTTCTTCTTCGGCAGATTCTACTTCTTCTTCAGTGGATTCTACTTCTTCTTCGGTAGATTCTACTTCTTCTTCAGTGGATTCTACTTCTTCTTCAGTGGATTCTACTTCTTCTTCAGTAGATTCTGCTTCTTCTTCAGTGGATTCTACTTCTTCTTCTTGAGCTAAAATTAACCCCTCATTTATTCCCTCTACCACAGGACTATTAGCAACAGACTGTCCTATAGATGAATATGCTGGACTTAGGAAAGTTACAACAACAGTGACAATACATGCTGCTAAAGTAAGATAGGAAAATCTCCTCCAGTGGTTCAATCTTAACCATTGTCCTGGTTGATAGTTACCAATAATTTTTTCTTTCGCTCGTTCCCTATTGTTGAGAGAAAAATTTTGTCGATTGTTCTGATTCATGATCACTCCTCTTGCAATTTTAAGTAGTATTGAATTAGTATATATCTCTTCACTGCTCCACACAAATAAAGCTCTAATATCAATTTAGAAAATACCTGAGGCACATAAGGCATCTGAAATTGAATTCCAGCCAGTAATAGAATATTTGGCGATCTCCATTCATGACTAGCCTTCAACTCTTTACAATCAAATGCATTCCATAACTTGATACATTGCTTTCTTCAAGAACGAAGCGCTGATTATCCTTGTTTAATTTATCTTACTTCAAAGCAAAAATTTTTTTTGTCAACTCCTCTTTACAATTCTTAAAATTACTGTTACATTAATTAACATAGACAAGTAACAACACAGAGGTAACGCCCTATGTACACTACTCAACTAGATAACGGAACTCTCAACAATTACGCTGTTGAACCCAAGGTGACTTATGCCGAATATCCAGCAGTGTATGAACAACGTCGCTACATCGTTCAAGGCGCAATCGCTGCTCTGTTTGTTACAGCTACAGTTTTAATTTCCTTTGCAGTGAGCTAAGAGCTTGAGACGACCTAGCTAAACAACAACTTCCTAACTCATTATTGAACTCTTCCTATTCGACCTTGGTGTATTTGCCAAGGTTTTTTTGTATTTGGCGGGTTTGCGGATTGAACTTCAAGACAAGGATTTAGCGATCGCCTGTAGTCAAGAGAGCGATCGCGTAATTTAAAAGTCTTGCAATATTCTTTTTATTTTGTTTTTAATATTTTTTCTATTGTTACCTTTAATTGCGGTAAATTATACTCGATTGTAGCCCAAACTCTATCTAAGTTGACTTTTAAATAATCATGAATTAACACATCTCTAAATCCAGCCATTTGTTGCCAAGGTATATCAGGATATGTTGTCCTAAATTCAGTAGATAACCTTTTTGTTGCTTCGCCAATAATTTCAAAGTTCCTAATAACTGCATCCTGAATCATGGTATTTTCAAGAAATGCAGCTTTGCCATTAATAGTATAAGATTCGATACGATCTATACATTCTTTAATATTTAGTAAATAGAGTTGATCATCTTTCATAGAAATACAGCCTCTTTTAAAACTTTTTCTCTAATAGAGTCATGAAGGCTGCTAGGTTCGGTTAAGTCAATCTTACATCCTAGTAACTTTGTCAAGGATTGGATTAAAGAAATTTGATCTAATAGAGTGCATTCTGGTTTAAAATCTACCAAAAAATCTATATCACTATTGATAGTTGCTTCTCCCCGTGCTACCGAGCCAAAAATTCGCACATTGTAAGCTCCATTTTGTCCTGCTATTTTGAGAATTTGCTTTCTTTTATCTGCTAATAATTCTGTAATACCTAATCCAGTATTTTTGTTAATGTCCGAACTCATAGCATCAATATTACTTTATGTAGTGGGTTGCTATTTTCTATATTCTATGATGCTTGCAAATTTATTTCTAAGCCAATAGTACTTAAGATAGAATTGATTAGCGATCGCCTGTGATAATTAGAGCGATCGCGCTCAATTATTAACTTCTAACTATTAACAAACCTACAGATAATTCAATAAGAAGCTGGAAGCTAGGAGAGGACTATAATTTCCAGTAAATCCAAGGAATTTATAGCCATTACAGTTTTGTTTGGTAAATTTCCCTAGTTAATTATAATACTCGCCCTAGTAACTAGATTAAAATGAATTTATCAAGCTAAATTTATTTTGCTTAAACCCATAACTAACAGACCCTTAATTATGGCAAAAATCACCCTAGAAGTCCCAGATGAACTTTCAGAACAATTGTTGCAAATGGGCGATCGTCTCCCTGAATTTTTAGCATTGAGTCTGCAACAACCGCCACTTCCGGCTAGGATTTATCACTATATTCTCGATTTTTTAGCAAGTAAACCGACACCAGAACAAATTCTCGCTTTTCGTCCTACGGCTCAAATGCAGGAACGTCTCAAAACTCTACTAACACGGAGTAAAACAGGGGAGCTTACCACTACAGAACAACAAGAACTGGATGAATACGAATGCATTGAGCATTTAATAGTAATGCTTAAAGCAGGGATTTTTCCTTATTTAGAACGTTAATTTGTCATAATTTTGAATTGATAATTGATAATTTTGAATTGGAGCGAAGCGACTTGACATCGGTCGGACGAACAACGGTAAAATTACTTCAGTTTAATAATGATCAACGCCTAGCAGAAAGAGAAAGATTACAACAAATTTAGTTGTATTTATTGTAAATGTTACTTGATGGCATCTAAATCACTTTGAGTTTTAATTTTCTTTTTGTACTTCAAAATATAATATCAGGAATAATAATTGGAGAATGATCCTGATAACTGAAAGTGCGATCGCCTGAGGTTTTAGAGGTGAAAGAATAAGTGTCATCAGCTATCACTGATGATTGATAATTGTTAAACTGTAGCTTATAGGCTACAGTACCTCATGGAAACTCAAGAAAAAACCATTCTCATCTATGTTAAAGCCGATGGCAACGCACCTTTCAACGATTGGTTAAAAGCCCTTAGAGATCGAAAAGCTCGTGCCATAATTCGGACAAGAATTAACCGCGTTCGATTGGGTAACTTGGGCTACCGTGTACACACAAGTTTCTTGTGTTTCGTCTCTGAGATTTTTGCCCTCTAAATCCCAGTCATGGGATGTGTCGCAGGAATCCTTATTTTTCCTATTATAGGCAGAGAAGGGATTAGACTTACAAGTATGCCATTGCCCATCACCCCAAGTGGGAGGTATCCAGGACTAGCTTCTTCTAACGAAATGTCAAAAAGGTCAGAGTAGCTCACCCAGTTTTCGTCTTTTCTCCAGCCAACGCGATCGCCAAAAGAATTCCAGACTTTCTCATTGTACTCTCTTGTAGCACCAAGACTCTCATAGATTTCCTTCTGGACGCTGAAGCCAAACTTTTGATCGCTGTTGCTCAACCAAAGCTGGTTGATATTGCGTAACTCTTCACAGGGAAAATTCTCTAAGTCTTCACTATCTAGCCCTTGCCCTTCTTCCTTGCCTGCTATTTGAATCATCAGACGATAGGTTTCTTCATTTGCCTCTTTCCACTGTTCATTTTGCAAGTACGACTGTAATTTTTGATAACGCAGATCCTTGACACCCGACTTAGGCTGTTGCGATTCTGCTTCTAATTCTGGGTTGACCTTGCTAGGTGATTCCTTCGGACTTGTTGTTGCAATATTGGCAGCGTTTTTGTCAACTCCGCCAAATAGTTGTAATAATTTTCGGCCTAAATCCAGAACTTTCTCGATGAGCTTCATATTTCTTCATCTCCAGTTCGGTTTCTCTGTTAACTTTCTGTCAATATTCACCCTCTGTCAATATTCTACCAGAGGGATTATTAACCGTGACATCAAAATTTGCTACTCTTACAAACCGTCAGTATAAGTATGCGTGAGCGCAGTATTCGGTCAAATTCGATCCGCGATCGCTGCTTGAATTGAGCAACGCGATCGCATCTTCAGAGATGTTAAGAAATAGCGATCACAATTATTTAATTTTAAGCAAGGTGAAACTTAATGCATATCTTAAGTAACTACACCCTATTCATTATTTATAAAACATTAGTTTTAAGTTCCTTTGTAGTTTGCTAATTGTTTGAGACAACCTAACGCAACAACAACAAACAACAATAGTATTGTTTTCTCTTAATTGATTTCTCCTACTTAACCTTGGTGTACATGCCAAGGTTTTTTGTTTTTGAGGTTTTTATGGCGACGCTTATTAATGAATCACTGATAACTGAGCGGAAAACCTCACTGCGCGATCGCATAATTAAAAAGTATCGCTTTCAAAATAGTTCACGTATTATCCACCTCAGAAAGACAAAATGAGACAAAATAGAAATCAATAAAGTGCTCTAAAAGCTAATAATTAAGAACCAGTAGAAATATAATTAATCCACATCAAGCGATAAAAGATAATGGCAGCTTTAAATCTAGATAACCTTCCTAATGAATTACCAACTCAAATCGAACAACTTGCTACAGAAAATAATTGTAGCGTCAAAGAACAAGCGATCGCATTGCTCAAACAATCATTAAATCAACCCCAGGAGAAATTAAAATTTCTGATTTCTCCAGAAACCGATCCGACTTGGGAACAAAGACGTAAAGCTGTGCCCAAAGTTTTAGCAGAAATTCGTAGTCGCCGCCGTGTAAACCCAGCTGAGTATGGTTTACCTGATAGCACAGAATTAATTCGTGAGGATCGAGAACGATAAATGAATAATCCTTTGCGTTGTGTCTTGGATGTTAGTGTCAAACCTAGATGCGGTAGGCTTTCTGTCCATAGCGATCGCCTTTGGGGTGAGAAAAGCGGGTAGTAGACTTTGGTTCAAATAAGTCTACTATTCATACAGCCTTAAGAAATCAAAATTGATGTACTTCTATAGGTCGGGGAACCCGACCGGGGTCGCACCGCTCTCTTGGTCAGCATTCCCTTGCGCCTGTCGTCGGCGCGGGGTCTGACCGCTATCTCTCTTTTGCTTCCCTATCCCTCTCAATTAATGATTGCTCTTGATTACTGAATCGGTGTCCTAGACTTTACAGTAGTGACTTATTCAACAATTTCTTCTTCAGTGCTTAAATCTTGCTTTTGAACCTTTCCCATTAAATCGTCTAGTTCTTCTAATGATTGTTCTGATATTTTATCTAAAGTATCTAGTTTATTTTCGATAGATTCTAGTTCTTCATTTTCATTAGTCGGAAATTCATCAACTATATCTAAGAGAGCATTTAAGTCATCAGAATCATCTTTGATTAATTCTGGTAACTCTGCTGATGCTTCTTCTAACGATTCGAGAGATTCTAATTCGGAGAATAGCTCTTCCTCTGCCATCATCTCGGGCATTTCTTCAGGAGCTTCCTCTAACACCATTTCCGGCATTGCTGCTGAAGTTTCTTCTGGAGATTCTAATTCGGAGAAGAGAGCTTCTTCTAACATCATCTCGGGCATTTCTGCGGGAGTTTCTAGGGATTCTAATTCGGAGAAGAGAGCTTCTTCTAACATCATCTCGGGCATTTCTTCAGCAGCTTCCTCTGTCATCATCTCGGGCATTTCTGCGGGGGTTTCTAGGGATTCTAATTCCAAGAAGGGAGCTTCTTCTAACATCATCTCCGGCATCTCTTCAGGAGCTTCTTCTAACACCATCTCGGGCATTTCTTCAGGAGCTTCTTCTAACACCATCTCGGGCATTTCTTCAGCAGCTTCCTCTAACACCATCTCGGGCATTTCTTCAGGAGTTTCCTCTGCCATCATCTCGGGCATTTCTGCGGCAGTTTCTAGGGATTCTAATTCCGAGAAGGGAGCTTCTTCTAACATCATCTCCGGCATCTCTTCAGCAGCTTCTTCTAACACCATCTCGGGCATTTCTTCAGGAGTTTCCTCTGCCATCATCTCCGGCATCTCTTCGGGAGCTTCCTCTGTCATCTCGGGCATTTCTTCAGGAGTTTCCTCTAACACCATCTCGGGCATTTCTTCAGGAGTTTCCTCTAACACCATCTCGGGCATCTCTTCGGGAGTTTCCTCTGCCATCATCTCGGGCATCTCTTCGGGAGCTTCCTCTGTCATCTCGGGCATTTCTGCGGCAGTTTCTAGGGATTCTAATTCCGAGAAGGGAGTTTCCTCTGCCATCATCTCGGGCATTTCTGCGGCAGTTTCTAGGGATTCTAATTCCGAGAAGGGAGCTTCTTCTAACATCATCTCGGGCATTTCTTCAGGAGTTTCCTCTGCCATCATCTCGGGCATCTCTTCGGGAGCTTCCTCTGTCATCTCAGGCATTTCTGCGGCAGTTTCTAGGGATTCTAATTCCGAGAAGGGAGCTTCTTCTAACATCATCTCGGGCATTTCTTCAGGAGTTTCCTCTGCCATCATCTCGGGCATTTCTCCGGCAGTTTCTAGGGATTCTAGTTCCGAGAAGGGAGCTTCCTCTGTGATCATCTCCAGCATCTCTTCAGGAGCTTCCTCTGCCATCATCTCCGGCATCTCTTCGGATTCATTTGAATCTGCTTTTATTTGCGATACTTCATCTTTGTCTGAAGATTCAATAGGATCATGAATTTTTTTTGATGGCTCTTCTGCAAAATTTAATAGATCAATTGATTCTTGTTGCGCTGTTTGTTGAGATAAATCTTCAGTTGTAGTTTGTAAATTATCATTTGCCGATTCGAGTTCTGGCTTTTCTTGAAGTTCGTTAATGGAATTGTCTTTTTCTGATAACTTATTTTCATCTTTATCAGCAATAACAGTTCCTGCTAAAGCGCTAACTCCACCAATAATTCCACCAATAGCTAAAGCTTTCGGAAGTCGGCTATCGTCTTTAATGAATAGCATTGCACCACCAAAACTGACTACACCCAAAGCCAAAGAACTGAGCAATATTTTATTAAAAACTTTAGATCTGTTCATTTTATTGATTTAATATATTGAATTGAACTTTAGAAAAATAAACTATTCTGTGCAGCAGCTTGTAAATGCTAAACAAATATGTAGCAAATCCTAAAGCTAACTACTCAAAGAATTCCCAATTCAAAATTCAAAATTAACAATTAGTACTATCAGTACGGATAAATACTAATTCATTTTAATGCTATTTCTGCTTGAAGATAGTTAATAAACTGTCTAGCAGTGCGTCCAGACCTTCCATTATGGCGAGTTGCCCATTGTTTGGCTCGAAAGTCTAATTCTTCTTTGGCGATCGCAATTCCTGTTCTTTGGGATAAATGATGAATAATTTTGAGATAGGTATCTTGATTAATCGGCTCAAAGGTTAGAGTCAAACCAAAGCGATCGCTGAAAGATAATTTTTCTTGTACTGTATCCCAATTATGGATCTCATCGCTATCTTGAGGACGCGGACGATCAGCAAAGAATTCTCTGATTAGATGTCTGCGGTTGCTGGTAGCATAAACCACCGTGTTATTTGCTTTAGCAGTAACATTGCCTTCGAGAACTACTTTTAAGGCTTTGAAGGCATCATCGTCTTCTTCAAAAGAGAGATCATCTACGAAGATGATAAATTTTTGGGGTATGTCTCTAATTTGGGCAACTATTTGCGGGAGATGCTGTAATTGAGATTTAGTGACTTCAATCAATCGTAATCCGCGATCGCTGTATTTAGATAAGAGTGCTTTAACTAAAGATGATTTTCCTGACCCTCGGCTACCATAGAGCAAAACGTTTAATGCCGAATATCCAGCCAGGAGAAATTCTGTGTTTTTGATAATGGCTTCCTTTTGGGATTCGTAACCAACTATTTCTTCTAAGGTAATGGGATCAGGACAAGCAATACCTCGTAATTGTTCATTTTGCCAAGTTAGAGCACGATAACGAGCAAAAATTCCTGTGCCATTTTTGCGGTAATGAATAGCTAATTCTTTTAAGGCTTCACTCCACTTTTCTTGCTGATGAAGAAAGCAGGGAATAGAGTTTGTTTGCTGCCAGGGAATTATCGTATCAGGATATTGAGATGACTTTTGGACTGATTTAACAATCTGTTCAGTATGACATTGGTAAATGCGCTGGAGGATTGTTAGATCATGTTTAGCCGCTTCAATAAGAGAAGGCGAGATTTCTTTTAGCGAGAGAGTTTGAATTCGTTGGCTAAAAGGATTATCGTCTAGTAATATTTGTTGAATTAGATAATCTTGCCAAGAAAGATTAATCTCAGCTAGAGCTTTAAACCAATTGCTATAGGCTTGTAAACAAGTAATAGAAGTCGGTCGATTAATATTGGTTTCGCTACTGAATGTGTATAGGTTGTTGAGAAGATTGATATAGGCTTCGCCGACAGAGTTTTGCAGCACCGACTGATAAACTAGCAGGGAAGCTGTTTGTTGTAGCAAAAATTTACTATCAGCAAATAATTTAGTCACCTTCTTGAGTTTTTAATTGACAAAGTTTTAACTAGAACTAACAAGCTATTGGCTATTAGCCGTTAGATAACTCTTAGTATATTAAAAAACCATACCTGTAAGATAAATGTGTTGTTTTCAGCGCCTTTGCCAATAGAACAGCTGATACCTATTCGCGAAGTGATTTTAAGGTAATATATTCAAATGTTCTATAGCCTTCAAAAAACGTGTCTGAAAGACTCCTGAGGAATAAATCGTTTACCCACGCTCTGTCTCAGCTCAAAAAGCACTTGCCTTACAGTTATTGTTTGGGTTTATTTTTGTTTGGGCTGCTTCTTAGTCTATTTCTTAATTTGGGAACGGTCTACGCTCAGTCAACAGGGGAGGTCGAAACCTTAACAGGATATCTTGAGCCACAAAATGCCAAGGTTTATACCCTTGCTAATCTCAAGGCAGGAGATACCGTGTATGCTTATATTAAAGGTATATCAGGGAATTTAGATCCAGCATTTGGTTTTGCTAGGCAACGTTCAGATTGGTCAGCAATCTTGGGAGAGGATCTGACACAGAAGATAGATCAAGCTATTGCCGATAAACAAGATCCTCTGGTTTTGATAACCGAATTGGCGGATGAACTTTTTTTAGTCTGGGATGATGACAGTGGTGAAGGTTATGCTGCTGCTCTGGAGTTTCAAGTTCCTGAGAGTGGAAACTATCAATTAGTAATTTATAGCTCGCCTGGTACGAAATCATTGGGAGAATATCAATTACAGGTAGGGATCAACGAACCAAAAGTTCTAACAGGAGAAGCTAAGTCCACTGGGGCTCAAATTCTTGAGCTTGAGGGAATCATTTCTCCTGAATCAAGAATTGCTGTAGAAAACTTCACGGGTTCCCTGACCCCAGAAGTGCCATCGACTTCATTCAAGCTCAAAAACTTCAATGCGGGCGATATCCTCTATGTTTGGGTTGAAGCCATCTCTGGTGATCTCAAGCCGATTGTCGAACTTCGAGATTATGGCGACAAATTATTACGCACGGAAAACTTTTCAGGAGAGAAAACTCAAGCATCATTTAGCTATAAGTTTCAAGATAGTAATAACAAAGATTTTAGTTTAAACCTTCGCAGTAATATTGAAAATGATACCCCTGCTACGGGTGAGTACCGACTTTTGATCGGTGTCAATGAGCCTAAGGTGTTAACGGGTAATGCAGAACCCAAGGGCTCCCCCATCGTGCAAAAATCTACACCTGTCCAGATAGGATTAAGGCTACAACAAATTACTGGTATTAATCAAAAGGAGGAAAATTTTGGGATTGTTGCCAGTTTAAGAATGGAGTATTTAGATCCTGCTTTGTCCTTTAGTCCTGATACTTGCCAATGCAGTTTCAAGCTTTTTCGAGAAGATAAATTTGCTAACTTTATCACAGAAAACGGATTAAGTTTTCCCGCCTTTACCCTGCCTAATCAGCAAGGCAAAAGGTTTTCCCAAAACAAAATTGTAGTTGTTTTACCCAATGGCAGACTAATTTATTTTGAGCGTTTTACCGCCACTTTACAGGCACCAGATTTTGACTTTAAACGTTATCCTCTGGATGAACAGGACTTTTTTATTCATATTGATTCGATTCTGCCGCAAGAAGAATATGTTTTTCAAGAATTAGAAGGCTTTACGGAGATTGGAGAACAACTCGGAGAAGAAGAGTGGATTGTCACTGCATTTGATACTAAGATTACAGATCAAGATCTTACTACGGGAGAAACTAGCGATCGCTTCTCCTTCCATTTTCAGGCTAAACGACACCTCAACTACTATATATTACGATTGTTTATTCCCATTCTTGTCATTATTATTGTTTCTTGGCTGCCATTTTTCTTGCGAGATTATGGTAAAAGAGTGGATATTGCCAGTGGCAACTTACTGCTGTTTATTGCATTTAACTTCACACTGTCCGATGATTTACCTCGGTTAGGCTATGTAACTTTTCTCGACAAAATTTTGATTTGCATGTTTCTAATAAGTGGACTACTGGTATTACTAAATGTTTATCTAAGACGCTTAGAGATCGCAGGCAAAAAAGATAAAGCAGCAAAAATCGATCAATTCACAATCTGGGGCTATCCTATGCTGTATTTGGCTACATTTTCTTTGATTTCATTTATGATTGCTTGAGGAATCTAAATTGTCTGATTCCCCAAAAGATTAAATTACTATCGATCGCGATTGGTTTCTCGGATCGTAAATATTGAGAGAGAAATTCTCCATCGCCTCCAGTGATAATGATTGAAGAATTAGGATATTTTTCTTGCCAATGATCGATAAAACTCTGAATTCCTGAGATGATAGTGTATATGACC
This sequence comes from Xenococcus sp. MO_188.B8, assembly GCA_030065615.1. GTDB lineage: Bacteria > Cyanobacteriota > Cyanobacteriia > Cyanobacteriales > Xenococcaceae > Xenococcus. Next base: position 42,995 of record JASJDR010000017.1, on the reverse strand, counting down.
CCACTAGCGATCGCGTCTGGAGTGTTATTTGCCCAACGAGGGGGTAAAGTGGGGGGTAAAGTTATTTCTGGTAAGGCGGCAGTACTCAGATTAAGCGATCGTAGTTGGGTACGGATACCTGGTAAGATTGCCCCACCGATTAAAGTTTGCTTCCCATCGACTCCTGTCATGGTTAAAGCCGTCCCGCCATCGATGACTAAGCAGGGATAGCCATAGGTTTCTCCTGCTCCCCAAACAGCTAAAGCGCGATCAATTCCTAGAGTAGGATAAATATTGTGTAAAGGAAGATCTTGGAGGGTAATTTGTCTAAGATGTTGATAGTTTTGCCATAATGCAGTTTGAGTAGCAACTACAGAAGCCAGATAGATAGGTAAGCTGTAAGTCGGGATTGCTCGAAGTTGAGGGGAAAAAATTTCTGGGGGTAATTGGTGTTTGTCAACAGGAGCGGATAAATGAATGTGATTCCAGGCTGTGACTAAAGTATGATCTTGAAACCAAGCCCAATGCGCTCGGGAATTACCAATTACTAATGCTAACCAATGATCCATCTTGTGACTGTATGTTGATGCTTCTTATTTATAACTCCTGAATCCTATTTCCTGAATCAGCGAATTTCTTCCTAATATTAATTTATGACAGAATATCAACAGAGAGAAACATTTATCCCTTGTAGTCGCCAAGAAATTATCGATCTTTGTTTAGCAGAAGGCAAATTAAATGAACTAGAAGCATCTCAGTTCCGTGATTTCTGCGAAATTTTAATTGCCTATTTTCATTTTAAGTTTCATCGTTATCTAGAGAATATTAAAGCTAATTTTGCTCCTTTTAATCCTGAAACAAACCAGGATATTAATACCAGTATCTCTCAAGAGAGAACTATGGAGCAAGCTTTAATTGATAATTTTGTTGAAGTTCTAGAAAAAGCTAACTATACATATTTATCCAAGCCTAGATTAGTCAAAGCTTTTACTGAGAAGTCTTTGTTTGATCTTAAAACTGCTGTTGATTTTAGTGACTTTGAAAGGGTTTTTTGTTATGCTCGCGGAGATATCCATCAAAATACATTAGTAAAAAAATGGTGGAGAAAAATCAATAAGCAAGTAGATATTTTCGAGCAAGTTATTTTGCTAATCAGATTTAAAGATGAAAAGCATTTTGCTAATAAATCATTAAAGATTGAAAATTTAAAATTTAAGCCAGGGAAAATTTATTTATATCTATATAAAAATCTCTCTAAGGCAGATATTGAATTTATTTTTCCTAATGTAAAAATGAGCATGACCTGGAAGGATCGGATCTTATTTGGTGTTCCTGCGATCGGAGCTGGTATTGCTTTAATCATCAAAATATTACCGCAACTGCTATTAATTGTTGGGGTTATTGTTTATGTGACTTTAGGGCAGCAACCCATAGAAGAAATCAGAGTTAAGGATGATGAGGTTAGAAATATTACTCCATTACTGATAACAATGTTTTCTTTGGTCATTACTTTGGGAGGATTTGCTTTTAAACAATATACAACTTATAAGAGTAAACAAATTAAGTTTCAGAAAACTGTAACTGAGACGCTCTTTTTTCGGAATATGGCAAGCAATACGGGAGTATTTCAATATTTGATTGATACTGCAGAAGAAGAAGAATGCAAAGAAATTATTTTGGTTTATTACCATTTAATGACTACTAAAAAATTATTAAATCCTCGTCAATTAGATGAACTTATTGAAATCTGGATGGAAGAGAAACTAGGGAAAAAAGTTAACTTTGATATTGAAAATACTTTACAAAGTCTAGAAGCGATCCAAGGAAAATTGGGGACAGAATCAGAATTAATTTCTTTATTAAAACGCGATCGCGATAACAACTGTCGCGTACTTCCTTTAGAGCAAGCTAAACAAATAATTGATAATGTTTGGGATAATGCATTTCAATATAATTCAATATAATTAATTTGATTAAAATTCTTGTTTTAAACCGCGTCCACATTCAAAACTGGAGTTTTAAAATAAAAAGATAGATCCCGTAAAACCTTAATCAAGAGCAATCATTAATTGATCGGGATAGGGAAGCAAAAGAGAGATCCCGAAGATAGGGTAGTGGACGTGGGCGTAAATACAACACCCATTCAAAAAGCTTGAAACCTTTGTGGTAAAAGACTTTTGAACTTTGAATTTTGAATTTTGAATTCCGCGCAGCGGTAGTAGTGTGCGAAGACAAAGGGGAAAATGAGAAAACAAACAACTTAACTCCCCCCCCACCCTTCCTTGTCCACCCCCTTTCCCCAAACTCTCTAACTTCTTCCCACACTCCCCCCTCTCACCTAACTAGTAATTTATAAATATTGAATCGACGCTCTAGATGGCGATCTCAATCTCGGCCAAACTGCGATCACTTTAACTTTAATCAAGGCTTTGACAGAGATGATTGTGACAATTTAGTCTAGTTTTAACAAAGTATAACGCTGTAAATCCTCACGATTCCAGCAGGAGAGTCCTGCCTGTTGGCCTACAGTTTCCACAACTATGATCGCATCGGGCTCTTCAAAAGTAATATGTCCTGTATTGCCTATTTTTCTTAGCTCTTCGAGGAGAACTTTATCTAAAAAACCTTCTTCTTCTACACTAGAAATCCTACCCTTGAAGCCACGGCGATGCATCCGCACGTGAAAGCTTTTGTCCACTAACTGAGGCAGCCAGTATAAAATAGCTTCTTGTGCCTTAATCTCAAATTCTTCTGGTGATTGAAAAGAAAAAGTTGAGGTAACTGGTACGATTCGAGATATGAGTTTCAGTAAGCCAGGATCTTCTGAGACCCAGACATTAAGGGTTTCTAGAAAGCGAGTAATATTGCTCACTTCCATAACTAAAACATTTAAAAATTCGGTAGTGTAAACTGCTCCCAATCCTTGAAGTAGTTTAAAAGCTCGTCTGAAGCCATGTTCGTGTAGATTAACGACTACATTCCAGTGAAACATTTTGTTACTCCTAAATCTTACTTATGCTTTGCTTAAGGAGATTTCTGGTGAAGAACATACCATTAGGTTTTATTTCCAGTGTCACAGGAAAAACGCAGTAGCAAATAAATCTCAACGCTTTGAGCCTCGATCCAACAACTGTCCAAAATATCGTTTGTGGTTTAAAGTCATCCATGATACTGTGCGATCTCCGTTCTTGAAAACCACAGAGTTGGCTAAACCTAGTGTATGAGATAAATTTGTCAAAAGTCGAGCAAATTTTTGCCATTCTTCTTTGCTGGTTTTCAACTCTTGAGGACAAGAAGTAAAATCTAGGCATAGAACAGTAGAAAGACCGTTAAGTTCGCGGAATATTTGGCATTCTGAGCTAAGGAACGGTGCCCAATCCCGAAAGCGCTTAATCGCCTCTATTTCCAAGTCAAGACTTGTACAGTTGAGTGGTGAGTTTTTAGATTCCATAATCACCTACCTCCCCTTAATAACAGCTATTCCTATCTCTATTGTAGGCAGTGGTGAATTATTTTTGAGATTGCAGACATATCTTTTGAGGTAATGACTTGAGTGCGGGGCACTTCAAAATAAAACAGATAACTCTTTGCAGAAAAGTACTAAGTCTAGAAAAGTCCCCCTCTTCGCGCGCCGCTCTCTTGGTCAGCTCATACCTTTAGTGATGGCAGCAATAGCTAAGGAGATTGTGGCGGAAACAGTTTTTTAATAGAGTCGAACCGAAATCCTGGTGCTGTGTAATTTTCTGGAAGATAATTAGCTGGAATGGTTGTTTGATGACCATCTCGCATTGCCGAATAGTGAGGAGAAAGAATCTCAATATCTGATTCATTACATTTGTCTTGAATGTTTTGGTGAAGTTGTGAGTAAATCGAACCCATATTTTCTGGTTCCATCGTATAAGCTTTCAGAGTGTAACTAACATAAAAGTCATCTAAACTAGTTTGCCAAACAAAAGGTTCTGGATCGTTGACTATTCCTTCAGTTGATTTAGCTGCATCGATTAATACGTGATGGACTTTACGCCAAGGAACATCGTAACCAAGAGTAATCGTGGTTTTCACAATTAAAGGCTTATTACTATCTCGAATTACTGACGAATAGTTAATAATATCAGACACGAATAAACTAGCATTAGGAATCGTAATAACTTCATTGTCTGGTGTCATAATTCTTGTAGAGAGAATAGTCTTTTCAACAACTCTACCAGTTTGTCCATTAGCTTGAATAACATCTCCTAATTGAAAAGCTCGGGTATAAATAAGAAAAATACCACTCACGAAATTACCAATGACAGTAGTAGATCCTAGAGTAATTAAAGCCCCGACAAAAACAGATACTCCCTGAAAACCAGGAGAATCAGAAGCTGGTAAATAAGGAAAGATGAGAATACCTGCCAGGGCAATTATCAAAAACTGTACAATATTGGAAGTAGGTTCTGCCCATTCTGCATAAAAACCACTCATTTGAATTCTGCCTCTTTTAATAGCATTGAAAAAAAATCTTGAGAAGCGAATTGAATAATAAGCAAGAAAAGCAATTAAAGCAATAATTATTACATTTGGTAAGTAACCGATTAATCCTCCAAAAATTAAATTCACTGAATTCCAAAATGTATCCAGAATTTTTATTCCTATAGGCTTAGTCCAAGGGAAAGAACTTAGTAAGAAAGGAATATAAAGATATAGGATAAATAAAATTAAGAAAAAGCGAATTATATTAAATATTGCGCCGATAGAAGTATTGATTTGGCTACTGGAGAGAAATTGTAAGCCCTGAATATCTACCGAACTTATACGCGACTGTTGCCAATTCCTGATGCGTGCAAAAAATGATGGTAAAAGACGATTTAAGGTAAATATTAAAAAAGCTGCACCAATGGTAGCCCCAAAAGCTTTTATTATGCTCTTGATAAGGGACTCCTGAGTCCTAGCTTCTCGATATTGGCTGATTGCTTCTTTAATTTGTGTTAGTCGTTCTTCCCCCAATTCTGAAAGAGTCATTTTTGCTGCTTGAGCATCCGCTTGGCCGAATCCAGTGATTAGAATGTCACCGGCTTGAATGACCTGTAATCCTTCTAGATCATCTAGTCTTAGGGATTCAATGGAGATAGAAGTATTTTGGGCAACTGTTTCTAATTTACTTGTTGTATCTTCTGCACGTTTTTCTGGAGAAAATTCTCCTAAACTAGCTTGGATAGTAAAGATTGTTTCTCCATCTAGTAATACTGAGGCTTCTTTAACTTCGCTTGGAGATTTTTCTTCACGATTTTCAACAGCTTCTTCCTTAGCTTTATCTCGATCACCTTGCGTGTTTTCCTGATCAGTTTGGGCTTGGACAACTAAAGAGGAATCTTCCCCGGAATGAATTACCTGATAAGTTGTCTCTTGAGAATTACCTTCCGATGTGAAGATAAGCGTCAGGAAGCCTATCACAAGCAAAGTTAAAATAGTCTGCAACAAAAAAGTTGTAATATTTTTCATTGTCTTATCAGTAAAATTACTTAAGCTTAATCATAAGGGTATTTTGACAAATTTTTTCTTAAAGAAATTTATAATTTAGGTCTCGACGTGAACCTTTAGAATCAAGATTGCAAGCTAGGTTAATTTTTTTCCAGTGTTCTGCAACAATAGCTCGGACAGTTTTCCTAATGAACTTATAAGGCTTACAGGTTAAGGATTATCGAAATTGGGCTTTCTTATCAAATTAGCTATCAAGTTAACTTCGATCAAATTACGTTCGCTGACAATAGACCCGAATTTTATAGCCTTTTAACCGCCTTTTCCCCTGTGAAACTATTCAGATTTTGTGCGAACCATTGCTTTAACAAGCTCCCAAGTAAGTAAATTGAAGTTTTTGATAGCTCCAAAAATATTATCTTTGCTTCTGATAGCGTGATTTTCGAACTAGATAAAGTATTGCCACGCCCTCAATAGATTATAATTATTCCACATAATGCTTTAAGTAAAATGTTAAATTGAAAAATTGTGTTTTTTGTATTTCAGTCATAATTTAATGAAGTTTATTTATCACAAATCATTTATCAAGAAACAATTATTATTAGGTTTTAAGTATCTTGTACTTATCATATTGAGTTTCTATTTAACTTTAATTATTCCAGCGATCGCAAATAGCCAAACATCTTTATCAAGTACTAGTAGTGGCAGTCAAGATAAATTTAATCCCTGGTGGAAAACAGAGAGAGTAAAACCCTGCGGTAAACTTTGGTGTGCTGACGTTAATTTTCCCTATTTTCCCTACTATTCTTTTCTTTCAGATGAAAATATTACCATAGCGTCAAGGGCTGATTTGCAAGACCCTAAATCAACTGCTAATCAATTAGAAATTCGTTCTGATTTAGTCGAGAAAACATTACTTTCTATATATCAAAAAGTAGCTGTAAATGAATATTTTCAAGAGGGAAATCAACAAACTAAATCACAAAAATTAGATTTAGAACATTGGTTTTTACTCCAAGATAAACCATTACATCCCTTGACACCTAAAATTGAAGTCGGAACCAAAAATGCTCAAACAATTATTTTTGCGCCTCCACAACCAAAATTAGGTTTGTCTAAAGAAACTATTATTACTATTACTGAAGACGATTCGATTTACAATGGAAAACCTATTAATGAGTTAGCTGATACTTGGCGTAAAATTATTCAACGAGATATCAGCGAAGCATTATGGGGAAACGAATTTGATCTTATTTTTCCTTGGGGAAGATTACAAATCGTTATTATAATTTTTCTGGTAACACTTGTTCCCATTATATTACTCACAATTATTAGTCATTTAATTCGTAATTTAGATCGTCAATTCAAACAAAAAATAAAAGAATTAAATGAGTTGCATAAGCTAGAACAGCAAGCTTCCTTTTTTAAACAGCCTGAATCTTCAGAAATTATAGATGATAATTATGAAAACCAAGGAGAAATGGTCAATGGAACCATAGAAGAAAGCGATCATAAAGAAATACTAAGCAACTCCAACAATCTTGGTGATGAGTCGTTGCAGGAAATATCTTTGACTGAAGAAAAAACAAATGTTTTTCTCAATATAATTCAGAAGTTTATATCAAGAAAAGTCAATAATTCAAGAGCAAAAACACCTTCTTTTTCCTTGCCTTATCAAAACATCTTGAAGCAGTTCAAAAACCTGACAACATTTTTTTTACAACTTTTGATTTGGTTGCGTATTTTGCTTTTATTTACAGGCTTGGCCTTAGCATTTTTTGTTTTTCCGAATACAAGGACTGCCACTTTCTTTTTTATCGTTCAAGCTATATTTTTGCCCCTGATTTGGATGTTAGTAAATTTAGCAGATACAATTGCCGCTTTTGCAATTGATTATTATCTCAACAGATGGGCAAAAGAAGGGCAAATTGCAGAGCCAAATTCTACTCGTTATTCTCTTAGAATAACAACTTATTCTCCAGCTTTGAAAGGTGCAAGTAGTTTGTTATTTATTATGATTGGAATTGCTTTAACAATCGAACTTTTGGGGATTGACATTAGTGTTTTAGCCGGTGCTGGAGGAGCAGCTTTGTTAGTTGGATTTTTAGCTCGTAATGTCTTAGAAGATATGCTTAACGGAATCTTAATCCTCTGGACAGATCGCTATGCAATAGGAGATATTATAGCCATTGGTGATGTAGGAGGTTTTGTGGAAAATATGAATCTCTATACAACTCAAATAAGAGGAGAGGAAGGTTGTTTAATTACTATTCCTAACGGACAGATTTCCCTAGTAAAAAATAAAACTAAAGATTGGTCAAGAACGGAGTTTAAAATTGAAATTTCTGCTAACTCAGATCCAGTTAAAGCTATTCAAATTTTGCAAGAAGTAGGAAGCCAAATGCAACAAGATCCTGAATGGCAAGAAACAATTTTGGAACCTGTGAATATCTTAGGAATAGACCAAGTTTCTCATCAAGGAATTTTAATTCAAGTTTGGATTAAAACTCAACCAATGAAACAATGGTCTGTCGGTCGGGAGTTTCGCTTAAGAGTACTACAAGCCTTCACACAAGCAGAAATTGAGCTTGGTATTCCTCAGCGTCAAGTTTGGAATCTTGAAAATTCTTCTGAGCATGAGGAGAAACAATTTCTCTCATAAGTCTGATCAGTAGTTGTACAACAAAATTAGTTACCGTTAATTTTTACTTTTGATCCATTACCAAATCCTCAATATCTGCTGCTGCTGTCGGTAAATCAGCCGTTAAAACCTCTGTCCCAGAATCAGTAATGAGAACATCATCTTCGATGCGAATTCCCCTAACATCGGCAAATTGAGTCAACCGTTCCCAATTAACTACATCATCATATTTACTACGTAAATCATGATTATGCAAAATACCTCGAACCTGATAAAAACCTGGCTCAATGGTAACTACCATACCCGATCGCAGAGTTCGATCTAAACGCAAATAACCTAAGCCAAAGCGATCGCTCCTGGTGCGTCCAGTTTCATAGCCAGCTAGATCGCCTAAATCTTCCATGTCATGGACATCTAAACCCAATAAATGACCAATTCCGTGGGGAAAAAATAAAGCATGGGCATCTCTATCTACCAAATCCGTAGGATTACCCCGTAAAATACCCAAATCAACTAATCCTTCAGCGATTATCCTGGCTGCTAGTAAATGAATCTCTCGATATTCCACTCCTGGCTGCATCTGGGCAATACAATTGTCATGGGCTGCTAAAACCAGATCATAAATAGCTCTTTGAGTCGAAGAAAACTTGCCTGATACGGGCCAGGTACGGGTAATATCCGCAGCCCATCCCAGAGCATTTTCCGCCCCGACATCTGCTAATAATAAATCCCCTGATTTTAAGGCATTATGATATTGCTCATTATGTAATACTTCACCCTGCACCGTCACAATACTGTTATAGGCACAAGTCATATCATGGGCCATAATTACCCCTTCCATTGCCCCACGAATTTCTGCTTCTGTTTTAGCAGTTGCCGTAGCTTTCATCCCTGCTTGATGGGCTGTTACCGATACTGCTATGGATTTTCTCAATTCTGCGATCGCTGCTTGATCTTGCTGAAGCCTTAATTGAACTATTGCGGTTGCCAAATCTAAATCTATTCCCGTTAATTGATTACTTGGCTGAATAGTGCGCTGCAACAGCTGACATTGTTGCTGATAAGTCACTGGATCTTGTACTGCGATCGTAGCAGCCTCTTGAGTTTTTGAGTTTAATTCTTTTAAAGGATAAGCCTCATCAGCACCAATTAAACTTGCAACTTCTTTTCTAGTCGGTAACTCACCATGCCAAAGACTGGCCTTGGTTGGTGGATCATCAAAAAATAACTCCAATATACCCTTGAATAAACGAATAACTGCATTTTCTAAAGGTAAACCAGCAAAATAAAGAAAATGACTACTAGGGCGAAAAGGATATTTATTAGCAGGAAAATTCCGACTTATTGCCTTCCCAGACCATAAAATAACTGGGTTACTGATTAAACTCTCTAATTTAACTCTTCTGTTTTTGAGAATAGTAGGCAGGGAATAAGCATGTTTCGGCATGAGATTTCCAGAAAACAATTGTCAGTTAATAATTTTAATTTACTACTTACTACGTAATATTTTGCCCCTAATCCCCGATACTACGTAACATTTCTTAAACTTTAGTGTTTTTCTCTTTCGGTATATTTGAAGTATACGTAATTTTACGGTTACAAAATAAATTCAAGTTTATTCAGATCAGCAAATTCAAAATGCGCTCGTGAAACCACTACCGAAGGTCTCGCGTAGTGCCTCGCTTTGCTAGATTGCCATAAAATTCCCGAACCCTAACACCTATCGACCACAGGTAACTCAATCGTCTCTTGTCCGAAGCAGATCTCACCGCAGGGTCGCTTGTCAATATATTTTTTGCACAGCATACTTAACTAATCTCCATGAAAAAATTACATAGAATCTTATTAATTTCTGCAGCAAGTATTGGTTTCATAAGTGCTTCACTCCCAGCTATCTTCAATACCAAAAAAGCAGTTGCCCAATCACAATTTGACTGTTTTATGATTGATGAGACTGGCAAATATACAGATTTATCTGCTATTTGTGATGCTTCCCAGCGCGCTCGCTCTAATAGTTCTCAGAATACAGTTAGTGATCAAGGAAATCCTGTTAACGCTAATAACACTAACAATATTCCGATTCAAGTAATCAACGATAGTTTTCCTAGCAGATATGCCACTAGGATCAGAAGAAATTCTGCAACATTTTTATCTCGCGATACCTTAAGGAGGAAGTTTGTTGATAGGGAAAATGCTGGTGCATTTAATAACTTCAGAATATTAGGGCCTATAAGTGATCCATTTTATATAGGAAGACCTCGTTTTTATCGAGGAAAACCCTATGTAATTTATCGTTATCGCAGATAATCAACTTGTTCAAATTAACTTATTCAGGAAGTTTATTAATAAACAGTAATGAGAACAAAACCATAGCAAATTTTATAATGTGAGGGACATAAAAGCTATGCTCTAAAAAGCGATCGCACTTAATATTATCTCACGAAGATGGGACGGGACGGCAGGGTCTCTCTGACCCAAAATGCGATCGCTTTGTAGATTAGTTAGGCTTTGAGCAAAAAGTTTCAAACGTTTAGCTAAACAAGGTTACGGGCAGATTAAGATCCACTTCACCCCCATTTCCACTATTTCCCTGATCCTTTCAAACCTCATATCCTGCTTCCCGACATAGAGGTTCACAATACTCTGTTAGTCTTGCCAGATCTGCTGACTCTAAAGCTGTTTTCCAGGAGTGAATATTGCCTACTCTAAAAGTACGAGTCTTGGGATCGTAAACATTTTTAGTTTGACGAGCAATTTCTTTATTCCAAGATATTTTGAGGTGATCGGCCAAATTCATGAGGTTTTCTACTTGTTTTTGGTTATTTCCTCCACCTTGCTCCCCAATAAGGTCTTCAAAACGGACTAAGAGACAATTCGGATCTTGATTCCAAGCTAAAATTGAACGATAAATATGGGCAAAACTATAAATTTTTAGATCCGCTTTTTCCGCATAACCTCCTTCAAGAAGAAAGTTAATTCTTTCTGTGGTAGACATTGGTTCTAGATCAGCTTTTAGGGGAATTCCTTGGGGCAAAATATCTTTTGCTGATTCAGAATTAAAAATAAAATTCAGACGGGAAACAGTGACCGCACGGGGATCTCGAATAATACATACGTGATGATAATTTAAATCCGTAAGAACCTTATTAACTTGAGGATTATAAGGGATATGTCCGTTAATATATTGACTTTTTGCTAGACATTCCAACCAATATTTTAATTTGGATTTTGGTACAAGAGTGGGAAAGATAATGCCGATATTTAAGAACTCTGATTCATCTTGCTTACTATCAATTATATTCTGATTTTTTAGGATTCTACGAATTTCATAAGAGCCTAAAAATTTTGGAGTATTATTGACATAATTATCACTAGTAAAATATTCGTGATAACCAAAAATCTGAATTGCTTTGGCTAATAGATGAGTACCACTTTTTGGTAAAGAATTTACTAGTACTCTATCCTTTCTGATTTGCTCGTAAGACATATATTAAAGGATGAATTATAAATTATGAAGGATGAGGAAAAGCTAAAAGTTATTTGTTACTTTTTATCTTTTACCTCTTGCCTATTACCCAATTTAAAAATCTTGTAGGAAGTATTTTTCGGGGAATTTTTCGGTGATCATCATGATTGGTTGACCATTAGAAAAAGCCCTGTAAGTACGAGAAAGTAGTTTGTCTTCAGGCTTGATTTTGAAGTAATCTGCTAAATCTCCTGCAATTTCCCGAGACGAATCAACGATTTCTTTGAAAGTTTCTACTTTATGCAGTAACCATAATCTACCGATAGACTCTTGGGATTTTAATAGTCTTTCACGATATTTCTCATCTAGGCGATCTGGGACAATTAAAGACTCGGCATAAATCCAATTTTGGCGACTAATTTTACCTTGTAGTAAGACTTTCCTTTCGATAACTTCTTGTCCAACTTCTAGTTCTAGATGTTTAACAGGATTAGTTAGCAAAATAATCCCTTCCGATAATTTAACTAAATTAATTTTCTCAAACAGATAAGCTTCTAAAATTTCGGTTAAGGTGCCATCTGTAGTCAAAATTATCCTTTGAAAAATGCTCAGTTTAGCAGGATTAATATGACTATGGGTTAAGCTTTCCTGTAAATCTGGACGGAGTTCTCCTGTATTACTAGCCGTAATTTCTCTAGACTTTACCATCTTAATTTCCTCTTGCTTATCTTAATCTTATACTTTAACTTCTTGTTTTAATGCAGATTTTAAATTTTTGATACTAGAATCATAACCATCAAAGGTATAGCCAAATAATTCAATATCTTCCTGAAAATTATCAGTAACTAACTTACGAGTGTGAACACTGTAATACTCTCGATAATCACGATGTTGCGACTGATTCAAGCAGGGGAGAGAGGCTTGTAAATTAAGAATCCGACAAATATGGTTAAAGTCTTGATTGACGGTTTCATAACGACCAAGATAATCAATATTTAATTCCCCATTTTTTTCGACAATAATTTCTTTTTGTAGTTTAGTTGCTCCCTTAGGAAAAGGATTTTTAGTAGCGATTACCCATTCCAAATATTCTTCAAATCCTCCTGACATATTTTTAACTAATTCATGACGAATATGGGTTGTTTCTTTGAGAATAAAATGATAATAAGAAACTTGCCAATCCCAAGGGTTTCTCACAAAAGCAAATTTATAAAAATCATTATATTCTTGGGGAAATTCTTGCTTCACATCTCTTGCTTTTGCATGCCACAAAGAAGATTGCCATAGTTCATATAACTTATTGGGTTGACCATGGCGCTTCTTGGGAGGACGCTTAATTTTGAATTTATCAGGTTCTGTTGCATAGTCCTTCAAGGCTTCTTTAACGCTAGTTCCCGCAGCTTTAGTGACATGAAAAAAAATAAATTTGTGAGAGTACGAAATTAGCATCAGTAATGGATTATCGGTAATGGGTAACAGAAATAAGAATCAGCAATCTGTAATTATTTATGTGTAGGTACTTAAGTTTGTTTGATAATTATTGAATTTTATGGAGTAAATGAACTTTAAATGAATTGAGAGCAGTTTTTCTAGTATGGTAATTCACGATCGCCTTTAGTTAGGTATCTAAAACAACTACATAACTATGAAGAAATTTCTTAAACAAGACAATGAACTCTCTTTCTGTGATCTAGCTTATCTAATTCTGGGGATAAACCAAAGCTGCGATTATTAGAGCATCAAGTTGGAAATATTTGTCCCAGGTTTTGATCGGACTTATCAATCCCTGCAGGGGTATATCGCAATGCGCCCCTACGCCAATGGCATTTTCTTTACTATAAATCAGCTAGGTATGATAGGGTTTTCCTCGTCACCTTTCTCGCTGAGAATTGCGCCTTCAAACAATAATCTCTCCTAATCTCATTGAACAAAGCAGCAATTGGTAACTGATGGTAACTGAAAAGTATTGGTTAGGGGTGTTAGAATCGGCGATCGCATTTAATTTCCAATAAAAACCTTACTACAAGTGGTTTCAGGAAATCACAACAGTCGAGTGATTTGTCCAATAGTCCAATCCTCTATCAACGAATAAAATACAAGTAAAATACAAAGGGTTCTTCAAATTTGTTTCTTTTGTTTATCCTTGATATTTTTGTTTCATTCCTTATATATAGATAGAGAAAAAAAATTATGTCATTTTCAATGATTGGGACTCAACGTTCTGGGTCTAACTTATTAAGATTAATGTTAAACCAAATAGAAGGCATAGCAGCACCTCATCCCCCTCATATTTTACAACGTTTCATGCCTTTAATTTCCAACTATGGAGATTTACAAGATCAAAAATATTTCAATATTTTAGTTGATGATGTTTGTCGCTTAGTTGAGTTAAATCCTGTTGCTTGGGAAGGCGTTACTTTAGATAGAGCTGATGTTATTAGCCGCTGTAAAGCAAATTCTCTAGTTGCTGTATTTTATTCTATTTATGACATAGTTGCCGAAACTTGGGGTGCTAAACAATGGTGTTGTAAAAGTCTTTCTAATGTCTTTTACTTACCAGAAATTACCAACTATTCAGATGATGCTAAATTTATTTACTTATATCGTGATGGTAGAGATGTTGCTTTATCTTTCCAAAAAGCAGTAGTTGGCGAAAAACATATTTATCATATTGCTCAAGCCTGGGCTAAGGCACAACGTCTAGCTTTACAAATGAAAGAGCAACTAGGTGAAGACAGATTTTATAGTATCAACTATGAAAGCCTAACTGGAAATCCTGAACCAGCACTGCGAGGTTTATGCAAATTTATGGACGTAGAATATACCTCAAAAATGCTTAATTTCCATAAATCTAATGAAGCAACCAGTGCCGCATCTTCTAGTTCTTTGTGGGGCAATGTGACTCAACCAATTATGAAGCAGAATACTAAGAAGTTTCTCAAATCTGCTACTGATGAAGAAATTGAAATCTTTGAATCAGTAGCTGGAGATGTCTTAGATGCACTCGGTTATGAAAGAGTGAAAATCGCTCCAGGGGAAGAAATTAAATTTAGTCCTGCAGACATCGAAAAATTCAATGCGATTAACGAAGCCAAAAAAGCAGAAGTAAGCGATCAAATGGACCCCGAAGATCGTGAAAGACGTAAGATTCAAGCTAGTTTATTAGACGAAATTAAAACTCGTAAAGCTGCTTAGGAAATCACCAAAAATAAGTAAACAAGTACTCCAGATTGCACAGGTTTAGGTGTATATCTGGAGTTTTCGTCTGGCAAAAAAAGATACTCTTTAAAGTCGCTTTACCTTTAGCTCTAAGCTAGTTAATTAGTTTGCAAACTAGACAGGGTTTATTATGCAGCTAAGATAAAATCGACTTCTGCTGTTCCATCAGTATTACCTTGTCCTGAAACCAATTGTTCTCCATTAACTTCCACCGCAAAAGAAGTTCCTTCTAGATTGAGATTATAATCAGTAGCTTCTTCTGTATAACCAACACTAGCAACCATATGGCGACCGTCATCAGCATATTTGAAAGCTAACATTTGATTTTTATCCTTGTTATTATCTTGCGCCCAAATCACCATATATTGCTCATCCTGATATTCAAAGATCTTAGGAGGGCGAGTGGGAACATAGCGTCCAGGATCACCAAAACTGTTATCTAGAAACCCTTGAACTGATTCTGGTTCTACAGTAGCATAAGCTACTTCATCAGCTTCTGCAATTTCTGCATCACCTTCAGCTTCATCAATGACATCTTCTTGATCACGATTGCGAAAATAATCAATAGCTTTTTTTGTACCAATTGCGCCCACAACAGCAACACCAGCACCGATCAACACATTTCGTAGTTTACCCATTCTTGCTCCAAAAAAATCAACTGTTTGTCATTTATCATAGATCTTACATGATGATTCTCCTAAAAATCCCCATAGCAGTTCTAATGGCAATGGGATAAAGTTTTGGCAATAGTTGGCAACAATATTAACAATAATTTATGGATAAATTACCGTCCCGAGGACATCTCTTAACCGAACAAATTAATCTCAACAGTCAAAATCTTGATAGTATATCCACTATAGAAATAGTGGATCTGTTTAACCAAGAAGATACTAAAACGATAACAGCGATCGCGAATGCTCGGGAATCTTTAGCCGCAACTATTGATGCTGGCACCAAAGGTATTAGTCATGGTGGGAGATTATTTTATATTGGTGCGGGTACTAGTGGGCGTTTGGGGGTTTTAGACGCTGCAGAATGTCCTCCTACTTTTTGTACTCCGCCAGAATTGGTACAGGGAATTATTGCTGGGGGTGCTGGAGCTTTAATTAAGAGTTCTGAAGATCTAGAAGATTTGCCCGAAGATGGGGCAAAGGCGATCGCTTATCATAAAATAACTAGTGTAGATGTGGTGATTGGCATTACCGCAGGAGGAACAACTCCCTATGTTCATGGTGCTTTACAAGCTGCTAAGTCCCGAGGCGCGACAACGGTTGCCATAAGTTGTGTTCCTGCTGAACAAGTTCCCATCTCAGCCGATATTGATATTCGTCTACTTGTGGGGGCGGAAATTCTCGCCGGTTCTACTAGACTCAAAGCTGGTACTGCTACCAAGATGGCTTTAAATATTATCTCTACCGGGGTGATGGTGCGTTTGGGAAAAGTTTACGGTAATCGCATGGTAGATGTTTCTGTTACTAATAGTAAACTACGCGATCGCGCTTTGCGAATTATTAGCGATCTGACTGATTTAAACCGCCAAGAAGCTGAAACATTATTAGAGCGTAGTGGTCAAAAGGTTAAATTAGCGTTATTGATGCATTGGACTGGTTTGGATGCGGCAGAGGGAACAAAATTATTAGAACAACATCAAGGGAATCTTCGTGCAGCAGTAGGATAGTGATTAGTCAACACTCCTAGGCGTCTATTTTTTACTTCCTGCTGAATATTTCAATTGATAACTAAAACTTAATAACTTTAACCAAGTACCAGGATATTGTTTTTCGAGCCAAGATTGAGAATTTAACCAACCCGGTAACCAGCCTCCAAACAGAAATTTTCTGACAGCATCGAGACTAAATGCCCAATAAGAACCCAGCCATCTCAATAGATCTTTGGTTCCTGCCATTTGCCAAATCCACCAGAGTAAAGCAGGGTTTTTCCTTGCAGCAATCAGCGCTAGTTTAGTAAAAGTAAGCCAATCAGTACGATCTTTGATAAAGGTGTCCGCTACTTCGGGTGGTTGTGCTGCTAGTAAACCGAAGAAGGTATTTAACATGGAGTTAATTCTTTGGGGAGGCAGTATAGTGTTAGTTGGTACCATCATTCCCTTAGAAAATAACCAAGTAACGGAAATATTGCTTTGATAAGCGCGAATTTGACTCAGATCTGCCGCCGTTAACAGATCATGCTTGAGTGCCGCATCTAGTAAACTCGTAAGACGATCGAGATTTCTGACTAGGGAACCAAAGCCAGTAAAGATCAGAGGAGATTGTAAAGACGCAGCATCTCCGATCGCCAGTAAACGGTCAAATGCCACATTGCGATCGCTGCTACTAGTGCTATAGTGCCCTGGAATATAACCAAAAGTAGCTTTTTTCCAGACTAATTCATCCATATTGCAACGTCGATATTCTGGCAAAATACTAAAGAAGTCTTCATACATCTCTAACAGAGAACCAGGGTTTTCTGGATGAACTTGGTGATAGTGAAAGAGATAAAAAGTTAATTCTCCATTCCCTGCAGGAAATAATTCCCAAATTAATTGTCTGCCGCGAGATATATCACCGTGGGAATTGAGAACATCTCCATACTGCTCATCCCAAACCTCAGGAGTAAAACCTTTTTCAATAACCGCACCTACCGTAGGGCAGACACTATCAAAGCTTCTTTCTCCATTAAGTTGCCAAGCTATAGGAGAAGCTGTCCCCATCGCATCTAGTAACAGTCTTCCTCTGGCTTGTTGAGTTTCTTTGTTTTTTAAATTAACTAGCCCAACAGTTACTTCCTGATCGGAGATATCAGCGCGAATAAATTCTGTTTCGTCCCAAATTTCGCCTCCTGCTTGAAGTAGTTTTTCGCCACAAAATTGGAGTAACTTTTCTGAATCAATCGCAATATTTAGAACCTTAGGAGTATATAAAACTGGGGCTTTGAGATGAGGAGGATTGTAGGCATCAAAAAATTTACTAAACCCATCTTTATATTCAGCTGCAATGACATTTTCAAAATCTTCTGGGGTGAATAAACCCAAATTAATTAAACTCTGAAATTCATCACGGGAAATATTCCACTCTCGATTCATCCTGCCAAAAGGTAATCTCTCTATCAGTAAGACACGATAGCCTTTTTGTGCCATCACCGCAGCGTGAATGACACCCAAGGCACCTCCAATATAAATGAGATCGTATTTTTTCTGACTCTTCTGTTCTGGTTGGGAATCTGCAGAACTAGTCTTAAAGATAACTTCCTTCGGTTGCTGAGGATTGCTCACTCCTTTGCGCCAACGTTTTTCCCACCAATAAACTCGATTAAGATCGTATTCACCATTGGGAAATTTCTGAAAATATTTAACTGTCTGAGGATAATATTCTGCTAAAGCTTCAAAGATCGATTGTTGGGATAAATTTATTTCAGGTGGTTCAGGATAAGTCGGAGGAAATGCAGCGCGAATTTCTTTGACTAAGGAGTCTTGGATTTGAGAAATACCTTTAATCTTTGTTTCTCCCCACTGGAACATCTTGAGATAGGTAGTTCTTTGTACTTGCCAGACGAATATTGATAATTCGCTATCGGATTGGGAAGTAAATTGCAGACGAATTCCGTCAGCAGTTGTTATCCTAGTGAAGTTTTGAGGTTGCCATTTATGCTGCAGCCAACCGCGAACGGCATCAATATCTGGAGTAGGGACTTCAATATAAAGGATTTCTTTCATCTTTGAATTGTTAATTTAACCTTAAAAGCGCTTCGGGATTAGCTATAGGCTTTAAGCTATTAGCTATAAGCTTTTGCACTCGGATACTAGAGGAATAAAACCAGGCTTAGAAGTTTTAGCTTTAAGCTGGTTAAATTAATTCAGCTCAGAGACTGAATTTGTTTAAAAAATTGAGATTTAGACGTTATCAGTGCTGAATAAGTTTACTTGATTTAGTGTCTAGAAACTAAAAATTTTAGATATTAATCTTAACAATAAAAGCCAGTTAAATATGAATTATCCTATCCCAGCTACCACAGAAGAGATTTTGGCTTTAGGAGACAAGTCTATTAATGAAGATGTAATTGCTACTGCAATTGCAGGCGTTATTAGTATAGCGCGAAAGAAGGGTCAATCATTAGAAGATTTGCAACGACAAATTTTACAAGATGATCTCATCCTCGATATCATCCAACGTCGCTGGTTAAAGGACTTGATTGCTAAAGCATGGGAGATTTTACCCTAAATAAGGAGACAAGGAAGTAAGTACCTCAGCAAAATTAATTGTGCATTATTCAGCAACGGTGCCTCAAACTATGAGATGCTTGTACCCATCGCATTTGGGTATAAACGACCCCAACGTTTTGAGTAATGAGTAATGAGTAATAAGTAATGGGTAAATACCTATGACTTAAACAACGCGAAAACTAATTTTTGCCACCGTAAATTTCGCTCACCCAGTGATTATCCTGGACAAATTGTGTTTCAATTCCTGTGGCTTCAGTAAACTTTATTGATTTGGTTAAAATCCAGAGTACTCTACTAAGTAATTATGAAACAGCGCTAGCCCTTACTAAGGAGTTAAGCGCATTTTTTTGTCTCTACGCCAGCGGTTTGATAAAAGATGGTGGGTTTTTATCTTAATCAACGGCAATAGAAAAGTTTGCCAAAGTTTTATTGAGCTTTCTTTAGATTTTCTTAATATTTTGTTTCGCCCCCATCAAAATAGCTAGTCCCAGAGCTCTTGATAGTTAAAATAGATGTTTAAAGTCTTTGCTAAATGTCAAGTTTATTTAACAAATTGTTACATTTTTTGTTATATTGATTTACATAAGTTAACAAAGAGGTTTTAAAATGTTTGCACCTATAGTTGTTCTAGTCCGTAATTTGTTAGGAAAAGCTAAGTTCAATCAACTTCGCGGAAAAGCAATTGCTAAACACAGTAAGGTCATCACCAAATTCTGTAATTGGGTAGGAATCGAGAGAACCGCTAGACAAAATATGATTCGTACTGCTCGCGATAACGGCAAAAAACTCGGCCTACTTGCTTAAATTTCATTTATTAATTACTCTAATCAAGACCCTTGGTAAGATTTTTGTTGAGAAACCGAAGTTTACCAGAAACAATTAACCATAACTTTATAGTGAATCAGCTCATACAAACAAAATTAATTAAGTTTTTACAAGAAGAGTTAGCTGTTCCAGCGACCTCAATTGTGCTGGCGATGCGTCATCATCAACGGGATTATGATCAGTTACCAATTATCCTTTGGCAATACGGATTAATTACAATTCAGCAGCTAGACAAAATTTTTGACTGGTTAGAAACTGCTTAGTGCGATCGCTGATATTACTCTTTTGCGATCGCGAAACCTTTCAAGAACGTTAATTGTTCTTCTATCCTAATGCTCACTGGATAAAAGCCAAATTCCTGTATAGGTCATACCTGAATCATCGGGTTGTATTAACAGAAAATGTAACCCCTTACTATCTTGTTTTCTGTCTTCGTAACTTCTTGCTGCTTTAGCTACTACTGGGGATTCAAAAGTGGCAAAAACCCACCTATCTACTAATCCAGACTCCAAGACTAAGCCTCCGGATTGTCCAATTTCTGTGGGAATATAATTCAAGGCTACCGGCTGTTGTTGGGCTAGCCAACGCCCCAAGATCAGAGATTTTCTACCGCCATAGACTACAATTCCAGGAATAATAGTATCGGAAGCGATTCCTAAATTAACAGGATGTAAAAATTCTGGAATAACTTTAAGCGGCATTGGGCGATCTTTGATAAAGTTTAGGATATCACCCGCTGGTATACTGACAAAATTCCAGTTTTCCCCCCAAATATCTTCTGGTACGGCTTGTGGTGGTGGCTTATCTAAACCTAAAGATTCTTTACTGAATTTACCTTGTGAATTGTTCGGGAAATAATCTTGTAATTTTTCTTTTAAGGTGTTAGTTCTTCTGGTTGTCTCTAATTCAATACCCAAGCTTTGAGTTGCTATCTCAAATAATCCCACTATTTGAGGACGAAAAATCTGAATTTTATCTGGTAGTTTTCCCTTAGCTGCTTGCTGTAGTTGTTGTGTCAACCATTCTGCATTTACTTTGGATGCTGAACATTGAACCTCATAGATTAATGTTCCATCAGGATGACAAATGACCAATTGCCATTGAGGTTCTGTTTTTGGATAGTGATATAGGTCGCTTTGCCAGATCATCATTTATTCAAGATTGAGGATTAGAGACAGCTCAGGAAATTACTTTATTCCTGCAATGATTGTATCCATATCTATGCCAATGGAATGTTCTTATGATGCGGAATCTTCTGGGCTGAGAAATCAAAACAGTCTTTTAGAAGCATTGAACTAATCCTTAAATAGTGAACGCTCTTATCTCAAGTATATTACTGATCGACATCTCGTAAAGAGATTAGCTAGTCTTCGACGCACTTCATGTACGCAGATCGCGACATCATAACTTTCTTATTCAGCAATCGCGTTCGCTATGAATTTATTAAATGCGATCATCGATTATCAATAACGAAATGGCATAACCTAAAAGTGCGCTCACATAAGCCTAACAATTCTAATCAACTATCATTTGCTATGGACTATTAAGCCCTGATCTTATGTCCTATATAATAGAGTTGCTGTAGCTTACAACAAGCAAGTATGTTAACCAATAGTGTTATCAGAGACTATTTCAAGTGTGAATATAAAGCTTATGCAAAGCAGCAAGATCAAGTTGGAACAATATCAGAGTTTGAAACTTTAGAGAATAAAATTTCTGAAGTTATTAAGGAGAGATACTATAGCCAACTTTTATTAGATAAAAAAACAGTATTGAATGATTTTGATCTAAAGAAGATAATCTTGCCTTTCACTGAAATATATGTAGTTAATCCTAGGTTGAAAACTAAGGATTTAGATATTAGTTTTGATGCAATAAAAATCATCAACAAAAGTCATGAAAATGAACTATCTCATGATTGCATATGTTGCCCCATAGAAATTCTTCCTAGAAAAAAGATTACTGCAAATGATAAATTAGTATTAGCTATTAAATGTCTGATCTTTTCACAATATTGTAATCTTCAAATTGAAACTGGACAAATCATTCATGCCTACTCTATGAGTCGAGTCAATATTAAACTCATAAGTTATCTTAAAAATGCCCAAAAGCACCTCAAGAAAATCTTGTCCTTAATAAATAATAAAGTTCCTCCTGATCTTTATTGGATTGAGCACTGTAAAGTTTGTGAATTCCAGAAATTCTGTAAAGATAAATTACTTGAAAGAGACGATATAAGTTTATTAAGCAGCATAAACAAGAAAGATGCTATAAAGTGGAAAAATAAGGGTATTTTTACAATACTTCAGCTTTCATACACTTTTAAGCCCAAAAAAAGAGAGAAGCTCGATTCTGAATGTACAAAAACCGACGCATCACTTAAGGCTTTAGCTTTGCGAGATCAAAAGGTTTATGTAAAGGAATTACCTAATATAAAAACATATGAAACAGAAGTATATTTAGACTTTGAGGGAATACCAGATGAAAACTTTATTTATCTTATTGGAGCATTGATTATAACCAATAATAAAGAAAACTACATTTACTCTTGGATTGACTCAAAAGATCAACAAGAAGATTTATTTAAGTGGCTATTTGATATTTTAAAAATATATGAATATCTTCATATATTTCATTATGGAAATTATGAAATTAAAGCCTTGGATAAATTCAATAAATGTTCAGGTAACTTCTTACTGCAATGAAATAGACTTTATCAAAGCTATTTCGACAAATATACTTCCTTATAATATTGATGATAATATTTTTTGTCGAACTAAGGAAGTTAAAGTTGCCAACAAACCTAAATGGGGAGATACAAATTATAAAATATCTGACTTTGAGGAAGTTAACCGTCTTGCTTACTTTAATTATCAGAGAAATAGAATTTATATAAGAACCAATAAAAAGATAAAAAAAGTCATTAACAGAAATCGAAGAATAAATGAACGCAAATCGATTGAAGTTGATAAAAAGCTCAAAATCTATCCTGAAACTTGTCCTGATTGTGGTGGAAAAGAATTATTGATTAAAGATAAGAAAGTAAAACTATTGATAGATCTAAAGTTTATCAAGGGTGGAATCAAAAGATGGGTTCAAGAAATCGAAAGTGGAATCTTCGAATGTCAGCAGTGTCAAAAAAGATTTACTCATGATGAATATGATCAATTGATCAGATATAGGTCTCGCTTTAAATATGGGCTTAATCTCATAGCATGGTGCATTTATGAGTATGTTGTTCACCAAAATAGCTATGTAAAAATATCCAACATGCTCTCAGACTATTATGGTATTGAAATTTCGCTATGGGCAATACCTCATTTTAGAGAGAAACTCGCTCATGATTACATGACAACATATGAAGAACTGAAGCAATGTCTGATCAAAGGAGAACTTATTTGTGCTGACGAAACCAAGATTGATATTCTTGATTCTCAATCATCAGCATATGTTTGGGTTTTTACAAGCATGACTTCTATCGTATATTTGCCCAGGCTAACTAGAGAAGGCGATTTTCTTCAAGAGTTCTTAGGAGGGTTTAATGGCGTTTTGGTTTCTGATTTTTACTCAGCTTACGACTCTTTAGATTGCTTGCAACAAAAATGTTTGGTTCATTTGATAAGAGACTTAAACAATGATTTTGTCAAAAATCAATTTGACAGCGAATTTAAGGTTTTTGTTATTGAATTTGGGAAGCTTCTTAGAAAAATAATTATTGAGACTATAGATAGGTATGGATTAAAGAAAAGATATCTTGGCAAACACAAGCGAGACGTTGAAAAATTCTTTGATAATTTTGTCAACGAAGAATTTGAATCAGAAATTCTTGAAAAATATCAAAAAAGATTCAAAAAATACAGAGAAAAATTATTTTTATTTCTTAATCATAATGGTGTTCCCTGGAATAACAACAATGCAGAGCATGCCATAAAGCCTTTTACAAAATATAGACGAGATAATAACGGTAAGGTTACAGAAAAAACGCTTAGTGAATATTTAGTGCTTCTGAGCATCCAGCAAACTTGTGAGTACAGAGGACTCAATTTCTTGGAATTCTTGAAATCGGGTGAGAAAAGCATCGAAAACTTCTCGGCAAGATATCTTAAGTGGTGAAAAGAAAGACTTAAGACAATGTACTTTTAAATGAAAAATTCTTCCTTACATTTTAAATATTGCGATCGCATCGACAAAAAAACATGGCTTAATTTGTAACTCTAAGTACAAAGACAAAAATTGTAAAAAGTTAAGAAAATCAGAGATTGGAAATACTTGGCAAAATCCCAACTATTTTTACGCTATTTTTTCCACAAAAAAAACTTACAAACTTCCAGCAACTCTCCTTGCCCTAAAGAAACTGGAGATTCAGTAAAGAAATTGTTCCCTGGCCAATTTTTTCCAGCTGATTAACAGTAAACTTTCATAGATGCGATCTCCAGATTCTAAGTCTATAAAAGTTATTGACTTGCGGTAGCAATCGAGTACCAGCTAAACAATCTATTTTTAAAATAAATAGTCAAAACTTGATTGATAGGTGATTAAAACGAAATGTCCTTAACTTTTAATGGCAGTATTCCTGACAAGTGCCCTTATATTTTTTGTTATAATTATGGATTATGAAAGTACTAATCACGGGAGCTAGTGGGAGATTAGCGGAGTTTGTAATCCGCGAACTAGCAGGTGAACATGAACTAATACTAACCTCCCGTCGGCAACCATCAACAGAGTTTTCGAGTTTTCCTTGGGTTAAAGCGGATCTTAACTGTTTTGAAGATTGCCAACTTGCCGTGGCGGGGGTCGAAGCAATTCAGCACCTAGGAGCCCAGCCGGAACCGTCAGATCATCCAGAGCTGCGGAGGGAAAAAGAAAAACAAGGAATTCCCTTCGATGCAACCTTCAAGACAAATTTGCTAGGAACATACTACCTGTTACAGGCAGCAGTTGAAGCTAGGGTACGGATTTTTGTCATGACAGGAAGTAATTGTGCTTTCGGTCATGGATTCCGCATCAGTAAGACTCCTTTTCCCATCGAGAGCTTACCCATAGAAGAAAATCATCCTTGTTACCCCGAAGACTCTTATAGTTTTTCCAAAGGAGCAGCAGAAGCTTTGTTGGCCAGCTATAGCCGCGCCTACGGCATCCGTACCTACGTTACCCGTCCAGCCGGAATCAGAACCGAAGCCCAACGACGACAAATAGCAGCAGAAGCTAGCCTGTCTCAAGAATGGGATCCTTGGCTATGGGCCTGGGTTGGGAGTGAGGATTTAGCTCGTGCCCATCGACTGCTCCTAGAGGCGGCCTCCCAGCTACCGCTTCATGATGTATATTTGGTCAATGCGGATGATACAACAGCCTTAGAGCCCTCTCGGGAACTGGTGCAACGCTTCCGCCCCCAACTTCTTTCCTTGGCAGACAAGCTAACTGGTCATCAATCTTTTCTAAGCTGTGACAAAATCAAAAGACTGGTGGGTTGGCAACATCAAACGACCTGGAGGCATTATTTAACCGATGAATAATAAAGTACGCATGGGAATCGTGGGGGCCGGCAGTATATCTCTGCGAGGAATTCTGCCCCATTTGACCCAAGAAGATATCAAAGAGCAGGTAGAGGTGACAGCGCTCTGCGATCCAGTACCGGGAAGGGCTCAAGCTGCGGCTGATAAGTTTGGTGTTCCCCGTGCTTTTGAGGCGTATGAGGATTTGTTAGCTTCGGGAAATGTCGAGGCAATTACGATCGCCTCTCCCATTGGCCTGCATTATCAACAAGGAAAACAAGCGATCGCCGAGGGCATCCATGTTCATTTTAATAAGTCTATGACAACTACCGTCGCGGAAGCCGACGAGTTGATTAGACTAGCTCAGGAGAAAAGAGTCAAAATAGTGGCCTCTCCAGGGGAGATGTTACGTCCTCTTTATCAGCAGATTCGCAGTTTAATATTAACAGGAGCTGTGGGGACGCCGATTTGGGCGGTTGCCGGAGCTGCTTTTGGTAAGTATCACGAACAAGAATCGGTTCGCCAGGGAGATGATATCCTCTCAAATATTAACCCTGAGTGGTATTTTCGCTCTCCAGGGGGCGGGCCATTATACGACATGACTGTCTATGGATTGCATGTCTTAACAGGAATTCTGGGGCCAGTGAAAAAGGTTACAGCTTTTTCGGGCATCCGCCTTCGCGAACGGGAATTTCAGGGTCAAAAAATTATCTGTGATATGGATGATAACACTCTGATGCTCCTTGATTTTGGTAATTCTCTCTATGGCTTTGTCTATGGAGTAGCTGCCGGGGAACTGCCGAAAAATCAGATGGGACAACCAATAATTTTTGGGACTCAGGGGATGATTGCGGGTAATACTCTTAATGGACAGCCTATTGACTATCCAGGAAAGGACAGAGACAGGCTAGAATCGGATTACAGTATTATGCCCCATGTGGTAGGTGTTCATCGTTTGATGGCAGAATCTCACGTTTTTGAAGACATTATGCAATTGGTAGATTGGATTCGCGAAGAGCGATCGACAATTGTTACAGCAGAACACGCTCGTCATGTGATTGAAATTATTGAGGCTGCCTATCATTCAGCCAGAACGGGAAACAGCCAAACACTAAAAACCACATTTTAAACTAATGGCACTAAATTCTTAATTTAAACTAGCGATCGCGCAAAGTTTAGCAGTACTGCTGTATTTTATTATGCTGTCGGCTAGACTAGATATATTAGGCGTTAATAATTACGTAATTGTATCCGTTCCTTCACCTTCAGCTAAGACAAAGGGATCTGGCCCATTGCCACCGGTTAAGGTATCATTGCCCAGACCACCGTTCAGGAGATCGGGACCATTATCACCCTCCAAGATGTCATCCTCTGCAAGTCCGTAGAGTTCATCAGCACCGTTACCGCCAGATATAAGATCATTACTGGCACCGCCAGTGAGAGTATCTTTCTGATTTGTGCCGTTGATTTCGTTGAAATCCACGATCGTGACCTCAAAGCTATTGTTGTCGGGATCGAGAAAGAAACCATCGCCTTCAAGCAGGGTGACCTTCAGAACCTCTGAGAGAGCGTGTTTGAGAATTTAAAACTAGGTAGATACTTGAGTTAAATTAAGTTGCACACGGGGTGCCAATTCTCAATGTTATACTATTAAACTCTAAACATACTGGTAAACTCTAAATATACTAGGGATTTTACAGTTACAAATAATGGTGTAGTAGAAGATGGGCGAAAAAAATAAAGGCATTAAGATCATCAGTGATAATCGTCAGGCTCGCTATCTATATTCCATCCTTGAAACTTATGAAGCTGGAATTGAGTTAGTAGGAACAGAGGTTAAATCTATTAGAGAAGGTAAAGTTAACCTCCGAGATGGCTACGCTATTATTCGTAATAATGAGGCTTGGCTACTTAATGCTCATATTGCACCTTATCAGGCAGGAGGAGAATATTTCAATCATGAACCGCGACGCACTCGCAAACTGCTACTACATCGCAAAGAAATTAATAAGCTCATTGGTCAAGTAGAACAAAAAGGATTAACCTTAGTGCCATTAAAAATGTACTTTAAAAATGGTTGGATTAAAGTTAGTATTGGTTTGGGTAGAGGTAAGAAAATTCATGATAAACGCGAATCGATAAAACGTCGTCAAGATTCACGGGATATGGCTAGAGCAATGAAACAGTATTAACCCTCTTGTGTCACTAAAAAAAAGCAAGGAAAGTTTAGAAAGTGACCAAATAGAGTAAATCAAATTGATTAATATTAGAGCGAAAAAGGCCATCAAACTGATTCGTAAAATCAATCAATTATACCCAATATCGCGTCCTTTATGACGTGTTTTATGTGCTTATGGTGAGTTGGCGCTGGTGAATATTTTATGAGGCAAAAATCGCACATAAACCTATCTAAATATTAGACTAACGAGATTTCAGTATATTTACGCAAATACAATATATCACTAAAGGGAAGTAAGCTTGGATAATATTACTTAGTTTTTTTTCTTGTCCCTATGGTTATTGTTTATTCTGATTAAAATATAAAGAACAAGTTAGGAATTTGAGCAATAGTCAAATAATTATTTACCCTGTAAGTGAAGTAATGACAGAAAAAAAATACTACTTCGACTAAAGTTGATTTGTAAAATCATTAAATGCAACTGCGATGAATGGCTTTAATATGGGTAAGTATTGAGTTAATTTACTTGCTTGTATCTTGCTGTTCTAATGCTACGTTTCCTGAAAATAATAAAGTACAAGTTAGATGAATATAATTCCGACGAAAATTAAAGAAGTATTAATCATAGAACCTCGTGTATTTGGAGACGATCGCGGTTTTTTCTTTGAAAGTTTCAACGCTAAGATATTCGCGAAAGAAACAGGAGTTCAAACAAACTTTGTCCAAGATAACCACTCGAGATCTTCTTTCGGTGTTTTAAGGGGTTTGCATTATCAGATACAGCAAGCTCAAGGTAAATTGGTAAGGGTAGTATCTGGGGAAGTATTAGACGTTGCAGTAGACATTAGAAAAAGTTCTCCTACCTTTGGACAATGGGTAAGCTGTATTCTTAGTGAACAAAATAAAAGACAATTTTGGATTCCTGCCGGATTTGCCCATGGGTTTGTGGTACTTTCAGAAACAGCAGATTTTTTATATAAAACCACTGATTATTATGCCCCAGAATATGAACGCTCTCTACTATGGAACGATCCAGATCTGGGTATTGATTGGCAAATTACAACTGAGCCAATTTTATCAGCAAAAGACAAATCAGCACCTTCCTTAAAAGAAGCAGAATTATTTACATAATTTAAAGAAAATTTGCGATTTTAAAACTCAAAGTAGTTAATAATTATTTGGCATTACTATGAACAAAATAGTTCTCGTAGGAAGCACCGGACAGGTAGGACAAGAATTACTAAAAACATTATCTACTTTAGGAGAATTAATAACTCTTACCCGTCAAGAATTAGACTTAACTAATTCAGACCAGATTGCAAAAACCATCGCCTCTTGGCAACCAAAGATCATCATTAACGCATCTGCTTACACCGCAGTAGACAAAGCTGAAAGCGAATCAGAATTAGCAATGGCAATTAATGCCGATGCCCCAAAAATAATGGCACAAATTGCTAGAGAGCTCTCGGCAACTTTAGTTCATATTTCCACGGATTACGTCTTCAATGGCAAAAATCATACCCCTTACATCGAAGAAGATAAACCAGATCCTATTGGGGTTTACGGAAAATCCAAATTGTTGGGAGAAATGGGAGTTAAAGAAAATTGTGATCGTCACATTATTTTACGTACTGCCTGGGTATATGGAGCTCGTGGACATGGCAACTTTGTCAAAACCATGTTAAGACTAGGAGCAGCAAAGGAGGAGTTACGGATAGTAGCAGATCAAATAGGAACTCCAACTTGGTCTTATGATATCGCAAACGCGATCGCTAATTTATTGAAATTTCCGGAAAATCAAATTCCCTGGGGTACATACCACTTTACCAACACTGGTGTAGCTAGCTGGTACGATTTCGCAGTTGCAATTTTTGAAGAAGCCCACAAATTAAATTTTCCTCTAAAAATAAAAACAGTTTTACCTATTACGACAGCAGAATATCCTACTCCAGCTCAACGTCCAGCATATTCAGTGCTTTCTAAGGCCAAATATAGGAAAAATCTGGGACTTACACCTCCTTATTGGCGCGATTCTCTCAAGAAAATGTTAGCCGAATATTATCAGTTATCAGTTAATAATTAACTATTTGCAATCATCAACCAACTAATAAATAACCATGAAAGCATTAATTCTCTCTGGTGGCAAAGGAACTCGCTTACGCCCTCTAACCTATACGGGAGCCAAACAACTGGTTCCTGTAGCAAACAAACCAATTCTGTGGTACGGGATTGAATCTATCGTCGCAGCAGGCATTACCGATATTGGAATTATTATTAGTCCCGAAACTGGGGGCAACATTAGAGAAAAAACTGGTGATGGTAGTCAGTTTGGGGCCAAAATCACCTACATTCTGCAATATGAACCCTTGGGATTAGCCCACGCCGTTAAAGTCGCTCAATCTTTCCTTGGAGACTCTCCTTTTGTAATGTATCTGGGGGATAACTTAGTAGAAAGTAAATTAGATTTATTTTTGGATAAATTTAATTCCAAGCATCTAGATGCTCTAACCTTGCTCTGTGAAGTAGACAATCCCACTGCCTTTGGGGTGGCGAAAGTAGACCAACAAGGCAAAGTATTACAATTAATCGAGAAACCGAAAAATCCCCCATCCAATTTGGCATTAGTCGGAGTTTATTTATTTTCTCCTGCTATTCATGATGCCATTGCTAAAATTCAACCTTCAGCTAGAGGAGAGTTAGAAATTACCGATGCTATTCAGTATCTGATCGATCAACAAAAAAATGTTGAATCCTTTCAATTGTCAGGATGGTGGTTGGATACAGGAAAAAAAGACGATCTTTTAGCGGCTAATCAAATTATCTTAGACAGTTGTTTAGATTTAACTATTGAAGGAGCAATTGATGCCCCAAGTAAAATCGGAGGTCGAGTCCATATAGGTGTGGGTTCTAACATTATTAACAGTACCATTAGAGGCCCTGTAATGATTGGAGAAAACTGCCATATTGAAAATTGTTTTATTGGCCCTTATAGCAGTATCGCCAATGACACAACTCTCATAGATGCTGATATTGAGCATAGCGTAATTCTCAAAGGTGCCAAAGTAATCAATATTGAGCAGCGCATTGTCGATAGTTTAATCGGAGAAAGAGCGCAACTTAAACCTGCACCTCAACGACCTAAAGCATTACGTTTTATGATTGGGGATGATTCTACAATTGAGCTTTAGCTTATTTGTTTGAGAAAAATCTGGAAAATAAAAGGAGCTAAATCAAGTGAATAAATCTAGGGAAGTGCGCAACATTTTAATAACTGGTGGTGCTGGTTTTATTGGTTCTAATTTCGTGCGCCATTGGTGTCAAACATATCAAAGTTCTCGGGTAATTGTTTTAGATGCCCTAACTTATGCTGGAAATCGCGCCAACATTACCGATTTAGAAGTTACTGGTAAGATCAAATTTGTTCAAGGAGATATTTGCGATCGCAAATTAGTAGATGAGTTATTGTTAGTAGAAAATATTGATACTGTTGCTCATTTTGCGGCCGAATCCCATGTTGATCGATCTATTTTAGGGCCTGGTGCCTTTGTCCAAACTAATGTGGTGGGAACTTTCACTCTTTTAGAAGCTTTTCGTCAAAGATGGTTAAAGCAGGAAAAACCTCAAGATTATCTGTTTCTCCATGTTTCAACCGATGAAGTTTATGGCAGTCTAGAACTAGATGATCCGGCATTTAGTGAAACCACACCGTATAGTCCCAATAGTCCCTATTCTGCATCTAAAGCAGGAAGCGATCATCTAGCAAGGGCTTATTATCATACCTACGGCATGCCTACCATAATAACTAACTGTTCTAATAATTATGGCCCTTATCATTTTCCAGAAAAGCTAATTCCTTTAATGTGTATTAACATCTTATTAGGAAAGTCCCTACCAGTTTATGGCGATGGACAAAATATCAGGGATTGGCTCTACGTAGAAGATCATTGTCGTGCTTTAGCTACAGTTCTTCATAACGGAAAGCCAGGGGAGACTTACAATATTGGGGGCAATAATGAAGTGAAAAACATCGATTTAGTTCGTCTAGTATGTCAACTAATGGATGAATTAGCAATCGATATCCCTGTCAAACCTTCATCTCAACTCATTACTTTTGTTCAAGATAGATTAGGTCATGACCGTCGTTATGCGATCAATGCTAATAAAATTAAGAACGAATTAGGTTGGGTTCCTCAGGTAACGGTAGAGGAAGGTTTACGTAAAACGGTGCAATGGTATCTAGAAAATCAAGATTGGTGGCAACCTTTACTTTCTAGTGAATATCAGAGTTATTACCAACAGGTTTATGCTGTGGCAACTTAGGTTATTCCTGATAGAGAATATGCAATTAGGCGCAGGGGAACATTGGGATGTGCCCCTACAGGGACTGATACTAAATCCTGTTGTTAA
This sequence comes from Xenococcus sp. MO_188.B8, assembly GCA_030065615.1. Classification (GTDB taxonomy): domain Bacteria; phylum Cyanobacteriota; class Cyanobacteriia; order Cyanobacteriales; family Xenococcaceae; genus Xenococcus. The sequence continues at coordinate 11,111 of JASJDR010000017.1, read as the reverse complement.
AACCCACTAATCATACCAAATCCGCATCTCAAAACCCCTTTTTCTTTGTTCCTGATAAAATCATTCTGTCCTCTGTCTTGTCTAATTTTTAAGTGGGGTATCTAAATCGGATTTGGTATCACTTACAGGTTAAAATCTAATAATGCTTTAAGGAATAAGTTTGCCTATACAGACTAAAAAGATCAAGGGGGTATTTAAATCGGATTTGGTATGAGACCTAAGATTAAGTGCAATTACCGTCCCATTCCTACTCTCTTATCTTTCTGTTTTTAAGATATTTTGCTTATATTACCTTGAACCAAAGAGTTTGTATTGCTTACGAATTCTGAAAACAATCGCCGAAACTTATTTATAAATTTCAGCGATTAAATTTTTAATTCGACAATGGTTTAGTTGGCTTACTAGGACGTTCTCGGGAAACTCTTCTTCGTCCTTGGTTATTTCTGTCAAAATCGCGGGGTTGGGACCCTTCGGGTAGAGCTTTGCCAGCGTCAGAATTATTCTTACGATCTCGCCGACCACGGGGTGCGACTCCTTTGCGGAATGATTTCTCTTTAGAGGAAAGATCTTCGTTTCCGTAGATATCTAGATATATGGACTGATTAACATTAGTAGCAGTTGTGTTGAGAACAGTTCTAATAGCTTGAATATTACGACCACCACGACCAAATACTTTTCCCTTATCATTGGCATCAAAGGCGACTCTTAGCCAAAGTTTCTTGGTACTGGCAACTTGTTCACAATCAATAGATAGGGTTTTGGGATCTTCCAAAAAAGGCTCTAAAAGAAATGACACCAGCCCTACATAATCAGGACTGGTATTATTCTGACTAGCAGATAATGCTGTCTCTCTAGGCATGAACTTGCTCAAAAACTTTAGCTTTATTTAAAATATTCTTCACTGTTTCAGTGGGTTGTGCTCCTTGCTGTAGGCGTTTTACAATCGCAGGAACATTTAATCTAGTCTCATCAGTTCTCGGATTATAAAAACCTAGTTCTTCAATGGGACGACCATTCCGACGTCTTTTACTTTCGATCGCCACGATCCGATAGCTGGCTTCTCTTTTTTTACCAAATTTCTTTAAACGAATTTTTACCATATTACCTCAAATGTCTTCTTTCCGATTGTAAGCTATTGATTGTCAAATGCGCTAAGCGCAGGTTTTAGATGCTAAGGTGATCGGGAGTTTTTACTAAACCTATTCTTGCCCCGCAAGGAGCTGGTGAATTACCGATATTTAGTCTCAGGACTAAATATTATATCATTAAGAATTCACAAAGGAAATTGAAAATCGCTTTGTAAATTAGCTATCAGCTCCTTTTCACACTACAGCGGAGAACCTAAACCAGCTTAAAGCTGTTTAAAGAGAGCCAAAACCTTTCTTTTTCTTGTGTTTCTTCTTTTTCTTTTTGGCTTGGCCTTGATAACCGCGAAAACCAGGTCTGCCGCCGCCAAACATGCCACCCATGGGCATATTAGGCATTCCTGGCATACTGGGCATGCCGCCACCCATTCCTGGCATTCCCGGCATTCCCGGCATGCCACCGCTACCCATTTGTTGCATCAGCGATCGCATTCTGGTAAAGTCTTTTATTAATTTGGCCACATCTTTTTCTAAAAAACCAGAACCACTGGCAACTCGACGACGACGACTAGGAGATTGCGCTAATAATTCGGGTTCGGCTCGTTCAGCTTTGGTCATGGAATTAATCATCGATTCGGTGCGTTTGAGTTGAGATTCTCCTTTCTCTAAATCGGCACCACTGAGTTTATTCATCCCTGGAATTAACTTCATTACTCCGCCCAGCGAACCCATATTTTTCAAGAGGCGCATTTGTTTGAGGAAGTCATTAAAGTCAAACTTGGCTTCCATTATTTTGGCTTGCATTTTGGCCGCATCCGCCAAATCAAACTCTTCCTGAGCTTTTTCAACTAAAGTTAAAACATCCCCCATATTAAGGATTCGCGAAGCAATGCGATCTGGGTAAAAAGGTTCGAGAGCTTCTACCTTTTCTCCTGTACCGACAAACTTAATCGGTTGACCAGATACTTGCCTCACAGAAAGAGCTGCACCACCGCGGGTATCCCCATCCAACTTAGTGAGAATTGCCCCCGTAATCCCAATTTCTTCCTGGAAAGTGTGAGTTAAATTAGCAGCTTCCTGACCCGTCATTGAGTCCACTACCAATAAAGTATCATTGGGTTGAATTGTTTCCTTAATGCGAGCTAATTCCCCCATCATGTCGGAATCAATTTGTAAGCGCCCCGCCGTATCTACAATTACCGTATCTACAGCCATTTCCTGGGCTTTGGCTACACCTTGACGAGCAATTTCTACAGGATCGGCATCGGTTCCCATTTCAAATACAGGAACATCAATTTGTTTCCCTAGGGTTATTAGCTGATCGATCGCCGCAGGACGATAAACATCTGTCCCCACCATCAAACAGCTACGTTTTTGTTTCCGTAAATATAAGGCTAGTTTAGCAGTAGCAGTGGTTTTCCCTGTACCCTGTAACCCTGCCATTAAAATCACCGTAGGAGGTTTATCGGCTTGAGCTAGGGGAACATTGCTTTCCCCCATCACTGCGACTAATTCATCATAAACAATTTTGATAAACTGTTGACCAGGATTCACTCCTGAAATAACTTCCGCACCAACAGCTTTCTCTTCGACCCTGGAGATAAAGTTTTTAACTACTTGTAGGTTCACATCGGCACCTAATAACGCCCGACGAACCTCTTTGAGAGCATCTTGAATATTAGATTGACTAATTTTATCTTGACCACGCAGTTTTTTCCACGCATCATCTAATTTATCTGCTAAAGCATCAAACATAAAAATAAACCTGGATTGATAAATTTAGGATATATATTTTATGTTATCGGATAGCGGTAACCAAGTAGGGTGAGCAATGCCCACCCTACAAAATAATTTTGAATATTCTCTACAGATAACAATTCAGATAAACTAATAATAGTCGAGGATATTCACTATAAATATTTCATGGTTTCCCCTCAAGCTGTTTGGCAGACAATTAGTAAATTGCTAGTTGATAATAAAGATTTAGTCAGAATCTTGTTAACTATTGGCGGTTTATCCCTCTCCAGCTTGATTGGGTTTATCTGGTGGTATCGCAACCAAAAACGCAAGAGAAAATTTCCTCCAGCTATTCCTTCGCCATTTGAAATAATTCGCCCCAACAGTGATGTTTTGTCAGTTGTTTTTCCTGGGAATAAACAAGATCCGTTGGCAAATGCTTCGATTCTTTATCAAGATCGATGCCCCACTAGACAAGTGAGTGTTCGTCGAGAATTGATTCGAAAGCTGAGTGAATCGGATTGGCTCTTAATTGAAGGGAGAACGGGTTTAGGCAAAACCCGAGAAGCTGGAGAACTAGCTCAATTGTTTAACAATGAAGGCTGGACAGTATTGTGGTTAAAGTTAGGAGCATGGGTTGATGAACCAACTTCAGAACATCTCAGGGAACTGAATACCAATCGCAAGTTACTTTTTTTGCTCGACGATCTCAATCAGAGAATGTATTTTGCTATTAAAGAAAAATCTCCCCGAGCTGAAAACTCTCCCCTCGAACCCATAACTGAATCGTTACAAAATCGCTTGTTGCGGAGTTTAACAGCCTACGAACGGTTTTGCAGCAATGGGGAAATCAAAGTGTTAGCAACTGCCCGTAATGAAAGATTTTCTGATACTCCTGGTCAACCCAGTGCTTGGGATAAGTTAGAAAAAGACAAATATCCTAAATTTTGGAATCGTTTTACAGTTTATGAATTGCCTGAACCAGAAGATGAGGCTATTGCTCAGTTATTGAGAGATACGATTCCCGAAACAGCAATTTATGCCAACGAGGAGAATTATTTACCTATTGCGAGAAAGAATGACTGCACCTTCAGGAATGTAGTAGAAAATTTAGTCCGCCTACGCAACCGTAAATTACCCCTAACGCCGAATAATTATCGTGATACGCTCAAAGAAAACTGGAGCAAACGCTATCAAGATGCTGTTAATAGATATCCTATTGCGGTTCATATTTATGATGCGGTGGACTTGTTAGAACAATTGGGTATTTCTTTAACCAAAGCGGTTGTTAAACCTACGGCTTTATTAATTATGAATAGTCAATCCTGGCAGCTCTGGCATCGCTATTCTATCAACAAAGCATTAGATTATTTAATGGATGCCGAACTGATTCTGACTCCCCGTGACGGACAAATTGAAGCTAGAGAAAGGACAGTTGAACTTAACAAAAAATATGTTCGAGGTTTAACTAAATTAGTTTTGAGGTTAACCCAGAAACAGCCAGAATCAATGTTGGGCTCACTATATAGCTTGGCTTTAAATTTCAATAACTATAGTTATCATCGGGAAGCTTTTGTTTGTCTCAATCTGTTAATTACTTATTTACCGGATAATCCCGAAATTTTCTTTGTTTGGTTGCTTCTGGGCAATGTACTCAATAACCTACAACGCTACCAAGAAGCGCTCGCCTCCTATGACCAGGCTCTGGAATTGAATCCTGATTATGATCGAGCCTGGAATAACCGAGGCAATGTACTCAATAACCTACAACGCTACCAAGAAGCGCTCGCCTCCTATGACCAGGCTCTAGAATTGAAGCCGGATAAAGACCAAGCCTGGAATAACCGAGGCAATGTACTCGATGATTTACAACGCTACCAAGAAGCGCTCGCCTCCTACGACAAGGCTCTGGAATTAAATCCTGATGATGACCGAGCCTGGTATAACCGAGGCAATGTACTCAGAAAATTACAACGCTACGAAGAAGCGATCGTCTCCTATGACAAGGCTCTGGAATTGAATCCTGATGACGATCAAGCCTGGTATAACCGAGGCATTGTACTCGATGATTTACAACGCTACCAAGAAGCGATCGCATCCTACGATAAGGCTCTGGAATTGAATCCTGATAAAGATCAAGCCTGGTATAACAAATCCTGTGTTTATAGCTTACAAAGAAATTGTGACTTGGCAATTGAAAACTTAGCCCATGCAATTAACCTGAATCCTGAATGTCGAGAAGATGCAAAAACCGACTCAGATTTTGACAATATTCGAGAAGAACCTAGGTTTAAAGCATTACTTGGGTCAGAGTGAGGCAGAAAGCTTTATATGATAAGTAAAATCAATAGAGAAAAGTAGATTTTATTTCTGTTACAACTGTTTTCTTTGGAATTGATCAACTGCATTCATCATTTCGTCAAAGAAAGGATTTTTAGGCTCTAGAGGAGAACCATTTTTAGCTCGAACGTCTTCTTGGAGAACAACACTTGCATGAGGAACATGGAAGTACTTGCCAATTCTAAAAAACTCAGTTTTATCTTCTTGACTTTTAGCGATTAATTCTTCTACACCTTGAATATCTGCTGCACTGTCATATTCAGAATGAGCAACAAAAATAGGTTTGTTGATATTACCTTTCTTAATTTTCTTAAGATGCTCATCTATTTCATCAATCAATTTAGATAACTCTTGAGCACCATCATTATCCATTCGAGCATATCTGTATGGGTTATCACCAATCAGTTCTTGTCCAAACTGATCTTGTATAAGAGCCACAATTGGTAAGATGATGTGCGTTCTCAATAGTTTCTCCTTGATATCTCCTGTTGCACCAGCTATATCTAAAGCAGCAGAAAAAAGAAATATTCCACCAGTAATATCATTTGGAGAATCAAACATTTTTAAGACACTAAGAGTGCCACCTGTAGATAAGCCACCAATCGAAATTACTTTGCTTTGAGACTTAGCTTCTTGAATGGCAAAATCCACATTTTTAATCCAAGTTTCCAGTTTTACGCCTCTCATAAACTTGGGATCTTTCAGTCCATGACCATCTAATAATGGAATAAAGACGTTGTATCCCCATTGATAAAAGCATTCTCCTATCGCTTCCATAAAAAAAGGAGAATCCGTCAGTCCATGTATTAAAACAATTGCTTTTTCTGTCGGTGAGTCTTGAAGCATAATTCGAGGTTCACAGTCTTTACGCACCGAATCTGGATCTATTTCAAACTTTGTATAGTAGTCTGTCCATATAGCCATCATACAATTCTCCAATCAAACACACGACTTTTTTTGATTCTTAAGGGGAAAAAGCTCTAACTGTAATATCTTAATTTCTAGCCTATTAACGCATATTAATTTTAAGATATTTAATCACTTGTTCTAGACCAGAATAATGAAACTTAATCTGGCTTTTAATAAGAGAATTGGTAACCATTTGATTTGCAGTATTCATTTTGGAATTTAACAAGTCAGAGAATAGCGGAAGTCTCATCAGGCTAACCTCAAATACGGCGATCAAGATTTCATTAAATTGAGCGATCGCGATCTTCTACACATTCTGATTAAAAGTACTTTATATTTTTATTAGCTAATTTTTGTGACGTCATCCTAGAAGCCTGTATTTTCCCATGTTCTGCTGGTCTTAAATTTCCATTTGCGGTTTCAGCTCAAGACTGTTAACTTAGCTGAGAAATGGGGGGGGTTTAGCCCTTTTTTCCTCTAAGTCGTCCGAAATATTTTTAATAGGGCAGTATATTTCTAAAATTACTTATTTATTATGAAAAGATATTCTGACAATTATTCCCGAATCAAGAGTAATGGAAATGGCTTTACTCTAATTGAAATACTATCAGCCTTGCTGATTTTAGGGGTTATAGCAGTGATTACAATGCCTAACTTATTCAACTTAATGAGTCATAATCGGGTTAAAGAAGGAATAGCCACCATCAATGGTGCGATTAAAGAAACCCAAAGACAGGCGATACGTCTGGGGAAACAATGTGAAATAGTTATTAGTACTTCATCTCCAAAAACAATTACTGGAGCTCCTAATGAATGCTTACTGCGGCAAAGAGAAATTAACGACAATATCATTATCAGACATACTACTTCATTGGGAACTCCACCTAGTGTTTTATTTTCGGCTAAAGGTACCACTACTAACAGCGGCACAATAGTTGTTTCCTCTGACGCAACTGATACCCAGAGATGTTTTGTGATTGCTCTAGGATTGGGGATTAGCAGAACTGGGAACTACACAGGGGCAAAAACTGGTGCCGTGTCTGCTGGAGAATGTGAAACTGAATAACTAGAGATAATTTGAGGAGACTTGGAATATCTTTTCGCCCAAAAGTTAAACCGCGTCCACATTCAAAACTGGAGTTTTGAAATAAAAAGATAGATCCCGTAAAACCTTTTCCCTGTCTTGGTGCGCGTTCCCTCTCTTGATCAGCACCGGGAAGGGGGGAGTATTTTGTTAGATTCTATTGGTTCAACACCAGGAATTGAATTGTTATCCACCATTCCCGCCCTTGCGCCACCTACCCCTATCCCCTTCCTACAGGAAGGGGAACGATATAGTCTCTCCTTTCAGGAGAGATTTAGAGAGGTTCGGCGCGGGGTCTGACCGCTTGCCCAGAACACGAAGCTGGGCTTGTCCAGATCGGTGCTCTGGATAAACGGCTACCGTGTACACACATCTCCAGATCAACTCCACAATACTGAATCTAGCCCCCCTAGCCTGGGGTGTTGATTCTGTATCCCACAGTTCACTCTGTTTTTTGCAGAGGAGCAGGGAGCGGGGAGCAGGGGGAAAATGATTTGGGATGTTATCTTCACACAAAAACTGTATGCATTTATTGATTTAGGTTGATTTCCGTCATGGATCTTACCTAAGAACATTATCTTAAAAGGGTTTCTACAATCATTAGCAACATGAAAATTGTATGATTTTCTCCCACAAAGTCACCATCCTACCCCTAGCCCCCCAAGTTTAGCGCTTGCGTAGCTCTACCCGAAGGGGCAGCTCTACCCAAAGGGTCTCGAACCTGCGGAATTTGTAATCCGTTTATCCAGCTCCGTGTTCTGGACAAGCGGTCAGACCCCGCGCCGACGAAAGGCGTTTATCCAGAGCACCGATCTGTTTACCCAGCTCCGTGTTCTGGGGACAAGCCCAGCTCCGTGTTCTGGGCAAGGGAACGCGCACCAAGAGAGGGAACGCGCGAGGAAGGGGATTTAGCGATTGTCTTGAAAGTCAAGTCTAATACCAATTTATACCAATTTAAAATAAGAATCCAACAATTGATTCTGTAGGGGCGATTGGCCAATCGCCCCTACCACCATTATCTGTTGTGAACACAATTTAAATCGGTATTAGATTTATCATTCTATTAGTTGTGCTCGTTCTGGGAGTTATGCAAGCTTTAGCGTAATTATTATAAATCTTCACTGTTGCTCATCTTTGACAAGATTACAGTTAGCAGCAATATGAGGTGTACGGGTATTGATGTTATTGGTAGGATAGGTAGTTAAGATAACTCGACCATCTTCAGTTTTGATGATGCCTCTGGCTGGGTAAATATCTCCTCTGCTGGTTTTGATAGGTTTGATATATTCAGGGATGTAATTGGGATTTTCTGGCTCAGTCTCATTTTCTTCTACTTCAAGAAGAGAAGTAAGATCAGTCTTTTTGTCTAATGTAATGGGCTTGCCATCAGGAATTAACAAATCTGCCATAAATGGTTTAGTGGGTAAGGGAGGGACACCACCTTTGCCTTTGACAGTTAAACCACTAGGTTTGTCAGCGGTACGAGTTCTTTGACAAGCTTGGGCTAAGCTTTGTTCTGATTTAATTAGATTTCCAGGAGATTCAGCAGTCTCTGTTCTGTTAATGTCATTAGTAAGTTGGATTAAATTAAATTCTCCACTAACATCGATATCGTTAGTACCATTCTCAGGAATAGCTGGTCTTTCTGTTAAACCGAGAATTCCTTGAGCGGTTATTGTTAAATTCCCTCCAGTTCCTAAGCTTTGACTAGATTGACTAAATGCTACAATATCGCTACCATTTGGTTCTGAGGGGAAAGCGACCACAAAACCATCTTTTATGTCGATAGTTATGTTACCTTGAGCGGAATCAGAAAGACCAGAAGATTGGGCAGATATAAGACTATCATCACTCAATTTTAGGAGATCGTTTATAACAAATTTAATGCTGCCACCATCTCCTTCTGCACCAGGATTTGCTCCCGTGGAAATTTGTCCATTAGCAAGATTTATTTTTTCTCTGACATCAATATCCACCGAACCCGCGTTCCCTCGACCAAAAGTACTAGCTGAAACTTGTCCTCCATTAGTGAGATTGAGATTGCTAGTAGTAATGGTGATACCGCCAGCATTTCCTACTGCATCTGTATCAACTACACTGGTAACACCACTAATAAAGCCTGCTGAATTTTTACCATCAATACTTATCGTATCGCTAGCAGTAATTTTCAGAGAACCCGCATTTCCTTCATCAGAAGTACTAGCACCAACAATACCTCCATTAGTCAGAGTCAGAGAACCAGTAGTAATGGTGACATCCCCGGCATTTCCTTCACTAAAAGTATTAGCAACAATATTACCTCCAAATAAAAAGGAAACGTTTGAGAAAACACTACTATCAGTCTCCCCATCAATAGTAATCGTCTCGTTAGCAGTGATATTTACCGAACCCGCATCTCCCTGACCTCTAGTACTAGCACCAACATTACCTCCATTTTTCAGAATCAAAGAACCAGTAACAATGTTGATATTTCCTCCATTTCCTATTGCTTCTGGAATGAACACATTACTGGTAGCCTGAGCAGGAATGCCAATTAAATCTTCACCATCAAAAGTAATCGTATCAGTGGCAGTAATATTTATCGAACCGGCATTCCCTTGACCTCTTGTATCAGCATCAATTAGCCCTCCATTGGTCACATACAGAGAACCAGTGGTAATGTTTATATCTCCTCCATTTCCTACTGCTGCTGAAGTGACCTGACTGAACACACCACTATTAGGAAAGCCATCTGAAGTTTCACCATCAATAATAATGGTATCTTTAGCAGCGATATTTACTGAGCCGGCATTCCCTAGACCGGAAGTGTCAGCATTAACTAGCCCTCCATTAGTCAGAGTTAAAGAACGAGTAGTAATGTTTATATCACCTCCATTTCCTTCTGCTGTTGAAGTGACCTGACTGAATACACCACTATTACGAAAGGCATCTGAAGTTTCACCATCAATAATAATGGTATCGGTGGCAGTGATCTTCACCGAACCCGCATTCCCTTGACCAAATGTACTCGCACTAACTGTTCCTCCATTGATTAAAGAAAGGGAACCAGTAGTGATAGTAATCCCTCCTGAATTTCCTATTGCGTCTGTACCAACAGTACTAAAAGCACCACTATTGAAACCATCAGAATCTTCACCATCGAAAGTAACGCTATCTGTGGCAGTGATATTGACAGCACCCGCATTACCTTGACCAAATGTACTCGTACTGAAAGAAGAACCTTCAGTTAATGACAATGATTGTGCTGTAACATTAATATCGCCACTGTTCCCTGTTGCCCCTGAATTAACCCGATTTCGAATACCACTATCTCCACTAAGATTAACTGCACCTGTCGCATCTACATTAATATCTGCTGCTTGTGCGCCTTCAAACCCAGAATCAGCTGCAATTCCGCCAAAAAGTTGACTGGCTTCGATTAAAGTAATGCTGTTGCCAATAACAGTAATTCCACCACCATTATCACTAGCAGTATCAACTCCTGCACCATCAGAAAAAGAGAGATCTGCTCTAGCTATCCCATCAGGTATACTCAAATCAAAACTACCAGTAATACTAACCGTCCCTGATGCCGACAAACCGCCTAACCAAACATTCGCTCCTGGTGCAATGATTTGACCGCCTTCAGAATCAATATTGCCTCCGATTAAAGCTAGAGTTTCCCTGGGATTAACTTCTAAACCAACATCAGTCGCGCCATTAACAATCTCAGCAGGATTATCTCGAAAATTCAAACCAATAGGGGCATTAATCGTCAATAAAGGAGGATTATCTAAATCTGTCGCACTGAATTCCCCATCCTCAAAGACAAAACTATCAGCAGAAGTCCCAAAAAAGGAACCACCAACTCACGGTTCGCTTAAATCCAAGATAGTCAAAGAAATAAAACAGCTCAAGTGTATGCTGAGAAAGAAGTTGAGAGAATAGAGAGAGCAATATTCTTGAAAGGAACGAAC